>NZ_JBSGCR010000017.1:0-132181 GCF_053601935.1 Streptosporangium sp. NPDC004631 | reverse complement strand
CCGGGCCGGAGGGGACCCGGGTCGCACCCCAACGCGGCCCTCTCCTGGAGGGGGAAGAGGGCCGCCCGCACCGGCCGGACCGCACCCATGGCCCGGCCGGTGCACCCCCCAACGCCCGGCCGGCCGCGCTCGCCGTACACACCGAGATCCTCGACTGCGTCCGCCCATACCCCCGACCCCCACCAGGAGATCCCCCATGCAAGGCATCAAGGTCATCGGTGGTGACGGCTCCGCCCTCATCACCCCCTTCCCCGTTCTCCCGCCCCGCTTCGAGGCGCTGCTCACCCCGACCGAGGTCGCGATCATGTTCCGTGTCGACCCCAAGACCGTCACCCGCTGGGCGAAGGCAGGAAGACTCACCAGCATCCGCACCCTCGGCGGACACCGCCGCTACCGCCAAGCAGAAGTCCTCGCACTCCTGGCAGACAGCACCCGGAAACGCGGCGAGTAACGAACCGCCGCCCCGGGGCGGCCCCTCCACCCCCGGACGGCTCGTGATTCGGGATCTCGTGCTGCTCCGGTTCACCCCCACGGGCGTGGGGAGGACGTGTCGCCCGACATGTCCTTCCTGGAGGTGCTCGACGTGCTCAACGAGCGTCTCATCCTGGAGGGGGACGAGCCGGTCGCCTTCGACCACGACTGCCTCAAGGGCATCCCGCTGGACACCATCGCCCAGATGAACCGCGACTACCTCAGGGTGTCCAAGTAGTCCCGTCGCCAAAGGCCCCGGCCACCTCGGGTGGATTCAAGGGGGCGTCGCGACAGCGATTATCAATCGGCGGTCGCCAGGAGTGCGGCAAGACGCTCGGCTGGGGGTTCCCCGCCGAGCGTCTTGCGTGGTCGGCCGTTCAACCTGGCGGCGATGGCGGCCGGGTGCTCGGGAGTGTGGACCGATAGGTCGCTATCCACGCTGCGGCCTTGGCGGACGTGTACGGGAATTGAACCCCCGGGGGGTATGTTAAAGTCGCAAGTCGAGGTACCCCGCTGGGGTACATATGAGAGGAGGACCTCATGTGCACGGCATGTGCGTGCGGCACCGCGGACTCCACCTCCGCGCAGGTGGAGACCAGCGGCGGAATCGCCTATCAGGTCAGCGGAATGACTTGCGGGCACTGCGTCTCCTCAGTCTCCGCTGAGGTCGGCAAGGTCGGCGGCGTCACCGGCGTCCAGGTCGATCTGGTCAGTGGCGCGGTCACCGTCAGCGGAGCGGGCTTCTCCGATGAGGAGATCCGCGCGGCGGTGGAGCAGGCAGGCTACGCCTTGGTCGAGACCTCGCCTGTCAGCGCTTCCTAGAGGGACGTCGCCTGGGCAAACAGATGGTGGGCGCGCATTGGCGTGCGCGCCCACCTGCGGGGCCGGTCCGAGTCGAATCACACCCAATCCCCTACGACGCATCCTGCCACTCGGCGGAGATGCGCGGAATCAGGAGTGCGGCATGAACGCCGTCAATCCACGCAGGTGGCAAGCACTCATCGTGCTCGCCACCGCGCAGTTCATGGTCATCATGGACACCTCCATCATCGGTGTCGCCCTGCCGGACATGCAGCGCGACCTCGGCTTCTCCCAGGGCAGCCTGCAGTGGGTCTTCAACGCCTATGTCATCGCCTTCGGCGGCCTGCTGCTGCTCGGCGGGCGGCTGTCGGACCTGTTCGGCGCCCGCAAGGTCTTCACCACCGGCTGGATCATCCTGATCGCCGGTTCCGTCGTCGCCGCGGCAGCGGGTAACGCCTGGGTGGAGATTCTCGGCCGCGGCGTCCAAGGGGTCGGCGGCGCGCTCATCGCCCCGGCTTCGATGACCCTGCTCATGATGCTCTTCGGGCACAATCCGCGCGAGCTGGGCAAGGCCATGGCTCTGTACGGTGCCGCAGCCCCGGCCGGCGGCACCGCCGGAGTGTTTCTCGGCGGCGTCATCACCGAGTATCTGAGCTGGCCGTGGGTGTTCATCGTCTATGTGCCGATCGGCGTGGCCACCCTGGCCTCGGTTCCGGCTCTGCTGCCCGCCGTCCAGGGCAAGCGCGGTTCGGTCGACGTGCTGGGCGCCATCGCGGTTACTGCGGGCATCGCCCTGGCCGTCTACACCATCGTGCGCGCTCCCGAGCAGGGCTGGAGTTCGGCTGCGACGCTGCTGGAGCTAGCCGGAGCCGTCGCGCTTCTGATCTTGTTCTTGGTGATCCAGCGCACTGTGCGCGAGCCCCTCATGCCGCTGGGCGTCTGGCGCACCCCTGGCCTGGCCACCGCCAACCTGGCGATGGCGCTGCTCGGCGCCGCCTGGATCCCGATGTGGTACTTCCTCAACCTCTACCTGCAGCAGGTGCTGGGCTATGGAGCCTTCCCCAGCGGTGCGGCGCTGCTGCCGATGACCATCGCCATCATGATCTTCATGATCGGAATCACCGCCAAGCTGCTCGGCCGGTTCGGTGCCAAGCCGCTCATCGCCGGTGGCCTGCTCGTCCTTGCCGCCGGGGTGGCGGGCCTATCCCTGGCCCGTCCGGACGGGGCATTCATCTCCGATGTGCTGCCCGCCTCGCTGATTGCCGCGGTCGGCATGTCCCTGGCCTACATCCCCGCGATGATGTCGGCCATGTCCGGGGTGCGGCCGCAGGAGAGCGGGCTGGCCTCCGGCATTGTCAACACCACCTACCAGGTCGGCTCGGCCCTCGGCCTGGCCGTCATGACCGCGATCGCCACCTCCCAGGGCGCCGCTGAGCTGGGGAATCTGCCCAGGCTGACCGACGGATTCCAGGGCGCTTTCATCGGCGCCGGGGCCGTGGCCGCCATAGGGGCCGCGCTCACCCTGCTGCTCATGCGCAAGGCCAAGTCGACGCCCACCGCCACCGACGCGCAGCGGGAAGCGGCGCGCGCCTGACACGGTTCGGGGGGTGTGACCTGGCACCCCTCTTCCGCTCTCCCCGCGGGTGCATCCAATTCACAAACCGCCTCTAATACCATAGGAGGGTATGGTATTAGAGGAGATGTGAAACTGAACGTAGGGGGGCAGATGCACGGATACGCCGACAACAAGCAGGATCACCTGCGGCGGCTGCGCCGGATCGAAGGTCAGGCCCGCGGTCTGCAGCGGATGGTCGAAGAAGACAAGTACTGCATCGACATCCTCACCCAGGTGTCGGCGGCCAGCCGCGCCCTGCAGTCCTTCGCCCTGGCCCTGCTGGAAGAGCATTTGGCGCACTGCGTGGCCGAAGCCACCGCCAAGGGCGGGCCCGAGGCCGAAGCCAAGATCAAGGAAGCCTCCGACGCCATCGCCCGCCTTGTCCGCTCCTGACCCACACATAGATCGCCCCGCCATCAGGTCGAACAGACGTGCATGGAGTGCCTGGCGATCGCCCTACTCGTCGTGGTTGGGCTGGACTCGCGCCGCCATCCGCGCCATTCGGGGCGCCGACTCGTACACCGGCATCGTCTTGACCATGTTGGCGAGGGGACTCTGCCTGTTCAGTATCTCGGCCAGGTCGAGCCGGGCCGAAGGATCGTTTCCGTCTCCTCGGAGGCGCGGTCAGGGCGTGGTTCTCAGTGGAGTTCTGTGACGATCTCCTGACGGAGGCTCGCCGGGTCGATGTCCGCGTCGGCGATGACGCGGCAGGCCAGGCCGCCGCCCCCGCGGAGGAGGCCGAGCAGGAGGTGCCCGTCGGCGATGTGCTTGTGCCGCAGGTGCATCGCCTCGCGCAGGGACAGTTCCAGGGTCTTCTTCGCCCGGGGGTCGAAGGGTGTGTGGCGACCGCTGAGCAGGCCCCGCCGGGTCGTCACGGGTTCGCGGTCCAGGGCGCCGGGGCCGAAGGCGGCCTCGACCTTCTCCCGGATGGCCGACAGGTCGATGCCGATGGATTCGAGGGCGTCGGCGTCGAGGGTGTCCCCGGGTTTCCGGGGGACGAGCCGGACGACGGCCCGGTAGGCCCGGTCGTGGTCGAGGCTGTGCCGGCCCAGCACGCGGGCCGACAAGGTGCCGGGCTGCTGGAGCAGGCCGAGCAGGATGTGCTCGGTGCCCACGGAGCGGTGACGCAGCCGCCGCGCGTTCTCCTGGGCGAGGATCACCGCCTGGCGGGCGTCCCGGTGGAACCGTTCGAACATGATCACTTCTCCCGTCTCAGCAGGCCCCGGCCGCCCGCGTACTTCTTGTGAACCGCCTGCCGGGTCACTTCCAGGCAGTAGGCGATCTCCTGCCAGGACCACCCCTGTTCTCTGGCGTTCTCCACCTGAAGGGCCTCCAGTCGATCGACCAGCATCCGCAGTGCCCGTACGGCCCGCAGGCCGACGGCCGGATCGCGGCTGCCGGCGTCGGAGGCCAGCTGTGCCGTATCGCTCATGTATGTCAATTTAGGTTGACGCGGCAGATTTGTCAACCTAAATTGACGTCTTCGCGTGCCGGCGGCGTCTCAAGGTCAGAAAACGGTTTGCCAGGGAAGGCTGGGTTTTGTCAGCCTGGAGGGGCTATGCGCTCCCTACCTGTCGGCGATCCCGGCACTCCTGACGCCCGCAGCCCGGTCCGATATCTGATCTGGGTGGCCCGCAGGCAGAGGGGCTACCTGCTCATCGGCATCGGCTACGCCACCCTGTGGTGGCTCACGATGGCGCTTGTGCCGGCCGTGATGGGCAAGGGCATCGACGCGATCACCGCCAAGGACGTGCCCGCCCTGCTCACCTGGGCCGCGGTGCTGTCCGGTCTCGGCGCCGTGCAGGCGGTCGCCGGTATCCTGCGGCACCGGATGGCCGTCTACAACTGGCTGAGCGCCGCCTACCGGACGGTCCAGGTCACCGTCAGGCAGGCGACCAGGCTGGGCGCGACGCTGCCCAAGCGGATGTCCACCGGCGAGGTGGTCAGCGTCGGCAACTCCGACATCGCCCACATCGGCAACGCGGTGGACATCCTGCTCCGGGGCGTCGGCGCGATCGTCGCCATCGGCGCGGTCACCGTCATCCTCATCAGGACCTCGACGCCACTGGGCCTGACCGTGCTGATCGGCGTGCCGATCATGGCCGCCGCGGTCGGCCCCCTGCTCAAGCCGCTGCACCGGCGCCAGCACGCCCACCGCGACCTGCAGGGCGAGCTGTCCACCCGCGCCGCCGACATCGTCGCCGGTCTGCGCGTGCTGCGCGGCATCGGCGGCGAGCAGGTCTTCGCCGACCGCTACACCGGCGAGTCCCAGCGGGTACGGCACGCCGGCGTGCGGGTGGCGGCCGTGGAGTCGGTGCTGGAGGGCGCGCAGATCCTGCTGCCCGGCCTGCTGATCGCCGGGGTGACCTGGCTGGGCGCGACCTTCGCGATCCGGGGTGAGATCACCGCCGGCCAGCTCGTCGCCTTTTACGGCTACGCGGTCTTCCTGATCGCCCCCCTGCGGACGCTCACCGAGGCGGCCGACAAGCTGACCAAGGGACACGTGGCCGCCCGCCGGGTGGTGCGCATCCTCCAGCTGGAGCCGGAGGTGACCGGTGGCGCCGGCCACTCGGCCGGTGGCCTGCTCCGCGACGTGGCCTCGGGTGTCGGGGTCCGCCCCGGCGTGTTCACCGCCGTCGTGGCGGCCGTCCCCGAGGAGGCGGTCACGATCGCCGACCGGCTCGGCGGCTACGCCGACGGCGACGTGGACTTCGGCGACGTGCCGCTGAGCACCCTGCCGATCGCCGAGGTCCGCAGCCGGATCCTGGTGGCCGACAACGACGCCAGGCTGTTCGCCGGTGCGCTCAGAGACGAGCTGGACGTCACCGGCCGCGCCTCCGACACCGAGATCGCCGCCGCGCTGCGCGCCGCGTGCGCCGAGGACATCGTCGAGGCGCTCCCCGGCGGCCTCGACGGGCGCGTCGCCGAGTCGGGCCAGGAGTTCTCCGGCGGCCAGCGGCAGCGGCTACGGCTGGCCAGGGCGTTGACCGCCGACCCCGAGGTGCTCATCCTCATCGAGCCGACCAGCGCGGTGGACGCCCACAGTGAGGCGCGCATCGCCGGCCGGCTGGCCAAGGCCCGCGTCGGCCGGACCACGCTGGTCTGCACGACCAGCCCGCTGGTGCTCGACCGCACCGACCAGGTGATCTACGTGGAGGACGGCCTCGTGCGCGCCCAGGGAACACACCGGGACCTGCTGGCCGTCGACCCGGACTACCGGGCCGTCGTCACCAGGGGAGAGGATCTCGCGGACGAGCGGGTGGCCGGGTCCGGGGCGCCCGCCGCCGCCGGTTGCGGGGTACGGGGCGAGGAGAGCGCATGAGCAGGCAGATCCTCCCGGTCGCCGACCGGGCGCAGGTACGGGCGTACGCCCGCGGACTCACCCTGAAGTATCCCGGGGCGCTGACGGTGGCGCTGGGCCTGCACGCCCTGGCCGCCGTCGCCGGACTGGCCGTGCCGTGGCTGCTCGGCCGGCTGGTTCAGAACGTCCAGGACGGCACCGGGGCCGACGTCACCGCGGTCGCCCTGGGCATCGCCGGTTTCCTGGTCCTGCAGGGGGTGCTGGTCAGGTTCGCCGTCTACGCCTCCTCCAGGCTCGGGGAGAAGGTCCTCGCCGAGCTGCGCCAGGAGTTCGTCGTCCGGGTGCTCGGCCTGCCGCTGTCCACCGTCGAGCGCGCCGGATCGGGCGACCTGATCAGCCGGACCTCCCGGGACGTGGACTCGCTGTCGCGCACCGTACGGCACGCCGTACCGGAGACCATGATCGCCCTGGTCACCTGTGTGATCACCGTCGGCGCGCTGCTGCTGACCGGGCCGCTGCTCGTACTGCCCTCGCTGCTGGCCGTACCGATCCTGTGGATCTCCACCCGGTGGTACCTCAAGCGGGCGCGGGACGGTTACCTGCGGGAGAGCGCCGCCTACGCGGACATGACCGACGGCCTGACCGAGACGGTCAACGGCGCCCGCGCCGTGGAGGCGCTGGGCCTGCAGGAGCGGCGGCACCGCCGTACCGACGCCGACATCGCCGAGTCGTGGGCCGCCGAACGCTACACCCTCGGGCTGCGCACGGTCTGGTTCCCGGCGGTCGAGCTCGGCTACGTCATCCCGATCGTGGCCACGCTGGTCGCCGGTGGCCTGTTCTACGCCCAGGGCTGGGTCACACTGGCCCAGGTCACCGCGGCCACGCTCTACGTCCAGCAGCTCATCGACCCGCTCGACCGGCTGCTGATGTGGATCGACGAGCTCCAGGTGGGCGGGGCCTCCATGGCCCGGCTGCTGGGCGTCGCCGAGGTGCCCGACGACCGCGAGACCGGCTCGGCCGTCCCCGAGGGGAGGGAACTGCTGGCCACCGGCGTCCGCTACGCCTATCGCGAGGGCCACGACGTGCTGCACGGCATCGACCTGCTGGTCGAGCCGGGGGAGCGGCTGGCCATGGTCGGCCCGTCGGGCGCGGGCAAGTCCACGCTGGGCCGCCTGCTCGCCGGTATCCACGGGCCGCGCGCCGGCTCGGTCACGGTCGGCGGCGCCCCGCTGGTCGCGCTCCCGCTGGACGACCTGCGCGGCCAGGTGGCTCTGGTGACCCAGGAGCACCACGTGTTCCGCGGCACACTGCGCGACAACGTGCTGATCGCCCGCCCGGAGGCCGGGGAGTCCGAGATCCGGGCCGCGCTGGAGGCCGTGGACGCCTGGGAGTGGATCGCCGCCCTGCCCGCCGGGCTGGAGACGTCCGTCGGCTCCGGCGGCGAACCGGTCTCGCCCGCCCAGGCGCAGCAGCTCGCCCTCGCCCGCCTGGTCCTGGCCGACCCGCACACTCTGGTCCTCGACGAGGCCACCTCACTCCTCGACCCCAGGGCCGCCCGCTCCCTGGAGCGCTCGCTGGCCGCCGTCCTGGAGGGCCGCACGGTGATCGCCATCGCCCACCGGCTCCACACGGCCCACGACGCCGACCGGGTCGCGGTGATCGAGGACGGCCGGATCAGCGAACTCGGCTCCCACCACGAACTCGTCACGGCCGCGGGCTCCTACGCCGCCCTGTGGCGCAGCTGGCACGGCACGGCCGGCTGACCTCACACCGGTCGACCGGTTCCGGGAACGGCGCGGCTCCGTCGCGGCCGAGTGGACCGACGGGCTCGGCGACGAGGAGCGTGAGCCCGATGTCCGGTACGTGTGGCGACCGGGGGCGTGACGGCCGGTGGCCGGAGGCCCGAGGACGGGGTTCTGACGCCCCGGCGAAGGTGAGGAGCCCGCTTACGGCTCGGAACGGCCGTGGAGGGCTACGATGATCCATCGCTGACAGTGGTCGGCCGAACACGTGTAGTCACAACAGTGAAAGAGGTGCCACCTCGTGTCATCCGAATCGAACGAGCCCGTCGTGGGCGGCGTGGGCGCCGGCCGGCGTGTGGTGCTGGGCAGGTTCCTGGCCACCGCCGCCTTCGTCGTCCCCGCCGTCCTGTCCGGCCCGGGTGTCGCCATGGCCTCGGCCTGCGGACCGTGGGCCTGCACGACCTCAGGTGTCGCCGGTTCGCATCCGGTGACCACCGTGGACAGGGTGCCGCCCGCGGACAAGGTGCCGTCGGCGGGAAAGCCGCGTCCCGGCGTCACCTCGTCGCCCGCACCGTCTCCCACGCCCGAGGCGCGGCAGCCGGGCGCGAAGCAGCCCGGTGGGCCGGACGCCGTGAAGCAGCCCGGCTCGAACGGCGGGAAGCAGCCCGGTGGGTCGGACGGCGTGAAGCAGCCCGGTTCGAACGGCGGGAAGTCGCGGAACGACAGTGAGAGCGCGACCGGCAGTGGCAGGGGCGGCGGCAGGGACGCGGGCAGGGGCGGCGGCAAGAACGGCGGCAGGAGCGGGGACGTCGGCAGAAAGGACGCCGGCCGCGTCGACCGGGCCGACGACTCCGACGACTCCGACGACCCCGGCGTCTCCAACGACGGCAGGGACACCGAGAGCCTCGACGGCAAGGTCGGCAAGGTCGGCAAGGTCGTGAAGAAGCCGGCCGAGGGCTGGGGGCGGTCCGACTAGAGAGGACGTCGGGAAGACCCTGGAATATCTCAGCCCGGCGGGCCGGGGCGCGCGTCCCCGGCCCGCCACGTCGAAAGGGGCGGTACCGGCGTCCCGGTACCGCCCCCTCGCCGATTCAGATGGTTCAGGTGAGAAAACTCCCGGTTCGGAGGGAGGCTCTCCGGATCAGGCGAGGGCTCTCTTCAGGAAGTCGACCTGAAGCAGCAGCAGGTTCTCCGCCACGACCTCCTGGGGGGTCATGTGGGTGACGCCGGACAGCGGCAGGACGGTGTGCGGGCGGCCCGCGGCCAGTAGCGCGGAGGACAGGCGCAGAGTGTGGGCGGCGACCACGTTGTCGTCGGCCAGTCCGTGGATCAGCATGAGCGGGCGGTCCAGCTTCTCGGCGTCGGCGAGCAGGGACGGCGAGTCGTAGTGCCCCTCGTCCGGGTGGCCGAGGTAACGCTCGGTGTAGCAGGTGTCGTACAGGCGCCAGTCGGTCACCGGGGCTCCGGCGATGGCCGCGTGGAAGACGTCCGGACGGCGCAGTACGGCCAGGGCCGCCAGGAAGCCGCCGAAGGACCAGCCCCGGATGCCGACCCGGGACAGGTCCAGGTCGTCGGGGAACTGCGCGGCGGCGCCCTGGAGGGCGTCCACCTGGTCCTCCAGAACGGGTGTGGCCAGGTCGTGCAGGACGCTCCGCTCGAACTCCGGCCCCCGCCCCGGGGTGCCCCGGCCGTCGGCCACGACCACCGCGAAGCCCTGGTCGGCGAACCACTGACTGGTCAGGAAGGCGCCCGAGGCGGCCAGGACGCGCTGGGCGTGCGGCCCGCCGTAGGGGTCCAGGAGGACCGGCAGTCTCGCCGAACCCGGCACGTGCCCCGACGGGAGGAGCACGGCGGTGGCCAGGTCGCGCTTGCCGGTGCGGATCAGGGAGACCCGCAGGTCCAGGCCGGGCCGTTCGGCGTGGGAGGCGATGTGGCCGACGGGCTTGCCGTGGTGGAGGACACGCGTCACCGCCCCCTCGTCGCCGAGGGTCTGGCCGGTGACCACGAGGGTGCCGCCCGCCGTGTGGCCGTTGTAGACGCCGCTCTCGGCCGGGCTGACCAGCGTGATGCCGCCGTCCCGGTAAGCCCACAGGGCGATCTCGGTGGGCTCCCCGCTGGCGCGGAACAGCACGGCGTCGCCGTCGATGTCCAGGACCTCGCGGACCTGGAGGGTGGGCGGCGTGACGGGCTCGTCGCCGATGATCAGGCGGTGGCCGCCGCCGTCGGAGGCGACCCAGACCAGGCTGCCGTCGGACAGGTGACCGGGGACGCCGACGACGATGTCGACCCACGCGGGGTCGGTGTCCTCGCGGACCACGGTCGAGGTGCCCGTGGCCGGGTCGACGGCGAGCAGGCGCATGGTCTTCTGATCGCGGGTCAGGGTGACGATCGACAGGCCGTGGGTGTCCCAGGAGGCGGTGACCAGGTATTCGTCGTCGAAGGGGACGGGGACGCGGGCACCGCTCAGGGTCAGCACGAACAGCTCGACCGTGGCGTTCGCCGTACCGGCCGCGGGGTAACGCTGCTCGGTGACGGGCCTGGCCGGGTTGGCCGGGTCGGCGATGTGCCACTTGCCCACCGGGGACTCGTCGGCCCGTTCGACCAGTACCGCGTCGCCCGACGGGGACCACCAGTAGCCCCGCATCCGGTCCATCTCCTCGGCGGCGATGAACTCGGCCAGGCCGTACGTCACCTCGGGCGACTCGGGGCGGGCCAGCGCGTGGTCGACCTCGTCCTCCAGGTCCTGGATGTGGAAGGCGCCACCCGTCACGTAGCCCACGTGGACACCGTTCGGGGAGACCCTCGGATCGATCACCGCCCCGGGGGTCTTCAGCCGGCGTACCTGCCGGGTCTTCAGGTTGGCGACGTATAGTCCGCCGGAGAGCGCGAACACCGCGGTGGTCACCGCGGCGTCGGTGCTGTAGGCGACGATGCCCCCGGCCTGCTCGCGGCTGCGTTCGCGGCGTGCCCGTTCCTCGGGAGGCAGGTCCTCATCATCGACGGCCATGGCACGCGGGTCGGCGATCAGCCGCTCGGTGCCGCTTGCGACGTCGAACTCCCACAGGCAGGTGACCGGATCGGAGCCGCCTTTCGTCCTCAGGAAGACGATGCGTGCGCCGTCCGGGGCGATGGTGAATCCACGCGGAGCGCCAAGGGTGAATCGGCGGGTTCTGGCGTGGAGACGAGGAAAACTCTCACTCATGTGAGTCATCTTGCCAGTCCCAACCGTATCGCGGTTTCCCGATGATGCCCCAAAGAGCCTGATCTTCCAAGAAACTTGGACGAGTGACGCTTACCGCGCGAACCCTTCGCTCTCCTGCGATACCCGCCATACTGGCGTTCACGATCGCGCTCTGGAGAATCGACGTCCCCTCCTTCTGGCGGGACGAGTCGGTGAGCGTCATGGCGGCGACCATGCCGCTCGGCGAACTGTGGGAACTGCTCCATCACATCGACGCCGTTCACGCGCTGTACTACCTCCTGCTGCGGCCGTTCGCCGCCTTCGACGGGGAGTTCGCGGCCCGCCTGCCCTCGGCGCTCGCGGTCGCCGCCGCCGCGTTCGGTGTCGCGGCCATCGGGCGCAGGTCGGCGGCGCCCCGGACGGGGGCCGAGGCGGGGATGGAGGCGAGGCCGGGGGCGGAGGCGGAGGCCGGGCTGTTCGCCGGGCTGATCTACGCGGTACTGCCCATGGTCAGCCGCTACGGGCAGGAGGCGCGGAGCTACGCCCTGGTCAGCGCGGTGGCGGTCGCGGCCACCTGGGTTCTGCTCGGTGAGCGCCGGTCACGCTATGTCGGGTACGGCCTGCTGGTGGCCCTCCTCGGCTGGTTCCACCTCTACGCGCTGCTCCTGCTGCCCGCGCACGCCGTCGTCGTCGCCCGCGGGCGAGGGCGAGGGGAGATCGTCCCGTGGTCCGTCTCGGTGGCCGGGGCCGGGCTGCTGCTCGCGCCGCTCGCGGTCGTCGCCTCCGGGCAGCGCGACGAGCAGCTCTTCTGGCTGAAGGTGCCGGGCCTCGGCGATCTGGCGGGGTTCGGCGTGGAGATGGTGGGAGGCGGGCAGCCGTGGCGGGCCACGCTCCTGCCCGCGCTCCTCCTCGCCCTGCTCGTCGCCCTGGTCCTGCTCGGAGCCTGGTACGGCCGGCGCTCCCGGACGGAGCCGGAGACGGGGGCGGGGACGCCTTCTCCGGCGGCGGTGGCGGTGCCCTGGCTGCTCCTCCCGGTGGCGCTCTCCTTCCTGATCTCCCAGGTGTATCCGGTCTACAACGCGCGCTACGTCATGTTCGTGCTCCCGGCCGTCGCGCTGCTGGCCGGGGTGGGCCTGGTCGCGCTCCGCCGGGCCCCGCTCCGCTGGGCGGTCCTCGCCGTCCTGGTGGCCCTCTCGGCCACCGCCCACCTCGCCGTCCGCGAGCCCGCCGCCCGTCCCGACGACCTCCGCACCCTGGCCGCCGAGCTGAGCATCCGGGAGCGGCCGGGCGACGCCGTGCTCTACATGCCCGAGCGCTTCCGGCTGTTCGTCGCGGTGTACGGCGAGCCGTACGACAGGCTGGGCCCGCCGGGGCCGGGGGCCGACCGGGTGTGGCTGGTCTCGCGGCGTGTCCTGGGTACCGAGTGGCTGGAGGATCCCCGGCTGAGGGAGCTCAAGCGGGACTTCCGCAAAACTGGTCAAACCCGGATATCCGGGGCGGTTCGCATCACCCTCTACACCAGGCGGTTACCCTCGGAGGCATGAATGACCGCCGTCTGCTGCTCGTGCACGCCCACCCCGACGACGAGACGATCGGCAGCGGGGCCACCATGGCCAGATACGCCGCCGAGGGTGCCCAGGTCACGCTGGTCACCTGCACGCTCGGTGAGGAGGGCGAGGTCATCCCGCCCGAGCTGGCCCACCTGGCGGCCGACCGGGAGGACACCCTGGGCGGGCACCGCGTCGGCGAACTCGCCGCGGCCTGCGCGGCCCTCGGCGTCACCGACCACCGCTTTCTCGGCGGACCCGGCCGCTGGCGCGACTCCGGCATGATGGGCGTCGCCTCCAACCACCGCGCCGACGCCTTCTGGCAGGCCGATCTGGACGAGGCCGCGGCGGAGCTGGTCAAGGTCATCCGTGAGGTGCGGCCCCAGGTGCTCGTCACCTATGACGAGAACGGCTTCTACGGCCATCCCGACCACATCCAGGCGTACCGCGTCTCCTGGCGGGCCTTCGAACTGGCCGCCGACCCGGCGTTCGGCGAGGGTGAGCCGTGGCGGATCGCCAAGTTCTACTTCACCGCGATGGCCAGATCGGTGCTGCGCCGGGTCGCCGAGGCGATGCGCGAGGCCGACCTGCCGTTCCTCACCGAGGACACCGTCGACGACCTGCCGTTCGGCTGCGCGGACGAGGAGGTCACCACCGAGATCGACGCCCGCGCCCAGGTCGGCCGGAAACTCGACGCGATGCGGGCGCACGCCACCCAGATCAGCGTGGACGCGCCCTGGTTCGCGCTCTCCAACAACGTCGGTCAGGAGGCGCTCGGGGTGGAGCACTTCATTCTGCGCGCGGGGACGGCGGGGGCGACCGGTCCGTCAGTGGCGATCGAGGTGGGAGGGCTCGGCGAGCCGTACAAGCTTGAAGACGATCTCTTCGCCGGGATCGACTAGCCTCGATGGTTGTGACGGAGCAGGCCCAGGAGGTGGAGCGGCCCTCGGAGGGCGTGATCACCGCGGCTGTGTACGCCGTGCTCGTCATGCTCGGCCTCGTGATGGGGGTCGTCGGGGCGTTCCAGCACTCGTGGTACGTCTGGCCCGTCCCGGTCTCGGCCGGCTGCTGCGTCCTGGTGCTGTTCGCCGTCTGCTCCGGCGCCGGGCGGGCGATGCGCGGCAGAGCGGCGGCGCTGGTGCCCGCGGCGGCCTGGCTGGTGGTCACAATGATCTTCCTGGGCGGCCGGCCGGAGGGCGATGTGGTGATCGCCAACAACCTGGCCGGCTACCTCTACCTCTACGGCGGTCTGGCCGCGATCCTGGCGGCCGTCCTGCTCACGCCCGCCTCGGGCGGTGGCTCCTGGCTCCTGCGCCGGCCCCCGTACGGCTCACGCCCGGCCGACCCGAGGTAAGCCCGTACGGGCCTGTCGCGGCCCGGTCCGATGGCGGACAATCCCGGTATGCAGCGGTCGCATCGGATACGCCGGACACTCAACTACCTGAACCTGTCGACGCCGCTGGGGTTGCTGGTGGCACGTCTCGGCCGGGCCCGGACGGCGCCGGGGCCCGGCGGGCTGATCCTGGCGTACGGCTACCGCGTCCCGTTCCCGCCTGCCGGGGCGTTCACCGTCGGCAACGTGGTGCTGACCAGGTGGGAGGAGGGCTGTCTCAGCGGCGGCCTGCTCAGGCACGAGGACCGGCACGCCTCCCAGTACATGTTCTGCGCCGGTCTGCCGATGCTCCCGCTCTATCTCGCGGCGATGGCCGTCTCGGTGCTGGTCTGCGGCGACCGGGCGTCCTGGAACCTCTTCGAGCGGCTCGCGAACCTGGAGGACGGGAACTACGTCCGCAGATCGCCCTGGTGGCTCCGCGGGAGGTCCCCGCGCGGGAACGGTCCCCAATAGCCCGAGGGCGCCGGGGACCGAATCCCCCTGGAAGGAGGGAACCGGCCCCGGCGCCCTCCAGGTTCCACAGGGCCTCGGGGCTTGGGGCTCGGGGGGCCGGGAGGGGGCTGGGGACTTCGGGATCTTGGAAGGGGCTGGGGCCTCGGAAGGGTTTCGAGGACTCGGGAGGGGCTCGGGGATCAGGGGGTGAGGGTCAGGATGTGGACGGCCGCCTTCCTGACGGCCTCCTCGCCCGAGAGCATGGGGATGGTCTTCCCGCTCGCCCAGAGCGACGCCTGGTCCCAGTAGTTGTCGTGGAAGGCGTGGCCGGACGCGCCGGTCAGGTTGATCCACTGGGACCCGTCCAGGTCGGCCAGGTCCACGATCATCCGCATGGACGGCAGCCAGTCCACCGAGTAGCCCTCCTGGACGTTCCAGCCGGCGGCGTTCACCGCGTCGTCGTTTCCGGGCACCGGGAACGGGCCCCGGTTGAACAGCCACTCGACCGGGCCGATCCCCGAGACGCCGAACGTCTGGCTGGTGAGCCTGAGGGTGTGCAGGTCACCCCAGCGCCAGCTCTTCACGTCGGGGCCGAGACGGGCGGTCAGCTCGTCGTAGGCCAGCGCCATGGCACGCCGGAGCATGTCGTCGCGGGTCTCCGTCCGCGGGGTCCGCGTGTCGTCCCAGAACGGGTCGTCCACCTTGCCGAGCATGACGCGGACCACTTCGAACCAGCGGTCGCCGCCGGTCGGCAGGGCACCGGCCGGCAGGTCGTCGTTGAAGGTCTCGACGAGCAGGTTCCGCCAGACGGCGTTGAAGTACATCGCCGCGCCCGAGCCGGCGTCCTGGGAGCCGTCCCAGCCGGCCAGCAGATCCAGCGCCTCCCTGGCGCCGCCGGTCACCTTCAGGGCCGTCAGCCTGGGCGTCAGGAACTCGGCGAAGCCGTTGTGCGTGTCCTGCTGCACCCTGCTCATGGTCGCGACGTCCACCTTGCCCTTCTTCAGCTCGGCTTTGAGGCGGTCCAGGATGCGCTGGGAGCGGTAGCCGTACGACCAGTCCTTGGTGATCATGTGGGGGTAGCGTCCGGGGTCGACGACCGCGTTGTTGGCGGTCACGATGTATCCCTCGGGCGGGTTGTAGACGCTGGGCAGGTCGTTGAAGGGAACGACGGACTGCCAGCCGTACTCCCCGGTCCAGCCGGGCACCGGCCAGGTGCCGTCGCCCTGGGTCCGCACCGGGATCCGGCCCGGCGCCTGGTAGCCGATGTTGCCCTGGACGTCGGCGTAGACGAGGTTCTGCGACGGGACGTCGAACCTGCTCGCCGCGGCCCGGAACTCCGGCCAGTCGCGTGCGGCGTTGAGCTCGAAGATCGCGTCGGCGGTCCGGCTCGGCTCCAGGGCCGTCCACTTGAGCGCGACCGCGTCCGCCCGCTCCTTGAAGATCGTGGCCGCCCCCGGCAGCGTGTCCTTCGCGCCCTGCATGACGTCGGAGATGATCGGCCCGTGCATGGTGTCGCGGACCCTGAGCAGCACCGGGTCACCCCCGGCCACCTGGATCGTCTCGACCCTGGTGGTGAGCGGTTTCCACTCGCCCATGAACAGGTAGGAGTCGTCCTTCACCCGCTCCAGATACAGGTCGGCGACGTCCGGGCCGAGGTTGGTGAAGCCCCAGGAGATGCGGTCGTTGTGACCGATGACGACGCCGGGCAGGCCGGCGAAGGTGAACCCGGTCACGTCGAACGGGCACGCGGCGGTCCTGGTACGGCAGTGCAGCCCGGCCTGGTACCAGACCGAGGGCAGGGCGGCCGACAGGTGCGGGTCGTTGGCCAGCAGCGGTTTGCCGGAGGTGGTGTGCCGGCCGTCGACGACCCAGGAGTTCGAGCCGATGCCGCTGCCGCCCCCGGGGTCGCCCATCAGGCTGGGAACGGCCCGGATGGCCTCGGAGGCCCGGGTCAGCGCGGCCGGGTCCGGCGGTGGCGGGTCCGGCGGCGGGGCGTCCTTGTGCGGTTCCTCGTCCTGGTTGAATCCGTGCTCGGTCACCGACCCCCGGGTGACGATCGGCCGGTGGGTCTCGAAGGGGTAGCCGGGCCAGAGCTGCTCGACCCGATCGCGGGGCAGCCTGCTCGCCGCGAGCGCGCGGCCGATCTCGTCCGACAGGTTGGAGCGCAGGTCCCAGGCCATGGCCTTGAGCCAGGAGACGGAGTCCGCGGGGGTCCACGGCTCGGGCTGGTAGCCGGAGTCGGTGAATTTGAGCAGTCCGTACTCCAGGCCCTTGCCGATCGAGCCCCGGTGCTCCTCCATCCAGGAGTTCACGCCCTTGGCGTAGGCGTCCAGGTAGCGCCGGGTCTGCTCGGAGAGCATCGGCAGCTCCCGCTCGGCGACCTTCCGCCAGCCGAGGGTCCGGACGACCTTGTCCTCGACGAGCGTCGAGGGGCCGAACATCTCCGACAGCCGTCCCGCCGTCACGTGCCGGCGGAAGTCCATCTCGAAGAAGCGGTCCTGGGCGTGCACGTAGCCCTGGGCGAGGAACAGGTCCTCGGGGGAGTCCGCATAGATATGCGGAATACCGATTTTATCGCGGTAAACAGTGACTCTTCCCATTAAGCCTTCCGCCTTGAGCTCACCGGAGAGCTGGGGAAAGGACGCGCGCACGGCCCATACGCCGGCCCCGGCGAGGGCCAGCCCGAGTATCACCAGAACGGTCAGCGCCCGTGAGAGCCACCTGAGCGGGCGAGGCATCCAGGCATACGGCTGGAACTTCACAAACACCTCCCATACCGCGTGTTTAAACAAGTTTGGCAGTACCTTGACGCCAAAACGCCTCTTTCGGGCCCACGAGTACGCCGTCCCCGGGCCTCCTCAGTCCCGCAGGTCCGACCAGGTCTGGCCCTCGGGGGTGTCCGTGACCCGCACCCCGAGGCCGGCCAGTCCGTCGCGGAGACGGTCGGAGGCGGCCCAGTCCCCGGCCTCGCGCGCCCGCACGCGCTGTTCGAGCAGCTCGGCGGCGCCCGGTGGAAGGCTGCTGGATCTGCCGATGTCGGCCGAGAGGTCCAGGCCGAGGATGTGGTCCAGATGGAGGAACGCCTCGAAGCGGGAGCCCGGCGTGGCCGAGTCGTCGAGCTCCAGCTCGCGCAGCAGGCGCAGGGCCAGCGGGGTGTCGAGGTCGTCGTCGAAGGCGGCCTCGATCCGGGAGACCCGCTCCACCGGCATCGGGCGGCTCGGCGACTCCGCCCACCCGGCGACCCGGGAACGCCAGCGCCTCAGGGTCTGGTCGGCGGCCCGCAGGGTGTCCCAGGTGAGGTTCATCCGCCGGCGGTGCCGATGCTCCAGCAGGGCCAGCCGTACGGCCAGCGGGTCCAGGCCCGCCGCCGTCACGTCGGAGAGCAGGACCACGTTGCCGGTGGACTCGGCCATCGTGCGCCCGTCGAAGAGCAGGTGCTCGCCGTGGACCCAGTGCCCGACCACCTCGTGCCCGGCGGCGGCGTCCGACTGGGCGCGCTCGTCCTCGTGGTGCGGGAAGCGCAGGTCGATCCCGCCGGTGTGCACGTCGACGCGCTCGCCGAGGAACCGCAGCGACACCGCGGAGCACTCGATGTGCCGGCCGGGAAGGCCCCGGCCCCACGGGGTCTCCCAGGCCGTCTCGCGGTCCGAGGGCCTCCACAGGGCCCAGTCGGCGTGGAAGCGCTTGCGCGGGTCGACGCCCTCGGCGCGGTGGCCGGGCCTCAGCCGGTCGAGGCGGTTGCCGGAGATCTCGCCGTAGCCGGGGAAGGATGCCGCGTCGAAGAAGACCGACCCGTCGGGGACGGCGTAGGCGTGTCCCTTGGAGATCAGTTTGGCGATCATCTCGACCATCGGGCCGATCGTCTCGGTCGCCCTGGGGGAGTGCTCGGGGGGCCGGATGTTCAGCGCGGCGGTGTCCGCCAGGAAGGCGTCCTCGTAGAACCGCGCGATCTCCAGCGCGGTCCGTCCCCCGGCCCGCGTCCGGGCCGGGGTCTTGTCCTCACCCCCCGGGGCGATCTCGGCGTCGTCCACCAGGTGCCCGACGTCGGTGATGTTCCGGCAGACGACCACTCGGATCCGGTTCCGCTCGCAGACCCGCCTGATCAGGTCGGAGAGCAGGTAGGAGCGGAGGTCGCCCACGTGCGCGCGGCGGTGGACGGTCGGCCCGCAGGTGTACATCCGCATTGATCGGGCCCCCGGGGGGACGACCGGTTCGATCTGGCGGTGCCGGGTGTCATACAGCCGCAACATGATCCGAGCCTACTTCTCAGGTGGGGCCCTCCAGGAAGGCCAGGATGTCGCGGTCGCCGCGGTCGCGGAGCCGGGCGACGACGTCCTCGCGGGCCGCGCCGTCGGGCAGGCCGATACGGGCGCCGATGAGACGGACGCCCTCGGCCTCCGAGGTGACCGGCGCGGTGTAGCCGATCAGGTGCAGCGCCCGGTTCAGCGCCGGCAGGCCGGACGCGGCGGCGGGGAGGTAGCGGGTCAGGAGTTCGCCGCCGTCGGAGACCGTCAGGAAGACGTGGTCGCCCTCGGCCGCGTTGGCGGCGACCAGGATCGGGCGGACCGACCCCATGGTCGGCTGGTTGTGCCAGCTGATCACCACGTCGCCCGACGGGGTGGAGGCGGTCAGCTGGCCGCCGGGGGCCATGCCCAGATGCGCGGCGAAGCCGGTGGGCAGCGGGGAGCCTGAGCCGCGCAGGTGCTCGGCGTTGACGTCCACCCGGTGCCACCAGCGCCCGTCGCGGCTGCGGAAACAGCGACGGGTCGCCGAGACGTCCCGGCGCGGCTGGTAGTCGGCCTGCTCGGCACCGGCCACCCGGATCCAGCCGCGCTGGGTGCGCTCGAAGCCGGGGCCGCCCGCGTAGGCGCGGACCGAGCTCTCGCTCACGTCGTAGCGCGAGGTGAGGTTGGTGACGATCGTGTTGACCGACGCCTCGCCGTTGGCCCGCTCGATCTCCCGGACGATCATCTCCCTGATGCCCAGGTACTGCTCGCCGCCCCAGCGGGTCAGGCCGTACTTGTTCCGGTCCAGCCGCAGGAAGCGGTCGTCGGCGGTGAGCTGGTTCCGGATGCCGACGAGACTGTAGTCCTCGCCGATGCGCTCCTGGATCTCCTCGGGGGTCAGCGCGCTGCCGGTCACCGCGAGCACGGCCTCGGCCTTGTCGTTGACGCTGCGCGGCCACGGCACCACGTGCCTGTCCAGGAGCCGGAGCTGCGGCACGGCGATGAGCCACCGCTCGGCCACGTCCTCGCGGATGCCGAGCTGGCTGACCAGCGTGACGGCCTCCTCCAGGGGGCGGGGCCCGTCGGTGAACAGCTGCCGCGTCTTCTCCCGCAGCTCGTCGGCGCCGCCCGCCACCAGCCAGCCGTCCACCTGGTCGTAGCCGGTCAGCAGGGTCCGCACGAACCGCCAGGCCGGGATCCCCAGGGTGGCGAGGTCGCCGCGGTGCCACGGCACCGCGGCGGCCAGGTCGTCCGCGGGAACGGCGGAGCCCAGCCGGCCCCGCAGCCAGGACACGTGGGCGACCAGCGGGGCCGCGTCCTCGCCGGCCAGCCAGGACTCGACGTGGTCGCGCAGGTCGCGCTCGATCTGCCGGATGCGCTCCCTGGTCACCGAGAACCGCTGGGCCAGGTCGTCGAGCGTGGCCCGCTGCGAGGCGTACAGCCGGTCCCTGGCGATGGCCCGCTGCCGATCGTCCAGGGCCGCGAAGACCTCATTGATCAACTCGGGCAGCGGCCGGTCGGGCCGGGTGGGACGGACCTGGGCGACGCTCTCCTCGGTGACGGGTTCGAGGAGATGCTCCAGCACGCCGGTGAACAGTTTGTGCACCACCTCGCGCCCCAGCCCCTCCGGCGTGCGGACGCTCGCCGCCGGGTCGGCGAACCTGAGCAGAGGCAGGACGTCGCCGAGCATCAGATGTCCCCAGCACGTCAGGGCCAGATCGGCCAGACGTCCGGCGACCTCTGAGGTCCCGATGGTGGAGCAGGCCCGGTCGAGCGGAAGCGCCTGCCACCACGCCTCGGGGAGACGGGGGTCGTTCGCGATGGGCGCTACCTGGCCGGGAGAGGTCCAGCGCAGGGGTGGCGCGATGTCGCTCAGGCTGAGGTTCATTGGGGTCCAACCGGCAAAGGGGAATATATCCGCAGTTCAGAGTATGTGGTCAGGTGGGAAGGAAGGGGCTGGCGCGCCCGGAGTGAGAGACGTAGAGAAGCTCCCTGGCCCGGGTGCAGGCCACGTACAGCAGGCCGCGCTCGCGCTGGAGGTCGTGTGCCCGTGCCCCCGGATCCTCGTCGGCCGGGGTGAGGGAGTCGGGGGCGGGCACGATGCCGTCGGCCACGCCGATCACGGCGACCCGGCGGAACTCCAGCCCCTTCATGCCGTGCAACGTCGTCACCCTCACCCCCAGCTCACGCAGGGCGGTGCGGGCGTCACGCACCAGGCTCGCACTCCTGGCGGCCACCCCGATCTCCCGGGAGGGCACCCCGTCCTTCACCCACTGTCCCACCTGTGCGACCAGACCGGTCAGCTCTTCCTCCGGTGAATCGTAGGCTCGGACCATCGGCCGAGGCCCGTGCCGCGTCGCGCGGAAGCCGTACAGCTCCTGGACCACGTCCACCAGCCCGTCGGCGGGGCCGCCTCCGCGCAGCCGTACCCCCCAGGAGAGGATCTCCTGGGGAAGCCGGTACGACACCTGCAACCGGTGCCTGATCGCGTCGATCCCGACGGAGCCGAGCGTCACCCGCGTGTCGAAGATGCGCTGGTGCGGGTCGCCCACGATGAACAGGTCGTCGCGGGCGTGCGGCACCGCCGCGCGCAGCAGCCGCCACTGGGCGGGGTGCATGTCCTGCGCCTCGTCCACCACGATGTGCCGGTACGGCCCCCGCCTCGGCTCGTCCTCCAGCAGATCCCCGGTCGTCCGGCCGAGCAGCAGGGACGCCTCGGCGGCCAGCTGGAGCAGGGTGCGCTTACCGCGCTCCCGCAGCCGTCCGACGACGTGCTCCATGGCCCGCCAGGCGGCGACGCGCTCCGGCCCCGACAGCTCGACGCCGCGCCCGGCGCGGGACGCGCCCAGATACTCCTCCAGGGTGCGCAGGTTCTGCGCCAGCACCACCTGCTCCCATTCGCGCAGCAGGAAGGCGGGGCTGTGGCCGGTGTCCGTCTCCCGCCAGAGCGCGGTCAGCTCGGCGGCCCCGGCCAGCGCGGGCGCCCGGCCCTCGGCGTCGGCGACGACGCGGTGGGCCAGCCGGTCCACGTTGCCGACCTCGACCCGCCCGCGGATCACCTCGTCCTCGATCAGGACGTCCAGGCGGTTGGCGAGTTCGGTGCTCAACTGCTGGGAGAAGGTGACGAGCAGGATCGGACCGGCTCCGCGCCCGGCCAGGAAGGCCGACCTGTGCAGCGCGACCAGGGACTTGCCGGTGCCCGCGCCGCCGATCACCAGCACCGGCTGCTCGTAGGACTCCCACTGGGCCAGCCGGTGCTGCGGCGGATGCAGGAACACGCACCAGTCGGGTGCGTCGAGCACGTGGTTCAGCTCGCGCGGGCTGCCGACGAAGACGGCGCGGTCCGGGCTGCGCCGCAACGCCGCCGCCAGGTCCTCCGGATCGACCGGGTCCTTGCTGGGAGCGATCGCGCGGCAGGCCTCCAGCTCCCGCCAGGCCCCGGCCACCGACTCCCCCCTGGCCAGCGCGGCCAGCGGCTCGTACTGCGTCGGGGGCAGCAGCGGCTCCAGCGCCTCCAGGATCAGCTCGTCGGTGATCTGCCGGACCAGCGGCAGGAACCGGGGGTCGATGCCGAGCGCGATCATGTCGGTGTCACAGGTGTCGGAGAAGAGCCGGGCGGAGGAGGACTCGGCGGCCCTGCGCACGGCGGGCTCCACCCGCTCCAGCGCCGCGGCGTCCCACACCTCGACCACGCCGAGCGCGGTGTTGACCCCGAAGCGGTGACTTCGCGCGTAGGCCGACGCCTCGGCGTCCGGTAACACGGTCAGCAGCCAGTAGACGTCCCGCTGCTTGACCACGACCCCGCGGTGGCCGCCGGCCAGGCGCAGGGTGGCGACCCGGGGATCCCTGGCCCCCCTGACGCGCTCCGGGTACGGCGCGCCCGCCACGTTCTGCATGAATCGGCGCACCGCGACCACGACGTCCTGGCGCACCGGCTTGGCCAGGGCGCCGAGTTCCGCTGGGAACTCCGGGGAGATGGCGAGTCGGGGCATCGGCTAGGCCATCAGGGACAGCAGATCGCGGTCCCCGCGCTCTCGTAGCCGGCCGAGAAGGTCGGGCAGGCTCACCGGACCGGTCATGCCGACCCGGGTCGCGATGACCCGGCCGGCCTGTTCCTGGGTTCCCCCCGGCGCCGTGTAGCCGACCAGCCGCAGGGCCCGCGCGATCGGTTCCACCTCCTCGCCCGCCGTCGGCAGGTGCCTGGCCCGCAGCACCCCCTCGTCGGACAGGGTCAGGAACAGGTGGCTTCCCTGCTTGGCGCCCACGTCCTCCAGCAGCGTCCTGAGCGACTCCAGGACCGGGCGTTCCCGCCAGCTCAGCGCGATCTCGCCCACCGCGCTCTGGACCCTGCTCGCGGTACCGGGCGACATGCCGAGGTAGGAGGCGAATCCGGTGGGCAGCGCGCACTCGGTGCCCTGTATGTGCTCGGTGGTGATGTCGATTCTGAGCCACCATCGGCCGTCCGGCTGCCTGAAGCAGCGCCGGGTCAGTGAGACGTCCTTCAGGGGGCGAAACGGGGCGACCGCCGGTTCCCGCCCCGGTTCACCGCCCGCTGCGCCGACCGTCTTGCCCGCCGGTCCCGGTGGGTTCCCCCGGCCGTTGCCGTTGCCCTTGTCGCCGCCGGCCCGCTGGGGGGCCTGCTGGCCGGCGCCCAGGATGCGGAGCTGGGGGACGTTCTCCAGCCACTCCTTGGACACCTCGGGGTGGATGCCGAGGGAGGTGACCAGCTTGAGGGCCTTGGTCATGGTCAGTGGGGGCTTGGCGCCGCTGATCACGTCTCTGGTGTGGTGGCGCAGTTCGGCGATGTCGCCGTCCACCAGCCACTCGTCGACCAGGTGGTAGCCGGAGAGAGTGGCCAGCACGAACTGCCAGGCGGGCACGTCGAGGGAGTGCAGCTCGCGGACGTGCCAGGAGGCCGCGGTGACCAGGCGCGATTTGGGCGCCGCCTTGCCGAGGGCGTTCCTGACCTCGGTCAGATGGTCCCGGTACGGCGCCGCCTCATCCGAGGCGAGCCACTCCCCGAGCCGCCGGCGCAGGTCGGCCTCGGCCTCGTCGATGACCTCGGGCCTCACCCCGAAGAGCTTGGCCAGCGCCTCAACGGTGGCCGGGACGTCGCTGAACACCCTGTTCTGCGCGACGGCCCAGCTCTTGTCGTCCAGGTCGGCGAAGGCGCCGTCCAGTAGCGCGTGCAGGCCGCCGGGGCGCCTCTCCTCCCCTCCGGCGTTCGGCGGGGCCTTCCCGGCCCTGCGGGGGGAGGCGGCCGGTCGGGCGTCCGAGGTGTCCGGGGCC
Organism: Streptosporangium sp. NPDC004631; assembly: GCF_053601935.1. NCBI lineage: Bacteria > Bacillati > Actinomycetota > Actinomycetes > Streptosporangiales > Streptosporangiaceae > Streptosporangium > Streptosporangium sp. NPDC004631. The sequence continues at coordinate 108,183 of NZ_JBSGCR010000017.1, read as the reverse complement.
GGCGGCCCGTCCGGTGTGGAGGGAACCCCCCCGGATCCGGGGGCGATCCCCGGGGCCGCACTCCCCTGAACGGCACCTTCCGGAACGCCACCCTCCGGAACCGCGCTCTCCGGGAGAGCGGTCTCCGGAACGGCACCCTCCGGGCTGACGGCCCCCGGGGCGGCGGTCTTCGGGGCCGCGCCCTCTGGAGCCGCGGTCTTCGGGACCGCGGTCTTCGAGGCTGAGGTCTCCGGAGCGGCCGTCTCCGGAGCGGCGGCGCCGGAGGGCGCCGCCACCTCCGCGCCGGAGGGCACCACGAGGGCCCCCGAGCGGGAGGCGACGCCGGAGACCGGCTGGGCCATGCGGCTGAAGACCGCGGCGAACAGCGCGTTCAGCACCGGGAGCGGCTGGATGAAGGGCTGGTCGCGCAGCTCGTGGCCGGTGAGGGCGAGCAGGCCGGACCAGGAGCCCGTGCGGTCGAGGGCGATGGCCGTGCAGGGCTCGTCGGCCTCCTCCGGATCCAGCGCGTACAGGGCCGGCAGGATGTCTCCCACGGCGGCGGCCGGCCAGTGTTCCAGGGCGACCCGGGAGAGGATCCCGGCCAGCCGTTCCGGGCTCAGCACCGCGAGCACGCGGGCCATCGGCAGGCTCCGCCACCAGGCGTCCGGAAGCTCCGGTTGATCACGTAGAAGTGGGATCGTGGCCGCGTCGCTCCAGCGCAGCGGCGGCACGAGGTCACTCAAACAGAAATTCATCCGTTCCCTTCACCAGCCCCTCAAGCCGCCCGAGTCACTCCACGTCGCCGGGGAACGAGACTCATGGAACAGACCATAGTCTGGCAAATCGCCCCAGCGCATCGGGTCTGGTCAGCGGCGTACCGCCGCGAACCGGAGTCGTACGTAGTCGGCCATCCATCCCGTCTCCCGGCGCAGAGCGGGGGCGGCCAACTCGTTCACCCGGCGGAGCAATAACTCGGCCAGGTCTGCGGGCACTCCCTGAAGCAGGGAGCCGGCGAACATCCGTACCCAGTCCGCGGCTCCGCCGGGGCACTCGTCCAGTGGGGTGGGCCGGTCGAAGTACTCCAGCAGCCGGACGGTGAACCCGCCCTTCTCCAGACGGGTGGCGTACTCGGCCGGACTGGGGAAGTACCACGGCAGGTCGGGCTCGGGGAGCCCGTGTTCCCGCCAGGAGGTGAGCAGGGCGGCGATGAGCGCGGCGCAGTTGCCCGCGCCGCCCATCTCCGCCACGAACCGGCCGCCCGGGGTCAGTGCCTCCCGCACGCCGGATATCACCGCGTCCGGTTCGCGGCTCATCCAGTGCAGGGCCGCGTTGGAGAAGACCGCGTCGTACGGCTCGGCGACCGTGAAGTCATGGCCGTCTCCCACGATGAAGTCCAGCCCCGGATACTGGGTCCTGGCCTTCTCGATCATCTCCTGGGATCCGTCCGCGCCCAGGACGCGGGCACCCCGGGAGCTGATCTCGGCGGTCAGCACCCCGGTGCCGCAGCCGAGATCCACGATGCGCTCCCCAGGCCGCGGGTCGAGCAGGTCGACCAGGGGGGCGCCGTACGTCGAGACGTAACCAAAGCCGCTGTCATAGGCGCGAGCGTTCCACCTCATCGGGGTCGGGGTGTCGTATCGCAAGACGATCAGCTCACATTCCAAGACGCCACGGCCTCTTATCGGTCCTCCTCAGACACTTTAGAGCCTTGAAGATGTCCCGACATATCAGTCTCGTCAGCCTCAGGCTTAACCGACCTTCGCCCCCCACTCGCGCTTGAGGTACGTTTTGGCCGTATCGGTCTCGGGAATCGTGAGAATCACCGGCTTGGCGTCCGTGGCGGGCAGCTTGGCGGCGAGCTCCCGATCCAGCGTGCCGCGCATCTGAAGGGCCTCCATCCGCACCGGCCGGGCGTACCCCTTGAGGAACAGGTTCTGGCCCCGGTCGGAGAAGATGAACTCCTGCCAGAGCCGGGCCGCCGCCGGGTGCGGGGCGTTCTTGCTGATGGCCTGGACGTAGTACGCGCTGAGCACGTTCTCGCCCGGGATCGCGACCTTCCAGCCGGGCTTGTCGCCGCCCGCCTCGTGGGCCGCCCGCTCGGCGTTGTGGTAGTCCCAGTCCACCACGGCCGAGGCCGCCCCCTGCGTCGCCGCGAGGTTGCCGGCCTTCTTCAGGCGGCCGAAGAACTCCACGCCCCTCGCCGCCTCGGCCTTGCCGCCGCTGAGCGAGGCCGCCATCACCCCGTTGAAGGCCGTGGCGGCCTGCCGGGGGTCGCCGGGCAGCGAGACGCTGTAACCGGGCTTGAGCAGGTCGGCGTAGGAGGTGGGGGCCGCGACCTTGCGGGGGTCGTAGCCGATGGACATGTATCCGCCGTACCCGGCGTACCAGCGCCCGCCGTAGTCCTTGAGGTGGTCGGGGATGTCCTGCCACGGCTGCACCCGGTAGGGGGCGAAGGCGGAGGCGTTGGCCACCGCGACCTCAAGGCTCAGGTCGAACACGTCGGGCTTGAGCGCTGCCGCGGCCTCGATCTCCCGCTGACTGCTCGCGCCCGGCTCCACCTGGTTGACCTTGATTCCGTACTCGTCGGAGAAGGTGTCGATGATCTCGCCGTAGTTCATCCAGTCACGCGGCAGGCCGATGACGGTGAGCGAGCTCTCCTTCCTGGCCGCCTCGACAAGGCGGTCCATCGTCGAGAACCCGTCACGGAGGGAGGAGGCCTGGGGTTTGACCGGGGGTAGCTGTTTGTCCTCGGTGGCCGGAGTGCTGCATCCGGCGATCGTGGCGGTGAGGATCATGGCGGCGGCGGCGCTGATGCGTACGGTCACGGCCGAATACTCTCCGCGACGGCCGGACGGGTCGAGGAGGCGCGGCCTTTTTTGGGGAACGGCTTACATCCGGCGGGGCGGCCGGTCCGGGACGACCTTCGCCGCGGCCAGCGTCGCCTGGGCGATCTCGACCAGGGTGCCGTCGCGTTTGCGCACGCCCAGCACGCCGTCCCGCCAGAACTCCAGCTCGCCCACGGCGTCGCGGAACCCCTCGGGAACACGTCGTCGGGTGGTTACTCTTTTCCCCACGTCAGAAGGGGTTATGGTGATTTCAAGGGCGGCGCCCAGACCGGGGATCATCGTCTTTCGCCCCCTCCCGTTTCAGCTACAAGGCGGGCACGGCAATACTAGGGCGTAGCAACCCGCGGTCGAAGTCGTGCCTAGGTGCGTAAATAAAGAAGGAGCCCGAGGTGACCTACGTCATCGCGCAGCCTTGCGTGGACGTCCTTGACAAGGCGTGCATAGAGGAGTGCCCCGTCGATTGCATCTACGAGGGCGAGCGCATGCTCTACATCCACCCTGACGAGTGCGTGGACTGCGGCGCGTGCGAACCCGTCTGCCCCGTTGAGGCGATCTTCTATGAGGATGACCTTCCCGAGCAGTGGAAGGACTTCTACAAGGCCAATGTGGACTTCTTCGAAGACCTGGGGTCGCCCGGCGGGGCGTCCAAGGTCGGCAAGATCCACAAGGACCACCCGGTCGTCGCGGTTCTGCCTCCGCAGGCCGAAAGCCACTAGCGGACCGGAACGGTCCGCCGGTGGGCCGGAGCGGTCCACCGGCGGGGCACCCGGGAGATCCGTGCGGGCAGGGGTGGCGCGGTGAGCCGTCTCCACCCGCACGGCTTCACCGACCAGACGTCTTCTCTCTCCCGCCCCGTCGGGGACGGAGCACAACCTCAGCGAGGGACAAGCTTGATCGGCCTGCCTGACTTCCCATGGGATCGCCTCACCCCGCTCAAGACGCTGGCGCGGGAACATCCCGGAGGCATCGTCGACCTGTCGGTGGGCACGCCCGTCGACCCGGTGCCCGCCGTGGTGCGGCAGGCCCTCGCCGACGCCTCCGACAGCCCCGGCTACCCGCCGACCTACGGCACCGAGCGACTCCGTTCGGCCGCCGCCGGCTGGCTGCGGCGCAGGCACGGCGTGATCCTGGACCAGGCGGACGTGCTGCCCCTGATCGGCTCCAAGGAACTGGTGGCCTGGTTGCCGACGCTGCTCGGCGTCGGCCCCGGCCGGCGGGTGATCCTCCCCGAGCTGGCCTACCCCACCTACGACGTCGGAGCCCGTCTCGCGGGCGCCGAGCCGTACGCCACCGACGGGCTGACGGCGCTCGGGCCCGAGCGGGTGCCGCTGGTCTGGGTGAACTCCCCCTCCAACCCGACCGGCAGGGTGCTGCCCGCCGAGCACCTGCGCAAGGTCGTCTCGTGGGCGCGCGAGCACGGCGCGGTCGTGGCCTCCGACGAGTGCTACATCGAGCTGGGCTGGGAGGAGCAGCCGGTCTCGATCCTCCACCCCGACGTCTGCGGCGGCTCGCACGAGGGCCTGCTCGCGGTGCACTCGCTCTCCAAGCGCTCCAACCTGGCGGGTTACCGGGCCGGGTTCGTCGCGGGTGACCCGGCGCTGATCCAGCGGTTGCTGGAGGTCCGCAAGCACGCGGGCATACTCATGCCGGCACCGGTTCAGGCCGCCATGGCCGTGGCTTTGGACGACGACGCGCACGTCATCGAGCAGCGGGCCCGCTACGCCGCCCGCCGCGCGGTGCTCCGCCCCGCCCTGGAGGCGGCTGGCTGGCGGGTCGACCACTCCACCGCAGGACTGTACCTATGGGCGTCCAACGGTATGGACTGCTGGAAACAGGCGCGAATCCTCGCTGAGAATGGCATTCTGGTCGCACCGGGTGACTTCTACGGAAAGGCCGGTAGTGCGCATATCCGAATCGCCGTGACCGCGAGTGACGAACGTATCAGTGCGGCAGCACGCCGCCTCCAGTAGGATCCCGCGGCATGACCCCTGAGGTCGCCGCGATACTGGGACTGAGCGCGGTCACCCTCGTGCTGCTGCTGGGCGCGCTGTTCGCGACCACGCGCCAGGACAGGAGACCGCTCAGGTCCGAGTCTCCCGGCGAGACCCCCCTCCCGTCCGTCGAGGTCGTCCAGCCGTCGCCCCGCCCGAGCGCCGGCCATGTCGGCATCGACTACCCCGATCCACGCACGATCAAAGTGGGCGACACGATCGACCGCCAGGGCGTGCGTACCCGTGTCCTGGGCGCCCTGTACCTGTCGTGGCAGGGCAAGCAGTGGACCGAGTACCTCCTGGACGACGGCACCCACCGTTACCAGTGGTTGTCGATCGAGACGCACGACGGTCCGACCCCGGACGATCCACCCCACCTTGAGGTGTTGCTCTGGACTCCGGTGCCCACCCAGGGCATGATCCCGGCCAAGACCACGCTGAGCGTGGAGGGCGTCGAGTTCTTCCCCGTGGAGCGGGGCACCGCGGCCTTCCGCTCCGAGGGCGTCACCTCGATGCCCGAGCGCGGTCTGCTCGACTTCGCCGACTACCGGGCCGCCGACGGCCGGCTGCTCTGCTTCGACCGCCTCCAGGGGCAGCCCTGGAACTCCTCGCACGCCCAGCCCCTGCCCCCGGGCTCCATCAACATCGAGAAGAAGAGCTAGGAGATGTCCACCTGGCCCGTAGGGGCCCCGGCGTCGGCCCTCCACCCCCGGCCGCCGTCGGCCGAGGTCCACGACTGGCCGCCGAACCGGATCCGGCGCAGCCCGAACTCCTGGGCGTGGGCGACCGACCAACCGGCCATCAGCCAGCCCCGCCGCGGGGAGGTGGCGGTGAGCGTGGCTCCCGGACCGAGCGCGTAGGCGAGCGCGCGCCTGGCCTTGGCGGTGCCGGGCTGCGACGTCCCGCCCGCCGCGCTCGCGGCCGGGGTGGGGGCCGGGGTGGGGAACCAGCAGTGCACGGCCTTGGGCACCCGTCCGGTGAACGCCGCGGACAGGATCTTCGCCTCCTCCTCGTGCTGGGCGTAGGCCGACCCGTCGGCCGAACGCTGCACCTCCTGGGCCGCCACGTGGACCGGCAGCCTCTGGTAGTCCTTCACCTTCACCAGCGCGGAGAAGAACCTCCCCGTCGCGTAGACCGGGTCGACGAGCTGATCGGGCCTGCCCCAGCCCTGGGACGGCCGCTGCTGGAACACCCCCACCGAGTCGCGGTCGCCGAACGGCAGGTTCAGCAGCTTGGACTCCTGGATGCCGGTGGCGTAGGCGATCACCACCGCCCGCTCGGGCAGCTTCCTGCGGGCGGCCACCATCGCGATGACCGAGGCGACCTGGGCCTGCCCGATCTCCAGCTCCAGAGAGCCCCCCGGCGCGGTGATCCTGCATCCCTCGCCGGGCTCGGCGAACGGCGTGACCCGGTTGAGCAGTTTGAAGATGCCCACGGTGATGGCCACCGCGAGCACGATCACGATCGAGACGATCGCGATGACCCCTTTGGAGAACCGCCGTCGCACGCTGAAGAACCTACCGATCTCGGGGAGCTGGGGAGCCCGCGGTGAATCCCGGTGAAATCTCGCAGCGGGACCGTCGCGTTCTGTTATCGTTTCACAGGTTCTGTGGGCGGGACCTGTCCGTCGCGGTGCCCCTGCGGCTCGGCGAGAAGCCGCTTTCGTCCGGGAGCGGAGGAGTCACGAGCCAGAGCCATGACAGTCTGCTTCCGGCGGCCGTCGACGAACTGTGGAAACGCCGAGACGAGCTGGACCCCGGTGACGCCGAGGCGCGTGGCGTCGTCGTGGGGGCCGTCGACCTGCTCGACACCGGTACGGCCCGCGTCGCCACCGTCTCCGGCGGCGGCGAGGTGGTCGTGGACAGGCGTGCGGGCCGGGCCGTCGCGCTCGCCTTCCGCCTGCTCGGCCTGGTCAGATCCCAGGTGGGCGACTTCCAGCACCACGACCGCATCCCCCTGAAGACCTCCTTCGACGGCGTCCGGGTGGTGCCGGGGGCGATCGCCCGCTGGGGCGCCCACCTGGCGCCCGGCGTCGTGCTGATGCCCTCGTTCGTCGACATCGGCGCCCACGTGGGCGCCGGGACCGTGGTGGACACCTGGGCCACGGTCGGCTCGTGCGCCCAGATCGGGGAGAACGTCCGCCTGTCGGGCGGGGCCTGCGTCAGCGGAGGGGCCGGGCCGCCGGACGGGGTCCCGGCGGTGGTCGAGGACGACGCGCTGATCGGCGGTCGCGCGCTGATCGCCGAGGGGGCCCGGGTGGGCCGGGGCGCGGTGGTCGGGGCCGGCACCATCCTGTCCGCCTCCACGCCGGTCGTCGACGTGCGGACCGGTGAGGAACTGGAGCGCGGGCGCGTTCCCGACCGGTCCGTCGCCGTCGGCGGCACCAGGGCCGCGTCGCCGGCCGGCGGCGCCTTCGGGCTGCCGTGCGTGCTGGTGCTCGGACACCTGCCGGAGGCGCCGCGGCACGACAGGTCCGCGCTCGGCGAGATCCTGCGGGAGTACGGACTCAACCTGTGATCAGCTCTACCATTCTGCGCTGGGCGGGTGACAGGTCGTCGACCGTCGGCGCGCCGGGCGTCTTTCCCGACACGGCCCCCGCCGGGGTCTCGGCCGCCACGGTGCCGAGAAAGGGACGCAGCGCGTCGGCGAACTCGCCGGCGAGCGCGGCGACCTCCGGATCGTCGGGGGAGGCCTCCCGCAGCGCCTCGAAACGCATCCCCAGGTCCCACATCCGGCGCTGGAGCCCCTCGTCGCCCATCGACATCCGGTAGACGTCCGCCAGGGCCCCGGCCGTCTCGGGCGCCACGGTCTCCAGCATGACGATCGTCTCCCGCTCGCGCTCCAGCAGCGGATGGGCGGGGAAGACCTGCTCCAGCTCGGCGAAGACGCGGCCCAGCTCGGGGGTGAACGCCGGATCCCCGCCGGTGTGCCGGAGCTCGGCGAGCATGGCCCGCTGCCGCCGGACGGCCTCCTCCTCCCTGGCCAGGTCGGCGTCCAGGTCGGTCAGCGCCTTGGCCAGGTCCTGTCTGGGGCCGAGCAGCCGGCCGATGTCGGGCAGGCTCATGCCGAGGGCCGTCAGCCGCCGGATCCTGATCAGCCTGACCACGTCCGCCATGCCGTACAGCCGGTAGCCCGCGGGGGTCCGCGGCGGCTCGGTGAGCAGACCCACCTGGTGGTAGTGACGGATCGTCCTGGTCGTGACCCCGGCCAGCGCGGCCAGTTCGCCGATGCGCAACACGCCTCCAGTAAAGCCCACAGCCGGGGGATAGGGTCGCGACCATGAGTACGCGTCTGGATCTCACACAGGACGTCGGGGCGCTCACCGCGCGGATCGTGGACGTCGAGTCGGTCAGCGGCGACGAGAAGGTGCTGGCGGACGCGGTCGAGGAGGCGCTGCGGGCGCTGCCGCACCTGCGGGTGGACCGCGACGGCGAGTCGATCGTGGCCCGCACCGCGCTCGGACGCGCCGAGCGGGTGGTGATCGCCGGCCACCTCGACACCGTCCCGGTCGCCGGCAACCTGCCCAGCCGGGTCGAGGACGGCCTGCTGTACGGCTGCGGCACCTCGGACATGAAGTCCGGCGTCGCGGTGGCGCTGAAACTGGCCGCCGCGCTCAGGGAGCCGAGCAGGGACGTGACCTACGTCTTCTACGACTGCGAGGAGATCGCGGCCGAGCGCAACGGCCTGCTCCGGCTCAGCCGAGATCACCCGGACTGGCTCGCCGGGGACTTCGCGGTGCTCATGGAGCCCACCGACGGCGAGGTCGAGGGGGGCTGCCAGGGAACGCTCCGGGCGGAGATCACGCTCCGGGGCAGGCGGGCGCACAGCGCCAGATCGTGGTTCGGGGTCAACGCCGTGCACGCGGCCCAGCCGGTGCTGGAGATCCTGAACGCCTATCGGGCCAGGCTGCCGGTGGTGGACGGGCTGGAGTACCACGAGGGCCTGAACGCGGTGGCGGTCCGCGGCGGCGTCGCGGGCAACGTGATCCCCGACGAGTGCGTGGTGACCGTCAACTACCGTTTCGCCCCCGACCTGACGCTGGAGGCCGCCCAGGCTCATGTGAGCGAGGTGTTCGACGGATTCGAGGTCCGTTTCACCGACGGCGCCCCCGCCGCCCGGCCCGGTCTCACCCATCCGGTGGCGGCGGCCTTCCTGTCGGCTGTCGGCGGCACGCCGCGGGCCAAGCTCGGCTGGACCGATGTCTCGCTCTTCTCCGCCCTCGGTGTTCCCGCGGTGAACTACGGGCCGGGAGATCCGAATCTCGCCCATCAGAGTGGGGAGTTCGTCTCACTTGAGAAGATCACCGACTGTGAGCGAAGAATGTTCCAGTGGCTTGATTCGCGGCCCGGCTGATCCGGGGCCACGCGCCGTCGCCGCCCTGGTCACGCCCCCTGAAGAGCCGGGGCACAAATGAAAGTGGCTTTCCTCGCCGGCCATTTGGCGGGGAAAGCCACTTTCAGTCCCGAGCAGCACCCTCGGCAGTTAGACGCGGCCTCCCGGAAATTCGGTTCCCGGATTCCCGGGAGATTTTTCAAGATTTTTCTGATTCCGGGGCCGGTGTGATGATCGCGGACCTTCGCCGGGTTGGTGACCTGTCCGCCGCGCCGGTACGGCGAGTGGTGCCGTCGGCCGGAGCGACGCCGGCGGACAATACGTGACCCGGTGAACATTCGTGGTCGCCGCACTAGCGTGTCCCCATGAAGAAGACACGTCCGGAGCGTCGCCAGGGGGCCGCAGTGGTCCGTGGCGACCTCGTCTCCGACTCCACCCACGACCAGAGGCTTCTCGATCGCCGAGGCCCCGCGGACTGGCTGCACATGGATCCATGGCGGGTCATGCGCATCCAGGCCGAGTTCGTGGAGGGTTTCGGGCAGCTCGCCGAACTCCCCCAGGCGGTGACCGTCTTCGGATCCGCGCGCACCCCCCAGGACTCGCCCGAGTACCGGATGGGCATCAAGCTGGGCCGGAAGCTCTCCGAGGCCGGCTATGCCGTGATCACCGGCGGCGGGCCCGGCTGCATGGCGGCGGCCAACAGGGGGGCCAGGGAGGCGGGCGGGGTCTCCGTCGGCCTGGGCATCGAGCTCCCCTTCGAACAGAGCATGAACGAGTACGTCGACCTGGGCATCGAGTTCCGCTACTTCTTCGTCCGCAAGACCATGTTCGTGAAGTACGCCTGCGGCTTCGTCGCGCTGCCGGGCGGCTTCGGCACGATGGACGAGCTGTTCGAGGCGCTGACCCTGGTCCAGACGCGAAAGGTCACGTCCTTCCCCGTCGTGCTCCTGGGCACGGAGTTCTGGGGCGGCCTGGTCGACTGGATCAAGACGACCCTGGTGGGCACCGGCAAGATCTCTCCGGCGGATCTGGGTCTCATCCAGGTGACCGACAGCGTGGACGAGGCCGTACGGATCGTCGTCGAGGCCGACCACCTGAACCGCGGCAACAGGGGCAGGAGGGAGCGTGCCGCCACCCGGGGCACGGTCGCCGACGCCCAATAGGGCTCTCCGCGGCGGTACGGCGAGTGGGGTCACCGGCCTGACCGGCGCCGGGAACGGTGCCGCCCGGTGAACACTCGCGATCAGTGCGATTAGGCGAGGCCGCGGCGGGTCAGCGTGGGCGGGCGCCGCCCGGCCAGCGAGTCGGCCATCTCGACCGCGAGCCGTACCTGGTCGGGGCGGGTGGTGCGGAAGACCCGGGCGCCTGCCCAGGCGCAGAGCGCGGCCGCGGCGAGCTCGGCGGTCTCCCCGCCGTCCTCGTCACCTCCGAGGTCTCCGCCGTTCCCATCGCCCCCGTCGTCTCGGCCGTCCCGGTCGTCCGGGAGGTCTCCGGCGAGCTCGGCGGGCGTGACGACGACGGTGCGCCCGGCACGGACCAGCCTCTCGATCTCGGCGATCGAACCGGCCCCGGCCCAGTCGGGGTCGTCGCGGTCGCCGGGGCCCAAGACCATGAGAGCTGTCATGAACTGATCCTAGGCCAGGGGAGTTGTGGCACGATTCGTATGTGCTGGTCGTACTCGCTCTCGCCGCTCTCGCCGTCCTCGCCGGGGTGGTGGCGGTCGCCATGGGGTACGGAGGCGAGCTGGCCGAGTTCGCCCCGGACGTTCCCCCACTCGACCTGCCCGAGGCCACGCGGCTCGGCGCCGCCGACTTCATGGCCCTGCATCTCCCGGTGAGCCTCGTCGGCTATCACACGCAGAGCGTGGACGAGACGCTGAACCGGGTCGCGAACGCGCTGAGCGAGCGCGACACCAGGATCGCGGTCCTTGAACAGCGGGTGGACGATCTGCTCGCCGGCAGGCTCCAGGCGCGTCAGGAACTTCGTGTCGGCCCACCGGCCGCCCCGCGCACCGAGCACCGTCCGCAGGCCCCCGAGGGGCCTCCCGAGCTGCCGGAGGCCCTGGAGGTCCCGGGTTCCCCGGAATCCCCGGAGGCCCTGGGTTCCCCGGAGGCCCCAGAACCCCTGAAATTCCCGGAGGCCCCAGAGGCCCCAGAGTCCCCGGGTTCTCCGGAGGCCCCGGAGAGCTCGGAGGCCCCGTCCGGGTTCGAAAGCGACAGGGACGGCGACCGCCCGCGGGCGCCGGGCGCGAGGGATCTTCGATGACCGGGCCGGTGCGCTGCGGATGGGTGAGCTCGGCTCCCGACTACATCGCCTACCACGACGAGGAGTGGGGCCGCCCGGTCATCGGTGACGACCGGGTCTTCGAACGGCTCACCCTGGAGGCGTTCCAGTCCGGCCTCTCCTGGATCACGATCCTGCGCAAAAGGGAGAACTTCCGGGCGGCCTTCGCCGGATTCTCCATCCCGGCGGTGGCCGCGTTCGGTGAGGCCGACGTGGACCGCCTGCTCGGGGATCCGGGCATCGTGCGGAACCGGGCCAAGATCGAGGCCTCGATCGCCAACGCCCGCGTCGCGCTCGACGTCGGCCTCTCCGACCTGGTCTGGCGCCACGCCGACCCCGACTCGCCCGCTCCGAGGCTCCTCGCGGACGTGCCCGCCCAGACGCCCGGCTCCAAGGCGCTGGCCAAGGAGCTCAGGTCGCACGGCTTCCGTTTCGTCGGCCCGACCACCGCGTACGCGCTGATGCAGGCCATCGGCCTGGTCAACGACCACGTGGCCGACTGCTGGGTGCGCGACACCCGCTGACGCCCCCCGCCGCCGTCCTCCCGGGGCCGATCGTCCCAACTCGGTAAATTCTCGGCGCGGCTCCGCCGGGACGGCGAACGCGCCGGGGACGGCCTCGTGGTCCGGTCTCCGGAACGGCCTGCCGGGGGCGGCCGGTTCCGCGGGCCGTTCGCCGGACGGCGGAGCGGACGGCCGAAGCGGCGGTGTCCAGCGGTGCGAGCAGGTGGGCCGGGGTGGTGGCGGGCCGGCGGCCACCCCGGAACCGGGGGTGATGCCCCGTGGGGGGCGCACGGAGCGGCACGGGCGTTCACGAGGACAAGTTTGGTCGTCCGGAGGGGCTCGGACGACGGTCTTGATTGCCCGATGAGTCGATGCTGAGCCTGATCGTTCCCATTCCGAGCCCGGAGACGGGATAATAGGACATCACAGAAGACGTGAATGCGTCGGCCACCCTCGGGTCAGTCGGAGATCCGGAGCCCGAAGCAGGAAGGGATACACGCATGGCGGCTATGAAGCCGAGGACCGGTGATGGTCCGCTGGAGGTCGTCAAGGAAGGCAGGGGCATCGTCATGCGGGTTCCCTTGGAAGGTGGCGGCCGGCTTGTCGTCGAACTCTCGGCGGCCGAGGCCAGTGCCCTTGGTGAGGAATTGAAGAAGGTCATCGTCTGAGCCCGACCTGAGATCAGCGGTGAAGCCGGGTCCGATCCGTTCCTGCTCACAGAGCATGACGTCCGCCATGGCCCGAGCGACCCCGACCGACGCACGGCCCTGGCCGCCGGACTGCCCGAGGGCGGCTCGCGCCAGGGCCGCGGTGCTCCCCGGCCGATGACTGGAGTTCACATGCCCATCTCCTCGTACGTGCTGCTGCCCCGCGAGCCCTCCCTTCGGGAGGCGCCCGACCTGGAGGGTGCGGCGGGCACGGAGGCCCCTGCCGTGACCTCGGTCGCGGTGACGGCCGAACTGTTCGCGGTCCCCTTCGCGGCGGACCTCGCCCCCGAGGTCGAGTTACCGCTGCCCACGGCCGAGCTGCTGGCCCACTACGAGGCCAAGGGGGAGGCGGGCGAGATCGTCGAGGTTCCCGTCGCCGTCGGCGAGGCCGTCGGCCGGGTGCTGCTCTACGGGATCGGGGACGGCTCGGCCGCGGCCCTGCGCAAGGCCGGTGCGGCGGTGGCCCGGCGGGGCAGCGGCAGGGACGCGATCAGGGTCGTGCTGCCCGAGGGGCCGGTGGCCGCGTTCGTGGAGGGCGCGCTGCTGGCCACCTACACCTTCCGGATCGGTGAGGCGAAGGCCACGCCGGTGGCGCGGATCGAGTTCGTCGGCGAGGGCGCCGAGGCGGAGGTGGCCCGGGGTGAGGTGATCGCCTCGGCCGTCGCGTTCGCCAGGGACCTGACCAACACGCCCTCCTCGATCAAGACCCCCGGCTGGCTCGCCGAGCGCGCCGTCGAGCACGTTCTCGCCGGAACCGGAACCGGAACCGGAACCGGAACCGTGAACGGGAGCCGGGTCGGCGCGTCGGTGTGGGATGAGGCGGCGCTGCGCTCCGGGCGGTTCGGCGGCATCCTGGCCGTCGGCCAGGGCTCGGTGAGCCCGCCGCGGCTGATCGAGCTGTCCTACCGGCCCGAGGGGGCGACCAGGCACGTGGTCCTCGTCGGCAAGGGCATCACCTTCGACACCGGTGGCCTGTCGCTCAAGCCGACCGAGGGCATGAAGTTCATGAAGACCGACATGGCGGGCGGCGCGGCCGTCATCGCGGTCATGGGCGCGCTGGCCTCCCTGGACGTGCCGGTCAGGGTCACCGGCCTGATCGCCGCCGCGGAGAACTCCTTCTCCGGTACGGCCCAGCGCCCCTCCGATGTGATCACACAGTACGGCGGGCGGACCGTCGAGGTGCTCAACACCGACGCCGAGGGCCGTCTGGTGATGGCCGACGCGCTGGCCTACGCCGACGCGGAGCTGGACCCGGACGTCGTGGTGGACATCGCCACGCTGACCGGGGCGATCAGCATCGCCCTGGGCAAGGGGCTCGGTGCGATCTTCGCCTCCGACGACGGTCTGGCCGCCGAGCTGACCGGGGCGGGCGAGAGCAGCGGCGAGCGGCTCTGGCGGATGCCGCTGATCGAGGACTACGTTCCGGCCCTGAGGTCGAGCGTGGCGGATCTGGCCAACATCGAGGCCGGATCGACCTACGGGGCGGGCTCCATCACCGCGGCGCTCTTCCTGCGCGAGTTCACCGGCGGGCGGCCGTGGGCGCACCTGGACATCGCCGGCGTCGGCCGCAGCGGCGCGGACGAGGGCGTTCTCAGCAAGGGCGCCACCGGCTACGGCGTGCGCCTGCTGCTGGAGTGGCTGTCTAGTCGCCCAGCTTGACGGCGGCCAGGACGCCGTCGCCGAGGGGGATCATCAGCGGTCGCAGCCGTTCGTCGGCGCGGACCAGCTTGCCCAGTTCCCGTACGGCGACGGTGTCCGGGTCACGCTGGGCGGGATCGGCGACCCGGTGGTTCCAGAACGCGCCGTCGAAGACCACGATGCCGCCGACCCGCAGCAGGCGGACGGACTCGGCCAGATAGTCGGCGTACTCGTGCTTGGCCCCGTCGCAGAAGACGAGGTCGTAGCCGCCGTCGGACAGCCGGGGCAGAACGTCCAGGGCGCGGCCGGTGATCAGGCGGAGCCTGCCGCCGGAGAACCCGGCCTGGGCGAAGCTCTGCCGGGCCAGGCGCTGATGCTCCGGCTCCACGTCCACGCTGGTGAGCGTGCCGTCGGGGCGCATGCCTCGCAGCAGCCAGAGGCCGGACACCCCGCAGCCGGTGCCGATCTCCACCACGGCGCGGGCGTTGATGGCCGAGGCGAGGAAACAGAGCGCGGCGCCCGCGCCGGGCGGGATCGGCGGAGCCCCCACCTCCGCCGCACGCCGGCGGGCGGTCATGAGGATCTCGTCCTCCGGGTGGAACTTCTCGGCATAGGCCAGAGTGGCCTCCAGCGGACTTGTCGGCGTCTCTGCCATCGGCCTCTCCTCCCGCTTTCTCCGTACACAGTCATATAGGCGCTGGGTCGCAGCCTAAGGGAGCCAGGCCCGATCGGGAACTCATGTAACGCCCGGTGCGTTGCACGGTTTAAGCGGCCTTTGCCGGTCCTGAAGGTAGTGAGTGCGCACGAAGGGACGAAACCAGGCACTATGGCGATAGCGGTGGTCCCGGAGAGAGGAGTGCTGGTGGACGAGTCCGACCACCAGGCAGCTACTCCCGTGCCTGACTGGACGCCTCCCACCTGGGAGGAAGTGGTCCGGACTCACTCGGCGCGCGTGTACCGGCTGGCCTATCGGCTGACCGGTAACATCCACGACGCCGAGGATCTCACCCAGGAGGTCTTCGTCCGGGTCTTCAGGTCCCTGTCGAACTACACGCCGGGCACCTTCGAGGGCTGGTTGCACCGCATCACCACGAATCTGTTCCTCGACATGGCGCGGCGCAGGCAGCGCATCAGGTTCGAGGGGCTCGCCGACGACGCCGCCGAGCGGTTGCGCGGACGTGAGCCGTCCCCCGCCCAGGCGTACGACGACACCCACCTGGAGGCCGACATCCAGGCGGCGCTCGACGCCCTCGCGCCGGAGTTCCGCGCGGCCGTTGTCCTGTGTGACATCGAGGGGCTCTCCTACGAGGAGATCGCCGCGACGCTCGGCGTGAAGCTCGGCACGGTCCGCAGCCGCATCCACCGCGGCCGGGCGCAGTTGCGTGACGCGCTGGAGCACCGCGCGCCCCGTGGCGACCAACTCCCCCCGACCGTTACCCGCGGGGAGGAATTCGCATGAGAAACCACAGTCATGACGAATGTCACGACAAGCCGTTTGGCAGGGAGTGATCATGAGTCATCTCGGAGAACGCGTTTCCGCACTGGTCGACGGTGAGTTGAACCACCACGAGCGCGACCGCGCCCTGTCCCACCTGGCCTTCTGCGCCTCCTGCCGGGCCGAGGTCGACGCCGTGCGGGCGTTGAAGAACCGGCTGAGATCCCTCGACGGGCCCGCCATGCCCGCCGACCTGACCATGTCCCTGCTGCGGATGGCGGAACCCGGCGGCCCTTTACCGCCGCGTGAGCGGCCCTTCCCCAGCTCGCGGACCTTCGGCGGGGCGCCGATTCCGAGCATGCACAGCGTCGCGCCGCCGGACAACCGGCCGCGCGGGCGTGCCGCGGGCCCTCGCCGTACGAGAAGGGCGGGCTACGTCGCGGTGGGCGTCGCCTCCGCGGCCGTGGCGCTCGGCACCCTGTTCGTCGCGGCCGGGTCCGACCCCAACCCGAGGGTCGTGCCGCCGGTCGACATGTTCGCCAACCAGCACAGGAACACGGCGCCCTACGGAGGGCCGGCGGCGACGCCGACCTTCTCGCCCACCCCGTGATCCGGCCGCCCGCCACCCTGATCCTCGCCGCGGTCATGCTGCTGGGGTTGGTGGTGGGCGGTCCGGCGCACGCCGCGCCCCCCGACGACGCCGAGAACAACGAGGACACCGGCCTGCCGCTGCTCCGTGAGGCGGCGGTCGCCGCCCGGACCCGTGGTTACGCCGGGACGCAGTACGTCACCACCTGGGGCCGCTCAGGCTCCTTCTCCTCGGTGCTGGAGGTCCGCAACGTCCCCGGACGGGGGCTGACGGTCCACGCCCAGCCCTCGAACCTCACCGAGAGGGTGGACCCCGGCACTCCCGCCGGGAGCATGTCCGCCCCGTCCGAGGTCATGCTGGAGGTGCTGGCCCGCAACTACCGGGTGGTGGTGGCGGGCAGGGACCAGGTCTGCGGACGTCCGGCCCGCCTCGTGCACGCTCTGCGCGCCGACGGCACGGTCGCCGCCCGCTACTGGCTGGACGAGGCCGGTGGACCGGTGCTGCGGCGCGAACTCCTCGACGGCCACGGCAGGATCGTCCATGCCGGGGCGTTCGTCGACCTGACCCTCGATCCGGCGCGCAGGGTTGTCGGTCCCGCGCTGACCGTCGGCGGGTTCGACCTCGCCGAGACCTCCCGGCTGTCGGCCCAGGGCTGGAGCTTCCCCGACGCGCTGCCCGGCCGTCTCGAACTGTTCGCCGCGCACGCCGCTCCTACTGGATACTTGTATCTGGGATATTCAGATGGACTGTCAGTTGTGTCCGTTTTCATCCAGCCTGGTGTGCTTGATGAGGAAAGGCTGCGCGGATGGCATCCTCAGCAGCGCAACGGGCATACGATCTGGATGCGGAATTCAGCCGAGCAGGAGACGATCTGGGCGAGTGGGGGTCATGTCTACACCGTCTTCGCGGACGCTCCGGCCGACCTGGTCGACGCCGCGGTGGCGGCGTTGCCCCACGAGTCCGAGCCCGGCCTGTGGACCCGGCTCGGCCGGGGTGCGCACCGTCTGCTGTCCTGGGTCAACCCCTTCGGATAAGGCGCGCTTTACATCTCTCGTATGCCGTTCAAGGGAAAATTACCGGATTGTTCTGGTAGGCGGCCTCATGCGAGGCAAGGAGTGGTGAACATTCGATGACCGACGAGACCCGTACCCACGAGGCGGACGACGCCGAGGGACGTACGCCGTCGGATCTCACCGGCGACAGAGGCCCCACCACGGAGTCCCCCCGGCCTGAGTTCCTGCCCGCGGCGGACGCGGTTTCCCCCCGTGGCGAGGCACCCCGTCACGACGGCTGGAGCCAGCTCGGCGCGCCCCCCGGCCAGGACCGGTGGGGCCGGGCCGGGGCGCGGGGCCAGGCGGAGGGGCCCGGACACGACGGCTGGACCGACCGGCGGGAGGGGGGCGCCCGCCCCGGTGGGGGCGGCTGGGGCGATCCGTCCGGCAGGGCACGGCAGGACACGGCGGTCTTCGCCACCCAGGCCCCCCCGCCGCCTCCGCCGTCCCAGGCGTTCGGCCTGGGGCCGGGGTGGGCTCCGCCTCCCGCCCCTCCGCCGTTCCCGCCGCCTCCGGGTGTCCTCGGCGGCGCCGACCCGTCCGGCCCCGCCCGGCGCGGGCCGCGCACCGGCACGCTCGCCGTCCTCGCCGTGCTGATCGCGCTGCTGGCCTCGACGCTCGGCAGTGTCGGCACCTACCTGCTCACCCGCCCCCCGTCCTCGGGGCTCGACCCCTCCTACCGCCTCGGAGCGGCGCCGAGCAGTTCCAGTCCCCGCCCCCCGGACTCGATCGCGGGGGTGGCGGCCAAGGTTCTGCCCAGCGTGGTCTCGCTCTCCATCGACGCCGGCTCCAGCTCCAGCACCGGCTCCGGTTTCCTGATCAAGGGCGGTTACGTGGTGACCAACAATCACGTGGTCGCCGCGGCGGCGCAGAGCGACCAGGTCCAGATTCAGGTCCAGTTCAGCAACCGCAGATCCACCTCGGCCCGGGTCATCGGCCGTGACCCCGAATCCGACCTCGCCGTGGTCAAGCCCGACGAGACGTTCGGCGCCCCGGAGATCACCCTGGGCAACTCCGACAACGTGGTCGTGGGCGACCCGGTCGTCGCCATCGGCTCCCCGCTCGGCCTGACCGGCACCGTCACCTCCGGCATCGTCAGCTCGCTCAACCGCCCGGTCCAGGCGGGGGAGGAGAACAGCAGCGACACCACCTGGCTCAGCGCGATCCAGACCGACGCCGCCATCAACCCGGGAAACTCCGGCGGTCCGCTGGTCAACGCCGACGGCCAGGTCATCGGGGTCAACTCGGCGATCGCCACGCTCGGCAGGTCGGTCGGCGGCCAGAGCGGCAGCATCGGCCTCGGCTTCGCCATCCCGGTGAACCACGCGCGCCGGGTCGCCGAGGAGCTGGTGACCACCGGGGTCGCCAAGAAGTCGCGGATCGGCGTCACCATCGACCAGAGCTACCAGGGCGCCGGGGTGCGCATCCAGACCGAGGCCAGGCAGGGCAGCCAGCCCGTCGAGCCGAACGGCCCCGCCGACCACGCGGGCCTCAAGCCCGGAGACGTCATCCTGGAGGTCAACGGCATCGTGCTGCAGGACGGCAACGAGCTGATCGCCCTGATCCGGAACAAGGCCCCAGGGGAGAAGCTGACGGTCAAGTTCCAGCGCGGCGGCCGGGAGAGGACGGTCACCGTGACCGTGGGCGCCGCACCCGTGCAGCCCACGCCCCGGCCGTCTTGATCACTTGGGGGCGGGTGCGGGCTCGTGGTAAGGGGCATTAGTCTGGAGAGTCTCCGGACATCTGCCCGGAGGGCTGTCATGGCGTTGTCCCGGTAGGAGATCACCGTGTTCGGACTCGGCTGGCCTGAGGTCGTGGCGCTGGTGGTCATCGCCCTTCTCGTCTTCGGTCCGGAGAAGCTGCCCCAGGCCGCCGCGCAGGCGGGGAAGACGCTGCGCAACCTGCGTCAGATGGCGAACAACGCCAAGCAGGATCTGCAGAGCGGGCTCGGGCCCGAGTTCGCCGACTTCGACCCCGCCGACCTCAACCCCAAGACCTTCGTCCGCAAGCACCTCACCGGCGATCTTGAGGACAGCTGGAACGGCACCTCGTCCGCGGCCCCGACGGCGGCCGTCGCGTCCGCCTACGCCGACTCCTACTCGGCGGACGCGGCTCACGAGCTCGGTTACGGTGAGGTCCCGCCGTACGACTCGGAGGCGACCTGAGGAGCGGGCGGCACGGACCGCCCGGCGGGTGAGCGGTATGCCCCCCGGCGGACGAGCGGGTGCCGGACGGCACGCGCACGGACGACGGGCGACCCCGAGGTGAAGGGGCGCCCGTCGGCGTTCCGGCCGGGTGGCGGCGCTAGCGGCCCCGGGTCGGGGAGATCCCGAGCTGCATGCCCTTGAGGCTGCTCGACCTCTTGCTCAGGGCGGCGGCGATGCCGATCAGCTCGGTGGAGGCCGGAGCGTCCGGCTCGGTGAGCACGAGCGGCTTGCCCTCGTCGCCGCCCTCGCGCAGCCGCATGTCGATCGGCACCTGGCCGAGGAGGGGCACGCGGGCGCCGAGGGTGCGGGTGAGCGCGTCGGCCACGGTCTGGCCGCCGCCCTCGCCGAAGACCGGGATCCGCTCGTCGCAGTGCGGGCAGGGCAGCCAGGCCATGTTCTCGATGACGCCGGCGATCTGCTGGTGGGTCTGGACGGCGATCGACCCCGCGCGCTCGGCCACCTCGGCGGCGGCCTGCTGCGGGGTGGTCACCACGAGGAGCTCCGCCGACGGCATCCGCTGCGCCACCGAGATCGCGATGTCGCCGGTGCCCGGGGGCAGGTCCATCAGCAGGACGTCGAGGTCGCCCCAGTAGACGTCGGCGAGGAACTGGTGCAGCGCCCGGTCCAGCATCGGGCCGCGCCACACGACGGGGGTGTTGCCCTCGGGCTTGAACATGCCCACCGAGATGACCTTGATGTCATGCGCCACCGGCGGCATGATCATGTCCTCGACCTTGGTGGGGCGCTCGGAGACGCCGAGCATGCGCGGGATGCTGTGGCCGTAGATGTCGGCGTCCACGACGCCGACCTTCAGCCCGCTCACCGCCATCGCGGCGGCGAGGTTCACGGTGACGGAGGATTTCCCGACACCGCCCTTGCCGGACGCGACCGCGAACACACGGGTCAGGGAGCCCGCCTGGGCGAAGGGGATCTCCTTCTCCGGGCCCTTGTTGCCGCGCAGCTTGGTCTGGAGCGTTTTGCGCTGCTCGGCGCTCATGACGTCCATCTCGACCTGGACGCCGCTCACTCCGTCGATCTTGGAGACCGCGCCGGTGACGTCGCGGGTGATGGTGTCCTTCATGGGACAGCCTGACACCGTGAGGTAGATTCCGACGCGCACCGCCCCCTCAGGGGAGATGTCGACGCTCTTGACCATGTCGAGTTCGGTGATCGGCCGACGAATCTCAGGGTCGTTGACGGTCGCCAGCGCGGCCATCACCAGTTCCGGGGTAGGTGCCATCGAAGTGTCGGCAACGGACCGCCACCCTGAGGCGGCGGAGGGTGCCGTCCCTCCTTGTCTATTGTTGGCCAGGCGTTCCACGGGCACGGTCTGTCCGTCGCGACGCCATGCGGCTTGGCGAGGGGCCGCTCCCGGAGGGGAGCGGGGATAAGTCACGGACCCATGGTAAGAACCCGGGGAGGATCTGGGGAATTCCAGGGGCCTGCTGTGATCCCCGATTCGGACAATTCGCTGTGTAGATGCGTGTGCAACGTTCTAAGGTTACTCCGTGTCCTTGACAGCGGGCGAGTCACGAGAGGTCGCCGGCTCACGCGAGCCGGAGATCTGGCGGACGCTGCAGCGTATCCAGGCGCGCGTCACCCGGGCGGTGGAGGCCGGGCTGCTGGTCGAGCACGACCTGGCCCTGGCCTCCTACGACGTGCTCGCGCAGCTGGCGGAGTCGCCCGGCCGGAGACTGCGGATGAACGACCTGGCCGAGCGGGTCCTGCTCTCCCGCAGTGGCCTGACCCGTCTCGTCGACCGTCTCCAGCGTGACGGCCTCGTCGAGCGCGAGGCCTGCGCCAGCGACGCGCGGGGGCTGTACGCCGTTCTCACCGAGGGGGGTGCCGTACGGCTGGCGGAGGCCACCCCCACCTACCTGCGCGACCTGCGCGCCCAGTTCGCGGACCGGCTGGAGGCCGGGGAACTGCGCCGGTGCGTCGCCATGTTGGACGAGATCCTCCCCGATCCCGGCTGACGGAGGCGGCGGGCTCGCCCGACTCTCGGAGGCGCCGGTGGATACGGCCGAAGCCCTCCCCGTCTTGGGTGGGGAGGGCTTCGGGTGAGTGATCGGTGTTGCCGGTCCGGCTGGTGTCGGCTGTTAGTTGCAGCCGCCGGCCGCGCAGGAGGACAGCCAGGTGTTCCAGTCGGAGTCGTAGTTCAGGCCGGTCAGGAAGGTGCGGGCCGCGCTCCAGTTACCGGCCCGGTAGTAGCCGAGGAGCCTGGTGATGTCGGCCGGGTGCCTCTCCAGCATGTAGCGGACCCCGAGGTAGCCCCACCGGTAGGTGCGGGTGGTGTCGTTCTGCTCGTAGGTGGTGTCGAACACCTCGCGCATCGTGAAGGTCCTCTTGGCCGCCTCGGTGATGGCCTCGCTGTAGGTGACGTTGCGGTAGGAGTAGGAGACGTACTCGGCGAAGCCCTCGATCCACCAGATGGTCGGGGTCGTGATGCCGGCGTCGAAGTCGCCGTACATGTCGAAGCGGCCGTCGAGATAGTGCGTGTACTCGTGGTTCAGGTTCCAGATCTCGAAGGTCGGGCGCACCCACTCGGCCTCGTAGGCGATGAACCTGGGCTGGTTGCCGGCGACGGCGGGGTTGCCCTCCAGGTACATGCCGCCGTTGTTGGTGTCGATGTCGTACAGCAGGCCGGCGAAGGTCCCGTAGTCGGAGCTGGAGTCGAAGACCGAGACCTCAAGGGAGGTGTTGTTGTCGTCGGCGACCGGGCCGTTGTCGTTGACGATGTTGTGGAAGAACGCGTCCTGGTTGGCCAGGCTGGCGCAGCTCGCGTCGAGCTGGGCCGTGGTCATGTCCTGGGCCAGGATTCGCAGGCTGGGGCTGCAGGTGTGGCTGATGGGCAGGGCGACGGCCTTGACCCGGGCCTTCAGGTCACAGATCCCGTAGTAGGAACAGTTCCCCTTGTCGTACAGATCGACTATCTCGGCCACGCCCACCCAGACGCTGACGGTGGTCGGATCGGTGAGGCTGCTGCGGTTGAGCAGCGCCCTGGACATGGGGCTGACCGTGGCCTTCAGCGCGCTGTACTGCATGAAACGGGTCAGCTCGCGGGCGGCGTTGTAGGGCAGGAAGGAGTTCTCCGTGCCGATCAGGCCGAAGTAGTCGTTGGCGAAGGTGTCGAGGGTGGTGAGAACGCTGGGGTCCTGGGTGACCGCCGTGACGAACTCGGGGAGGGCGTGGCCGTTGAACAGCACCGTGAAGACGTTGTTGACGGCGTTGCGCATGTACCAGTACTGGTTGTAGCCGGTGTTGTAGGCGTTCAGCAGCCGTTTCACCACGTAGAGGTAGCGGGCGTTCTCCTGGGCGCTGTCGATGAGGGTGACGACCTCGGACAGGATCTCGCCGTTGGCCTCGTTGACGTCGCCGGAGCGGGGGTTGGCGTAGAACGCGTCCAGCGCGGAGCGGATCGCGCTCTTGAGCGTCGCGCCGTAGGTACCGACGTCGGTCGGGTGATACCACTGCACGTAGTAGCCGGCCCGGAGGTACAGCACCAGCTGAAGCAGGCTGGTGCTGTTGTCGCCGGCGTATCTGCCCGACACGTTCCGCATCGACGTGGCCACGGTGGCCATCTTCGCCTCTTGGAAGGCCGCCGCGGCGTCGGTCCCGGTGAGGCTGAACAGCGTGTTCACGCAGTCAGGTGTGGCTTGCTTGATCGCTGTGATCAGAGCGCCGCCGGTCCGGCTGGTGAACTGCGAGGTGTCACAGGGCGCGGCGGCCCGCAGGGACTTCCGCTTGGGCTTGTCGGAGGCCTGCGGCGTGTCGTAGTCGCGGCGGTGCTCCTTGGTGGAGGCCGACATCGGCGGGCGGTCTTCGAGCTTGAGGGGTTTGTCCTGGACGTGGGCCGGTTCCTCGTTGCTGGGACCGATGACATCCCTGTCGGGAGTGGTTCC
The DNA here is from genome assembly GCF_053601935.1 of Streptosporangium sp. NPDC004631. NCBI lineage: Bacteria > Bacillati > Actinomycetota > Actinomycetes > Streptosporangiales > Streptosporangiaceae > Streptosporangium > Streptosporangium sp. NPDC004631. The sequence goes on along the minus strand of NZ_JBSGCR010000017.1, from coordinate 84,719 downwards.
GCTGGTGATCGTCGAGCCGTCTCGTGCGGCCGCCGCACCGGGGGCGGCGAGCACGGCCTGTGTGCCGACGCCGAGGCCGAGGACGGAGGTGATGAGGACCGCCTGGGAGACCGCCCGGCGCAATCTGCTCTGCATGTCACTCCTGGGGGGTAAGGGGAGCGATCCCCCCTGGCCGGCAGTTGTCGGCCAGGGAGTTGATCAGTGTGTGAAATGTAAAATTTCACACACTGCCTGACGGGTGCAAGGTCCAGCTTTACTCCACCTTGTCAAAAGGCATTGCCATTTGTGGGTTGAAGTGGGAAATCTATTGTTTGAAGAGGTTTATTCCGTTTGATGGGTGGCCTGGGGAGGCCGGTGCGGCGCGGAGGGGGCCGGGCGGGCAACACGCGCAGGGCGCGGAACCGTGGTTCCGCGCCCTGCCTGTTTGGTTGATCTGGTTCCGGTCAGTAGACGACCGGAACGTCCACCGAGACGGATGTCGGGCCGGGCAGCGTGCCGCCGCCGCCACCGCCGGGGCCGGAGGGGCCAGGGGTGATCTGCACCGTGGCGCGGACCGTGGAGCCGGAGGCCACGGTCGCGGTGGTGCCCTCGACGGTGAAGGAGTTGTTCCAGATGCTCAGCGCCTGGCTTCCCGAACCGAGGAAGGCGCCGCCGACGATCGAGCCGGAGACCTGCGCGCCGATGCTCCTCGGGTTGACCGGGGGCTCGGAGATGCCGACGGAACCGACGGTCCCGTAGACCCGTACGTAACCGTCGGTGACGTCCACGCAGGCCCTGACGCTCAGCGCCTGGATCGGTCCAGTGGTGCTGCAGGTGGTCGTGGTGGTGCCGGCCGAAGCGGGGGTGCTCATGGTGAGCCCGCAGGCCACGACCACCCCCGCGGCCAGGAGTGCGGCGCCGCGCTTGGCGATCTGCTTCATCGAGTTCCTCCAGGAAGTCCGGGCGCTCGCCCCGTTGCGGAGCGCCCGTGATCCATAAGATGTCACATGTCACATGCCAAGTTAATGATCTCCAAGTGAATCGCAGCGAAATTGCGCGCAACATCATGGAACGCTCTAATCCTGCATCGCCACGCAACAGAACGCGCGACGGTCTGCGGGAGGTGGTCTTAACGGACTGTCCTAAAGCCGCATTGAGGTGCGATCTGATTTGCGGGTGCGCCTGTGGAGACGGCGGATCCTGCCCGCGTGGGGTGTTTTCGGCGAGTTACTGCCGGGGTGGGCGTGGTGTCGGCGGGTATCGGTGCCGACGCGACCGGGCGGAACGTGCCCCGGCGGTGGGCGGGAGCCTGGAGAACGCGCGAGGGCGCGGAACCGTGGTTCCGCGCCCCTGTGATTCGGTTGACCCCGTCTGGATCAGTAGAAGACCGGAACGTCGATGGAGACGGGCGTCAGCACGGGCGGGACGCCGCCGCCACCGGGGCCCGAGGGGCCGGGGGTGACGCTTACCGTGGCGCGGACCGTGGAGCCGCAGGCCACGAACGCGGTGGGGCCCTCGACGGTGAAGGAGTTGTTCCAGATGCTCAGCCCCCGGCTGTTGGAGCCGAGGGACGCGCCGCCGACGATCTCGCCGGAGACGGTCGCCCGGACGTTCATGGGGGTGCCCGGAGGCTCGGAGATGCCTCGGGCGCCGACGATCCCGTAGATCCGTACGTAGCCGCCGCTGACGTCCACGCACGCCTTGATGTTCAGCGCCTGGATCGGTCCAGTGCCGCAGGTGGTCGTGGTGATCTCGGCCGAGGCTGGGGTGCTCACGGTGAGCCCGCAGGCCACGACCACCCCCGCGGTCAGGAGTGCGGCGACGCGTCTGGCGATCTGCTTCATCGAGTTCCTCCGTGGAATCACGGCCGCCCGCCCCGTTGCAGGGCGCCCGTGATTCACAAGATGTCACATGTCACATGCCGGATTGATGACCTCTGATCGAGTCGCGGGGAAATTGCGCGCAACACTATGGAACGCTCCGATCCTGCATCGCCTCGCAATGGAACATCTGATGTTCGTTCGAAGCCGTCATTAATATGCTGATTCATAATGGCATTTAAATATAGGCCGATTAAAGGACGTGTTGGCGGGCACGGCCGAGCCCTCCCCGTCCTGGACGGGGAGGGCTCGGGGAGCGATCGGTGTTCCGGCGGCCGATTGACATCGGCCGCCGGTTCCGGCCGTTAGTACTGGCTGGTCACGGTGACGCCGCTGAAGGCGGTGGCGCCGTGCAGGGTGATGAAGTGGTAGCCGCTCGCCGGGTTGGCGATGGTCAGGGTCTCGGCGTTGCCGGCCGTGACCGACCGCTTGGTGTGGTTGCCGGTGGTGGCCCAGGAGCTGGGGCTGTAGTAGAGGTCGGCGTTGCCGGTGCCGCCGGAGCTGGTGATCTTCAGCTGGGTGGTTCCGGCCGGGACGTTGATGTAGAAGTAGGCGTAGTTGCCCGCGGTCGCGGTGGCGTTGCTCCGGGCGCAGTTCTTGCCGAGCTCACGGCTGTCGGCGCTGGTGCACTGGGGCAGCGCGACGGTGACGGTGACGCTCTTGGTGACCGTGCCGGTGCCGCCGTCGTTGTCGGTGACGGTGAGGCGGACGGTGTAGGTGCCGGAGGCGGTGTAGGTCTTGGAGGGGTTGACGGCGGTGGAGGTGGTGCCGTCGCCGAAGTCCCAGGCGCGGGAGGCGATGGTGCCGTCGGAGTCGGTGGAGCCGTCGGTGAAGGTGGCGGTGGCGCCGTTGACGCTGGAGGTGAAGGCCGCGGTGGGGGCCTGGTTGTTCGGGTTGCCGCCACCGCCGCCGCAGGCGCCGGTCGCGCAGGCGGTCAGCCAGGTGTTCCAGTCGGTGTTGTAGTTCAGGCCGGTCAGGAAGGTGCGGGCCGCGCTCCAGTTACCGGCGCGGTAGTAGCCCAGGACCTTGGTGACGTCGGCGGGGTGCTTCTCCAGCATGTAGCGGACCGCGAGGTAGCCCCACCGGTAGGTGCGGGTGGTGTCGTTGTGGTCGTAGGTGGTGTCGAACAGCTCGCGCAGGGTGAAGGTCTTCTTGGCCGCCTCGGTGATCGCGGCGGTGTAGACCTCGTCGCGGTAGGAGTAGGAGACGTACTCGGCGAAGCCCTCGATCCACCAGATGGTCGGGGTCGTGATGCCGGCGTCGAAGTCGCCGTGCATGTTGTAGCGGCCGTCGAGGTAGTGCGTGTACTCGTGGTTCAGGTTCCAGATGGCGAAGGTCGGGCGGAGCCAGTCGGCCTCGTAGGCGATGAACCTGGGCTGGTTGCCGGCGACGGCGGGGTTGCCCTCCAGGTACATGCCACCGTTGTTGGTGTCGATGTCGTACAACGCGCCGGCGTAGGTGTCGTAGTCGACGTCGGTGTCAAAGACGATCACTTCCAGGGCGGTGTTGTTGTCGTCGGCGACCGGGCCGCTGTCCTTGACGATGGTGTGGAAGTAGGCGTCCTGGTTGATCATGCTGGTGCAGCTCGCGCTGAACTGGGCCGCGGTCATGTCCTGGGCCAGGATCCGCAGGGTCGGGCTGCAGGTGTGGCTGAGCGGCAGGGCGACGGCCTTGACCCTTCCCAGGAAGTCACAGGTGCCGAAGTAGGAGCAGTTGGCCTTGTCGTACCTGTCGGTCATCTCGCCCGCGCCCACCCAGATCCGGGCGGTGTCGCCGGTGATGCTGCTGCGGCCGATCAGCGCCTTGGTCAGGGGGCGGACCTTGGCCTTCAACGCGCTGTGCCGCAGGAAACGGCTCAGCTCGCGGGCGGCGTTGTAGGGCAGGAAGTAGTTCCCCGTGCTGATCAGGTTGAACTTGTTGTTGGCGAAGCTGTTGAGGGTGTCGAGGACGCTGGTGTCGTTTGTGACGGCGGTGACGAACTCGGGCTCGTCGTGGCCGTTGAACAGCACGGTGTAGACGCCGTTGACGGCGTTGAGCATGTACCAGTACTGGTCGTAGGAGCTGTTGTAGGCGTTCAGCAGCCGCTTCACCACGTAGATGTAGCGGGCGTTCTCCCTGGCGCTGTCGATGAGGGTGACGGCCTCGGCCAGGGTCTCGCCGTTGACGTTGTTGACGTCGCCGGAGTGGCCGTTGGCGTAGAACGCGTCCAGGGCGGAGCGGATCGCGGTCTTGAGGCCGGTGCCGTAGGAGCCCACGTCGCCGGAGTGGTACCACTGCACGTAGTAGCCGGCCCGGAGATACAGCACCAATTGGAGCGTGCCAGTGCTGTTGTCACCGGTGTAGTAGAGCGCGTTGTCGCGCAGCGCGTAGGCCACGCTGGTCATCTGCGACTCGCGGAACGCGGCGGAGGCGTTACCCTCGGTGAGACCGAACAGCGTGTTCACGCAGTCGGCGGTGGCGTTCTTGATCGCGGAGACCAGGGCGCTGCCGGTCCGGCCGGTGAAGTCCGAGACGCTGCAGGCAGCGGCGGCCTGCAGGGACTTCTGGGTCGACTTCTCCGTCGACTTCTGTGTGGGCTTGCCGGTGGTCGGCGGAGCGTTGTGGTCGCGACCGCGCTCCTTGGTGGAGGCCGACAGCGGCGGGCGGTCTTCGAGCTTGAGGGGTTCGTGCTGGATATGGGGCGGCGCACCGTCGCTGGGGCCGATGACATCCCCGTCGGGAACGGTCCCACTTGTGATCGTCGAGGTGTCCCGTGCGACCGCCGAACCCGGGGAGGCGAGCACGACCTGCGTGCCGACGCCGAGGCCGAGGACGGAGCCGATGAGGACCACCTGGGAGATCGTCCGGCGCAATCTGCTCTGCATGTCACTCCTGGGGGGAGGGGGAGCGATGCCGCCCGGCCGAGAACGCGGCCAAGCGGTTGATCGTTATATGAAATGTAAAATTTCACACGTCACATGGCCGATGCAAGTCCCAGTTTTGCTGTGGTTTGTCAGAAAGCTCCGTCTTTTATGGTTTAAAGCGGGGAATCCGTCGTTCGTTGGGGTTTGTCCCGCTGAATGCGTGGTCCGGGGAGCCTGTGCTGCCCCGTGTGGCGCGGGGGCACGACCGCCGGAGTGACCTGCGGATCAAGGTCGGGAACGGCGGGGCGGGGCTGCCGTCCGCGGCGCCGCGCCCGTTCTTCCCGCTCGCGGCCCGGCCCTCGGGCTCCGCCGGTGGACCGTTTGAAAATGTGGAGGAATGTGGAGAAAAATCGAGGAATGTCAGGATGCTGACAGCTCTGCCGGGGGACCGTCGTTCCGCGGGACTAAGGCTCCGTGGACCGTGACACGGCCGAGGAGGGCGGCTCCCTGAGATCCTCCTGCAGGCGCTGGAGCTCCGAGCGGAGATAGTCGCGGGTGGTCACCTCGCCGACCGCGATGCGCAGGGCGGCGATCTCCCGGCTCAGATACTCGACATCGGCCTGGTTCCGCTCGGCCGCCCCGCGGTCGAGCTCGTTCTGGACCCGGTCCCGGTCGTCCTGCCGGTTCTGGGCGAGCAGGATCAGCGGCGCGGCGTAGGACGCCTGAAGCGAGAGGATCAGTGTCAGGAAGATGAACGGATAGGGGTCGAAGTGCAGGTTCACCGGGGCGAGAACATTCCACAGCACCCAGAGCGCCACGAAGACGGTCATGTAAACCAGGAACCTGGCGGTGCCGAGGAACCGGGCGATCTGCTCCGACAGCTGCCCGAAGGCTTCCGGGTCGTAGTGCACGCGCAGGCGCAGGCCCCGCTCCCTGGGCAGGTCGAGCCGGTCAGTCATGTTCGGCCCCCGGTCCGTGGTCCTGCTCCCGCCAGTCGTCGGGCAGCAGGTGGTCGAGCACGTCGTCCACGGTGACGGCGCCGACCAGGCGGCCCACCTCGTCCACCACGGGAACCGCCATCAGGTTGTAGGTGGCCAGGTAGGAGGCCACCTGGTTGAGGGTGTACTCGGGCCGGATCGGGTCCAGGGAGGTGTCCATGACGCCGCCCAGCAGCGTGGACGGGGGCTCGCGGAGCAGTCGCTGGAAGTGGGCCAGCCCCAGGAAGCGGCCGGTCGGCGTCTCGACGGGTGGCCGGGCCACGTAGACCTGCGCGGCCACCGCGGGTGACACCTCGCGCTGGCGGATGTGGGCCAGTGCCTCCGCGACCGTGGCGTTCGGCGGGAGGATCACGGGCTCGCTCGTCATCATGCCGCCCGCGGTGTCCTCGGGATAGACCAGCAGCCGCCGGACCGGGGCGGCCTCCTCGGGCTCCATCAGCGCCATCAGCGCCTCGGCCTGTTCGGGGGGGAGCTCCTGCAGCAGGTCGGCCGCGTCGTCGGGGGCCATCTCCTCCAGCACGTCCGCGGCCCGCTGGGGGGTGAGCCTGCTCAGGACGCCGATCTGGTCGCGTTCGGGGAGTTCCTCCAGCACGTCGGCGAGCCGTACGTCGTCGAGGGCGGCGGCCACCTCGGCGCGCCGCTTGTCCGGCAGCTCGTGCAGGGCGCCGGCCAGGTCGGCCGCGCGCATCGTCTCGAAGGCGACCAGCAGGTTGGCCGCGCCCTGGTCCTTCTGCACCGCGCCGAAGCCGCCGACCTCGGCCCACTCCACGATCTTGGTCGGGCCGCGTCGCCGCAGTCCCAGGCCGGAGCCGCCCGGGACCACGGCCACCTTGGTGACCAGCCACTCGGCGCGGCCGGTCTGCTCCATGGCCAGGTCCAGGACCGTCAGGCGCTCGCCGGCCACCTCCACCTCAAGGTCGAGCATCTCGCCGATGACGAGGGTCTCCGTGGCCCGCTGCTCGAAGCGGCGCATGTTGATCCGGCCGCTGAAGACGACCGATCCGGCCTCGACGCCGCGTACCCGGGTGATGGGCAGGAAGACCCGCCGCCGGGGCCGCACCTCGACGACCAGGCCGTGCACGCGTGGCGGTCTGGTGCCGGCGATCGCCACCACCACGTCCCGTACCCGCCCGATCTGGTCCCCCGCCGGGTCGAAGACCGGGGTGCCGGCCAGTCGCGCGATGAAGATCTTCACATTCGAAGCGTAGGTCGCGTTCCGGGATCCCGGCCCACGGCGCGCTCACATTTCGGACCCCCACTTGCTGTCTTCCGACCCGCCATGACAGCATCAAAAGGTTAGTACGGTGGTTACATGGATGGTGGTTTATGAGACGTGCCGGTCTGATGATCGCGTTCGCGTCGTCCTGGTGTTTCGCCTTCTCCGGGCCGATGGCCAAATACCTGGCCGCCGCCGGTCTGGCCCCGCTGGAGGCCGTCTGGGTGCGAATGATGGGGGCGGGGCTGCTGCTCGCCGGGATTCTCATGATCATCAGGCCCCGGGCGCTCCGCGTCCCGCGTTCGCGGCTGCCGTTCTTCCTGGCCTACGCGGTCATCGCGGTGGCCGGGGTGCAGGCCCTCTACTTCGCGGCCATCACCCGGCTGCCGGTCGGCATCGCCCTGCTCATCGAGTTCACCGCGCCGGTGCTGGTCGTGCTCTGGGTGCGGTTCGTCCGCCGGATACGGCTGTCGCCCGCGGCGTTCGCCGGCGCCGTGGTGGCGGTGATCGGGCTCGGCGTCGTGGTCGAGGTCTGGTCGGGGCTCAGCCTGGACCCGGTCGGCCTGCTGCTCGCCTTCGGCGCGGCGGCGTGCTGCGCGGGCTACTTCCTGCTCAGCGACGGGTTCGGCGACGACGTCGACCCGCTCGGCCTGATCGCCTGGGGCATGCTGGGCGCCGCCGCGGCGCTCCTCCCGTTCGCCCGGCCGTGGAACATCCCGTGGGAGGCGTTCACCCTGACCGTGGCGCCCGAGGGCGGCCACGCCCTGCCGGCGCTGGGGGCCGTGATCTGGATGATCCTGGTCGCCACGGTTCTCGGCTACATCCTCGGCGTCACCGCGGTCCGCCGCCTGTCGGCGGCCATCGGCTCCACCGTCGCCTCGCTGGAGGTCATCGCCGGAGCGGTGGTCGCCTGGGTGCTGGTGGGCGAGGCGCTCGGGCCCTTCCAGATCATCGGCGGTCTCACCGTCCTGACCGGCGCCTACCTGGCCCAGCGGGCCACGGTCACGCCACCCGTGCCACCGGGGGCGGAGGTCAGGGAGCCGGTTCGCGTGGCGTGAGCCGTACCACCCGGGAGTGGGCGGCCCAGCGGGCCGTCAGGCCCGCGCCGTCAACGGCGTTGAGCCGCTCCCTGGCGAGCGCGGCCACCGCCCCGGGGGCCGCCGCCTGGTCCACCACCTCGACGGCCGCCTCGAAGGTGATCAGCCGCGCGCCGTTGTCCTTGCTCCGGAGCGTCACCCGGACCTCCTCGGCCTCGGTCAGGCCGGGCAGTTCCTGCTCGCCGCCGCCGGTGACCACGTAGATCGCGCCGTCGTGCCACGCGTGCCAGGCCAGCCGGGGCCGGTCCAGGGACAGCCACAGGACCCCCGACTTCTTGGCACCCTCCTCGATCACACCCATAGCACGAATGTACGGCCTGCGCCCGGCGAGGCCCGCGCCCCCCTACGGCCTCCGCCCCCGTGACCTGCGCCCCCTTACGGTCCGCGCCCCCGTGACCCGCGCCTCTCCTCAGGCGGGGAGGCGCGGGCCGTGCGGGGAGCGCCGATCCGCCGGTCAGCGCCGGAGGAGCTTCCACGCCGCCGGGAGCAGACCGGCCGCGATCGCGATCTTGAGGGCGTCGCCGAGCAGGAAGTTGCCCGCGCCCACGGCGAACGCCCTGCTCAGGTCCATGCCGGTGACGGCGATGAGGACCGGCAGGCCGAAGGCGTAGATCACCAGGTTGCCGAGGACCATCGTGCCGACCGTGCGCGGTACGGTACGGTCGCCACCGCGCTCGGCGAGCCTGCCGACCAGGGCCGCGGCGGCGATGAAACCGAGGACGTAGCCGAAGCTGGCGCCGGCGAAGCCCGAGGCGCCGTCGGCGAACCACGGCACGCCCGCCACGCCGGCGAGCATGTAGAGCGCCATGCTCAGCGCCGCGCGGTTCATGCCGAGCGCCGCGCCGACCAGCACGACCGCGAACGTCTGGCCGGTGACCGGGACCGGTGAGCCGGGGACGGGGAAGCTGAGCTGCGCGGCCAGGCCGGTCAGGGCCGCGCCGCCGACCACGAGCGCGACGTCACGGACGCGGGATGCGGGGATGAGGTCGGACAGTACGGCGGGCCGGACCATCGAGGAGGCGTTTGCCATGGTTCATGTCTCCCTATACCGAAGCTTGATTCCCCATTATTCGGACATCTCCCCCGGAGGCCGTACAAGGTCGGAGCCAAGAACGGGGGCGAGACTTTGTATGACCGCCATAGATCGGCCCGGCCTGCCGCGCGGCGCCATCCTCACCCCGTAGCCTTCGGTGTTGAGCGACCTCTACCTCAGGCCCGGAGGAACTCGGCGATTGGCTCGGCCTGGCCGAAGACGGCGTGACCGACCTCGGGGAGCAGGTGCACCGTCGAGTGCGGGACGCACTCACGGACGCGCCGCGCGGTCTGGTGGGAGTCGAACATGGCGTCACGGCCACCGACGATGACGAGTACGGGCATGGTGAGCCCGCGCAACGCGTCGTCGGGGAATACCGGGAGCTTCTCCCTGCGCGGGTTGAAGTGCGTGAACGTCAGGACGACGGCGTCGAGCGCCTGCCGGTCCCTCTCCTCGTCCAGTCCTGCGACAGCCATCGCCGACTCGCGCAGTCCGCCGCGCCGGAACGGGTGGGTCAGCAGGGCCTTGAGGATCCAGCCGACCTTCTGCCGTCCCACGCCGCCGGGGCACATCAGGGCCAGGTGGGTCACTCGTTCCGGACGGCGGATGGCGTGGTCCAGGGCCGTCCAGCCGCCGAGGGACATGCCGGCGAACGCGGCGTTGACGATCCCGAGCCCTTCCAGCACGTCGTCCAGCCAGAGGGATACGGCGTCGGAGTCCAGGGCGGGGCGCGAGGGCGCGCTCAGGCCCGGCTCGCCGACGAGGTCGACGGCGTACGTGCGGAAGTGCTGAGACCAGGTGGCGATATCTCCTCGCCACATCGACGCGTTCGCGCCCGAGCCGTGCAGCAGCACCAGGGGCGGCGCGTCCCGCGGGCCGGAGACGAGGACGAAGGTCTTGCCCTCGCGAGTCGGCACCCGTACGTGCTCGGCGGGAACCGGCCAGGCGTCCAGCGCCCGCCGGTAGTGGTCGCGGAGCTCGCGTTCACCGGCCTCGGACTTGTAGATCATGGTCATGACGACCGCACCCCCAGTCGCGCGTCGAGCGCGTCGAGATCTGAAACGAACCACACGTGGCCGGACCTGTTCGACTCGCCGACGAGCGCGCGCGGAGCAGAACCGGCCGCCGGATGTGAGGAGACGCCGCCGACGACCGCAGGCTTCAGCCGGTGGATGACGACCTTCTGCGTGAGCTCGCCCGCGAAACGGGAGCCCAGCGAGAAGAACCGCTCGTCCGGGCGGGCCGCGGGCACCGCCACCACGTCCTGTTTCGGCATGGGCATTGGGACCACCTCCTTGGCAACAGTGAAGGCCTTGTCACCGTGTCAAGGTCAAGTGGGGGGCACGCCGTGAGATCACCAGGCATTCCCCGCCTACCGAGTTCGGTGTCTCATCGCAATCCAACGAGCGCCGTCACGCTGACCTACAAGCGCTGTCGCGACTCGTCCACAGAACCAGGGCCGTACACCACCGGGCCGAGAGGTGACGATTCCAAAAACCCGGCTAGCGTGTGGTCATGCGCTCCCGACGTTCGTGCCTGGCGGTGCCCGGCAGCAGCCCGCGTTTCCTGGAGAAGGCCCAGGGCCTCCCCGCCGACGAGGTCTTTCTCGACCTGGAGGACTCCGTCGCGCCGGCGGCCAAGGAGGGGGCGCGCAAGAACGTCGTGGCCGCGCTGCGCGACGGCGACTGGTCGGGCAGGACCAGGGTCGTGCGGGTCAACGACCTGAGCACGCAGTGGACCTATCGGGACGTCATCGAGGTCGTGGAGGGCGCGGGGGAGTTCCTCGACTGCCTGATGCTGCCCAAGGTGGAGGACCCGACCCAGGTGGTCTGGCTGGACGTCCTGCTCACCCAGATCGAGCGGGCCAACGGCCTGGAGGTCGGCCGGATCGGCATCGAGGCGCAGATCGAGAGCGCCCGGGGCCTGGTCAACGTGGACGCCATCGGGGGTGCGTCGCGGCGGCTGGAGACGCTGGTCTTCGGTCCCGCCGACTTCATGGCCTCGATCAACATGCGGACCCTGGTGGTCGGCGAGCAGCCGCCCGGCTACACCGAGGGTGACGCCTACCACTACATCCTGATGCGCATCCTGATGGCCGCCCGCACGCACGGCCTGCAGGCCGTCGACGGCCCCTACCTGGCGATCAGGGATCTGGACGGCTTCCGCCGGGTGGCCGGCCGGGCCGCGGCGCTCGGGTTCGACGGCAAGTGGGTGCTTCATCCGACCCAGATCGAGACCGCCAACGAGGTGTTCTCGCCGTCGCAGGAGGACTACGACCGGGCCGAGCTGATCCTTGACGCCTACGCGTACTACACGACGGTCGAGAGGCGCGGCGCGGTCATGCTCGGCGACGAGATGATCGACGAGGCGTCCCGGAAGATGGCGCTGGTGGTGACGGCGAAGGGCCGGGCCGCCGGTCTGGCGCGCACCACCGCCTTCACCCCGCCCGTGGCCTGACGCCGGTCCCCCCGCGATTCTTATCTCGGAATTACCGCCGCAAACGGTGATAATTCCGGCGCTCCGCCGATAAATCTGACTAGAGAGGTCTCGTCATCGAGGCCCCGACGTGCTGCTCTGGATGGTGTACGGCCGGAGCCCGGGTCGTCGGGCCGTGGAGGTGATCGTTTCCACCGAACGGGGTAGTAGTAGGGTCACGTGCGATTCGCCGCCGCCCCGAGGGGCCGCGGCTGAGTCGCATGGAGACGGCTGGAACGGTCCGGATGCTGATCCGGGCTGAAAACGGGCTTCCCGCAAGGAGGTGCTGAGCGTGGCCCCGGGCCCCCACGACCCACGCTCGCGAGAGCGGCCGGCGGACGACGACGGCGTCCACGACGGCGCGAGGCACGAAATCAGGTCCCGGGATCCCCAGGGCGCCCCGCCGACGATCCAGCACTCTCCGCCGGCCCCCTCGGACGACGGCACCCGCGGTCTCCCGCTGACCTCGCCGTGGATGCTTCCGCCCTTCGCCTCCCCCGTTCCGGACGACGGCGAGGCTCCCCGGGCCCGCCCCGAGGGGCTGGGCGGCGAGCGCCGCCGCCTCAACACCCAGCCCTACGCGTCCGCCTCCGGCCGTCCCCCCGAGGGACCGGGGGACGGCGACTACAGGGACCTGCTCGACCCGCCGGGCAGGGGTGGTGACCGCGGGAACCGGCCCGGACCGTCGCGCGGGCCGCAGGACGGCGACCGGGTGGACCGGCGGGGACCGTCCGGCGGGATCGAGATCGAGGACGGTGACTACGGAGACCTCCTCGGCCCCTCGTATGAGGACCTCCCGCACCGGAGCCCGCCCGGAGACGGTGACCGCGCGGACCGCTCCGCCGCCCCGTCCGAGCCCGGGAGCCGGGGCCGGAACAGGAGGAACCGGCCCGACCTGCTGGTCGCCTCGGGGCCGCCCCGCCGGCCCGCCGACCGGCCCCCGGGGGATCGGCCCGAGCCTCCCGGCTCCCCTGCCCCTCCCGCCGGGGAGTCCGGCCCACCGGGGCCGTCCGAGCGGTCTGAGACGTTCGGGCGGTCCGGGGTGTCCGCCGCCTCGGATCCGCCCCCCGCGCCCTTCAGGCCGCCCCCCGAACCCGAGGACGAGGTCCGGGTGGGGCCGTGGATCCCGGCCACACCCGAACCGGGGCCGGAACCCGAGCCGGCCGTACTCACCGGGGACGACTTCGAGCCGGTGCACCGTGTCGGCCGTCCGCCGGGCGGGCGGCCTGCCAGACCGGACCTGCTGGTCGCCCAGGGGCCGCCCGGCAGGCGCCGGGGTGGCGCCGGGCGCCATCACCGCCCGGCCGCCGCGCCCTCCGCGGTACGCCGCTCCAGCCCGGCGAGGCGCGGCGGCGGGCGGGGCCTGCTGGTCCCGGTGGTGATGGTCGTCGCCCTGGCCGTCGCGGTCGGCGGCGGCCTGGTGCTCTGGGGGTGGGTGAGCAGCCCGTTCGCCACCGGCCTCCAGCTGGTCGGTGACGAGGTGCGCTCCGGGGACGCGAACTTCGTCCCGCCGCCCAACGTCGGTGGCGACGGGTCGAGCCAGGTGCTCAACGCGGTGACCTCCGTCGGCTCCGTCATGGTCGCCGTCGGTAGCGACACCACCAGCCCGGTCCCCAGGCCGCTGTTCCTGGTCTCCCCGGACGGCGGCACGAGCTGGCGGCTGGGCAGCGTGACCGGACCGGCGGGTTACGAGAACGGGCCGACCACGGTGGGCCGGGTGGCGGGCGGCGACGGCCGCTGGCTGGCCGGGGGCAACGACCCGCTGGGCGCCGGCCGGGGGCTGTGGACCAGCGCCGACGGCTATCGCTGGACGGCGGTGGACCCCGGCGGGCTGGGGGCCTTCTCGACCGGAGACAAGATCACAGACCTGGCCAGGACCTCCTCCGGCTTCGTCGTGGTGGGCACCACCGTGCTCCGCGACGGCACCCTCGGGGCCGTCGCCTGGACCTCGCCGGACGGGCGGGGCTGGCACCGGGTGGACACCCGGGAGATCGGCATGCCGGACAGGGTGCGGGGGCTGAAGGCGGTCGTCGCCAAGGGCGACACCGTGGTGGCCCTGGGCGATCCGGCCCAGGGCCAGTCCGTCTCGGTCGTCCTGCGCTCGGCCGACGGGGGCAGGACCTGGCGCCGGGCCGAAACGCCGCTGACCGGTGTCATCGCCGAACCCGGCGCGCTGGCCGTGACCGGCGGCGGGTTCGTGCTCGTCCCGACCCAGCAGCGCAGCGACAAGGGCGAGGTCGGCGTCTACTGCTCGCCCCAGGGTCTCGACTGGACCCGGTGCGGCACCATCACCGGCCTGGCCCGCGACGGGTCGGGCGTCAAGCGGCTGGCCTCGTCGTCGGCGGGGGTGGCCGCGATCGCCGAGTCGGGCTTCGAGCACTACGCCGTCTACACCAGCGAGGACGGCCGCGACTGGCGCAAGACCACCGACCTCGGCCAGGTCCCCGGCTCGCTCCGGGCCCTCGCCGTCTCCGACCGGGGCACGCTCGTCGTCGGCGGTGACGAGCGCGCCGCCGACGTGGACAACCGGCTGGTCCTCATCACCGCGCCGGAGGGAGGGCAGGCCAGACCGGTCGCGCTGGACGGGATCGCGGGGCTCACCCGCGCCGCCCGCGACACCGCCAGGGTGGCCGCCGCGGACGGCGGGTTCGTCGCCGTGGGCGCCGCCTCCGGCGACGCGGGCATCTGGACCAGCGCGGACGGCCGGAGCTGGAAGGCCGCGGGCCCGGCGCAGGTCCTCGGCGGTTCACGACGGCAGGCTCTCAGCGACGTCGCGCCGGGACGGCGGGGCTGGCTGGCCGTGGGCAGCACGATGACCGACGCCTCCTCCACCGGCCCCCTGCTCGTCACCTCCGCCGACGGCAGGACCTGGCGCAGGGTCCCGATCATGGGCCCCCTCGCCCCGGGCGCCGAGCACGACTTCCTCGCCCCCCACGCGGTCGCCGCCGGTCCGTCCGGCTACCTCCTGGCCGGTGAGGACCGCGGCCCCTCCGCCACCGTCCCCGCCCTGTGGTTCACCGCCGACCTCAAGCGCTACACCCGCGCGACGAGGTTGCCCGCCGGCGGCAACGGGGTGCGGCTGTACGACGTCTCGGCGACCTCCTCGGGATACATGGCCGTCGGCGGCATGGGCACGGCCGAGCGCGAGACCGGCGTGGTCTGGGTGTCGGCCGACGGGGTCAACTGGGTCGCCCGCAAACCCGTCATGCCCTCGGGCGCCACGTCGGCGGGACTCCGGCACGTGGTCCTGCACGGCGGCACCGTCGTCGCGACGGGTACGGCCAGGACCGACGAAGGACAGCGGGCCTTCGGCGCGGTGTCCGACGACAACGGCTCGACCTGGGAGTTCTCCTGGCTCCCCGCCGACCGGGCCGCCGCCGTGCACGATCTGGCGGCGACGGCGGAGGGCGTGGTCGCGGTCGGCTGGCAGGGCGTCCCCGGCGAGGGGGACAGCGTGGCGTGGACCTCCGAGGACGGCCTGACCTGGCAGCGCCACACCCCGACCCAGGGCAGCCTGGGCGGCGAGGGCACCCAGTGGCTCGGCGCGGTCGCGGTCTCCGGTGGCCGGGTCGTGGCCCTGGGCCGCTCCACCACCTACGACGCCGACCACCTCACACTGTGGCGCTCGACCCTCACCGCCCGATGACCCCCCACTCGGTGAGGGCGTCCAGGAGGCCGGGGGAGAGCGGAAGCCGCGCGAGCTCGTCCTCGCCGAACCAGCCCGCGTCGGCGGCGTCGTCCCCGGCGGCGAGTGTGCCGCCGGAGACCTCGGCCAGGTAGTCGCGGATCTCGTAGACGGCGCCGCCGGGGCCGGGGCGCTCGACGGCGCCCGCCAGGCGTCCGGCGGCGACCGTCAGCCCGGTCTCCTCCAGCACCTCGCGGACCACCGCCTCGGCGTCGGACTCGCCGGGCTCGACCCGGCCGCCGGGGACGGACCACAGGCCCCGCCCCGGGGGGTGGCCTCGCAGGACGAGGAGCATCCGTCCCTCGCCGTCGCGGACTATCGCTCCGACACAATTTACCCGCACGTGAATAAGATTACGGCCGCATAACGGAACTGCCCTTGACGGGTGGGCGCCGACAAAGCAGCGTGGGTAGGCGTGAGAGCCGAGCCCATCTGCCCGCGCTGTTTCGGCCCGCTCCGCCCGCCCAGCGCCTGGTCGAGCGCGTGGCGATGCGGACCGCACGGCGACGTGCTGCCGCTGCAGCCGCCCAGGCATCCCTCCGTGGCCGCACTGGAGGCCATAAGCAGGAGCGCCCGGGTGCCGGTCTGGCTGCCGTGGCCCCTGCCGCAGGGCTGGCTGGTCACCGGGTTCGCCGAGGCCGGTGACGAGCGCAGCGGTGTCCGGGCCACCGTGGTCGCGCTCTCCGGTCCCTCGCTGACCCAGGGGCCGGCCGACATGCTGATCATCGCGGAGGAGCCCGGGGTGGGGCTCGGCGCGGGGTTCGCCGGCCTGGAGGCCACCGACCCGGGCGAGGGGTTCGACGACGGGCCGCCGCACGCCAAGGTCGAGATCAGGGGGCATCCGGCCGCGCTGTGGTGCGTGGACGCGGCCCCCGACCGGGCGGTCTACGCGGGCGAGGCGCTGGGCAACTGGCTCTGGTCGGTCATCTGGCCCGCCGAGGCGGGTTACCTGATGACCTTGGCCGAGTTCGCCATGCGTGACCTCAGGGACCACCTTCTCGACCTGCCGTTCGGCGCGTTCTCTCCGCGACTGGGCGACGAGGGCGCGTGACCCGCGGGCACGCCCTCGCCCCGAGGGGTACGCGGGCAGGCGAAGTGCAAAGCCATCCGTTACCCGCCCCCGGGCCGCCCGGTGGGACAAGGCAGTAAAGTTCGGAAGCGTGACAGCGCGTATCGAGCGAGTGGTGACCGAGGGCGTCGTCGATATCGACGGCGTCGAGCACAAGGTCGAGAACAACACCTGGATCCTGGGTGACGATGAGGAGGTCATCGTCATCGATCCCGCGCGTGACGCGGACAAGATCCTGGAGAAGGTCGGGGAGCGGGAGGTGCTGGCCGTCGTCTGCACCCACGGCCTGCCCGACCACGTGGGGGCGGCCATCGAGGTGGCGGCGCGTGACGAGGCCGTCGTGGCCCTGCACCCCAAGGACCGGCCGCTCTGGCGGCGGACCTGGCCGGACACCTGGCCGGACATCGAGATGGAGGACGAGGGCCTGTTCGGCGTCGCCGGCGTCCAGCTGGAGGTCATGTCCACCCCCGGCGTCTCCCAGGGAGGCGTCTCGCTGTACTGCGAGGCACTGGACGCGGTCTTCACCGGCAAGTCCCTGCAGGCCGACGGCCCCGGCAGGATCGGCGGGGAGTACCCCGCGCTGGCCGACCAGCTCACCGCGATCGGCGGCCGGCTGTTCACCCTGCGCCACGGCACCCGCGTGCTGCCGGCGCACGGCGAGGAGGCCACCATCGGTGATCTGGAGCCGCACTTCGACGCCTGGCTCTCCGGCTCCCTGACCCGGGGCACGGCGGACGAGAAGGCCGAGGAGGGGCCGCTGACCGACGGGACGAAAGCCGCCGGAATCCGGCTGAACCTCCGCGACCAGTAGCCCTCCGTGGACCAGCTGCCCCTGGAGGGTATGCCGCGGCGGCTGTACGCGTGCACGCCGTCGCGGCTGAACACCTGGCTGGACTGCCCGCGGCGCTACCGGTTCACCTACCTGGACCGGCCGTCGCCCCAGAAGGGCCCGCCGTGGGCGCACAACAGCGTCGGCGTCAGCGTGCACAACGCCCTGGCCGCCTGGTGGCGCGAGCCGTACGAGCGTCGGACCGTGGCGATGGCGGGCGTCCTGCTCGGCAACGGCTGGATCGGTGAGGGGTTCCGCGACGCGGAGCAGTCCACCGCCTGGCGCGACCGGGCCCGGGAGATGGTCGTCGGATACGTGGCCGCCCTCGACCCCGCGGACGAGCCGGTCGGCGTCGAGCGGACCGTCGCCACCAGGACCTCCGCCATCGCCGTCTCCGGCCGGGTCGACCGGCTCGATCGGCGCGGCGACGAGCTGGTCGTGGTCGACTACAAGACCGGCCGGCGCCCCCTCACCGCCGACGACGCCCGCTCCTCACTCGCACTCGCCGTCTACGCCGTCGCCTCCTCCCGGATGATGCACCGCCCGTGTCACCGGGTCGAGCTGCACCACCTGCCGACCGGTTCGATCGTGGAGTGGGAGCACACCGACGACTCCCTGGCCCGCCACCTGAGCCGGGCCGAGGAGATCGCCGCCGAGGTCTCCGCGGCCGACGACGTCTATCGGGCCTGGTCGGGCAGCGCCCCCGGGCGCTCCCGTACGGCGTCCGCCGCGACCGCCGAGCGCACGCCCCCCGAGGTGCCCCCCGAGGTCGACGGGCTCTTCCCGCCCAGGACCGGCTCCCTCTGCTCGTGGTGCGACTTCCGCAGGCACTGTCCCGAGGGCCGGGCGGCCGGGGACGAGCGCCGGCCCTGGGACGGCCTCGCCGACGGTTGAGAATCCGCGCCCGGTCAGATCAGTGAGCGCGACTCGGCGGACTTCCAGAAGCGGATGAGCGCCGCCGCGGTCGTCTCGGGGGCGTCCACCGCGGGGGAGTGGGCCGCGCCGGGGACGACCACGCACTCGGCGCCCAGCCTGCGCGCCATCTCGGACTGCATCACCGGCGGCCAGCCGTCGTCGTGCTCGCCGTACAGGACCAGGGTGGGGACCTCGACCTGGATGAGCTCGTCACAGCGGTCCCGGGCGGAGAGCACCTGCCTGGTCATCGTGTACATCCCGGTGGGGGAGTTGGCGAACAGCCGCTTGCGCAGGAACGTGACGATCTCGTCGGGGACCCCGGCGGCCAGGGCCTCCGGCTCCATCCGGGTGTACCACATCTGTTCCAGGCCGACCTCGGGGAGCTCGGCGAGCATGGCCCGGCCCGCCCGTTCGCGGGGGCCGATGATCCCGGCGGGGCCCGTGCTCATCAGCGTGTAGGAGGCGAACTTGGTGCGGCCGTCGATGACCGCCTCGCGGGTGACCAGGCCGCCGAAGGAGTGCCCGACCAGGTGGACGGGGTCGCCCTCACCGATCAGCTGCGACAGCACGTCGACGTCGTTGCCGAGCGCCGCGCAGGTGTAGGCGGCGGGATCCTCCGGGCCGCTCGTCTCGAACTGCCCCCGCATGTCGATCGCGACGACCCGGCGGCCCGACTGGGCGAGTGTCTGCAGGACCGCGATGAAGTCCTCTTTGCTACCGGTGAGGCCGGGGACCAGCAGGGCCGGCCAGCGTTCGGGGACGCCGCTGACCGGCAGAGCCTCCAGTGCGGCGAACGTGCCCACCGAGGTGTCGATCCGGCGGGCATGAACGCCTGGAGGCAGAGTCAGAAATCGCGGCGTACTCACGTGGCCCCACGATACCTCTCTTGTTGACGTGGCTCCGTGCGTCTGAAGACGTGCGTCTCCGGGCGCGAAAAAGGGGCGCCACCATCACGGTCGCGCCCCTTTTCTCATGGTGCGGCTAGCTCGGTTTTCTCATGGTACGGGCTAGCTCGGGCGGCGGGGACCCCGCTGCTGGCCCCTCACCGGCGGGCGGCGGCGACTCTGCGCCCGCTCGGAGGCGGCCGACGGGGCGATCTCGTCGTCCTCGGTCGCCAGATCGGGGGACTGGAAGATCACCGCGAACGGGCTGGGCGGGATGATCTTCTCCGGCTGCGACCGGGGCTGAGGCGCGGGCGCCTCGGCGGCGGGCTCGTTCTCCCAGTCATCCGTCTTCTCCCAGTCATCCGTCACCGGTTCCCCCTTCCAGCGTGGCGCCTCTGTCATCGGCTCACGCCTGCGGCGCGGCCTGTCGATCTCCTCGGCCACGGGCTCGCCGCGGACCGGGGTCCCCGTCTCTTCGAGGAGGTTCACCTCGGGGGTCGGTTCCGACCTCCGGGACCGGCTCCGGCGGGGCGCGGTCTCGGCGGGCCGGTCCTCACCGGTGTCCCTGAGCGGTGTCACGCCCACCTCCAGCTCGGAGAGCTCCACGATCGGGGTCTGGATCCCCTCGGCCGGTGCCGGGGTCTCCGCGCCGGTCCGGCCGCCGCGGGTGCGGCGCCGTTCCCTCGGGGTGCGGGCGGGGCGCTCACGGCGCTCCTCCCGCTCCTCGCCGTGGCCCTTGCGGGGGCCGCGCGAGCGGATCCGGCCGGTCTCGCCGAGGTCCTCGACCTCCTCGGCGGCCAGGCCCGCCCGGGACCGGTTGGCCCTCGGCAGCACGCCCTTGGTGCCCTCGGGGATGCCCAGGTCGGCGAAGACGTGCGGAGAGGTCGAGTAGGTCTCCAGCGGTTCGGCGAAGTCGAGCGAGAGGGCGTTGTTGATGACCTTCCAGCGGGTGAGGTCCTCCCACTCCACGAAGGTCACCGCCACCCCGGTCTTGCCCGCCCGGCCGGTGCGGCCGATCCGGTGCACGTAGGCCTTCTCGTCCTGCGGGCAGTCGTAGTTGACGACGTGGGTGACGTCGTCGACGTCGATGCCGCGTGCCGCGACGTCCGTCGCGACCAGAACGTCGATCTTGCCGTTGCGGAAGGCGCGCAGAGCCTGCTCGCGCTGGCCCTGACCGAGGTCTCCGTGGACGGCCGCGGCGGCGAAGCCGCGTTCCTTGAGCTGCTCGACGACCATGTCGCAGGCGCGCTTGGTCTCACAGAAGATCATTGTGAGCCCGCGCCCCTCGCACTGGAGCAGGCGGCCCACGATCTCGATCTTGTCCATCCGGTGCACGCGCCAGACGAACTGGGTCGTCTGCGGGGTCGCCTCGGCCTCGGCGTCGTTGTTCTCGGCCCGCACGTGGGTCGGGCGGTTGAGGTAACGCCGGGACAGGGCGACGATCTCGCCCGGCAGGGTCGCGGAGAACAGCATCGTCTGCCGCTCGTCCGGGATGAGTTTGATGATGCGCTCGATGTCGGGCAGGAAGCCCAGGTCGAGCATGCGGTCGGCCTCGTCGAGGACGAGGACGTCGATCTGGCCCAGGTCGAGATGCTTCTGCTTGACCAGGTCGAGCAGGCGCCCCGGGGTGCCGACGATCACGTCGACGCCCTGTTTGAGCGCTTCGATCTGGGGTTCGTAGGCACGCCCGCCGTACACGGTGAGAATCCGGGAGCCGAGCTTGCCGGCGGCCGTCACGAGGTCCTCGGTGACCTGTACGGCCAGCTCACGGGTGGGTACGACGACCAACCCGCGGGGCTTCTTGCGGTTCTTCCTGGGCTTGCCGACACGCTGGAGCATCGCCACGCCGAAGGCGTAGGTCTTGCCGGTGCCGGTGCGTGCCTGGCCGATGATGTCCTGGCCGTCAAGGGCCAGTGGAAGTGCCATCTCCTGGATGGGGAAGGGTGCGGTGATGCCCTCTGTCTCAAGGGCATCGGCGATCTCTGGTGTGACTCCGAGGTCTCGGAACGTCGTCAGCTTGGCCTGCCTAATTCTCCGTTGAAGGCAGTCCTGCCGGGACCACGGGCTGAAAAAAGTTCCCCGTGCCGGGTCCTCGCGGAAGGGCCAGCCCTCTCAATGCCATCAGCGACCGCTGCGGCGTCATGCCGACTTTTGGGGGCATCCGGGAGCAGATCCCCCGGACTAACACAGTGCGGTCGCACTTTCACAGAGCAGTGTACTCGATACCACAACGCGGAACCGATTTCTTCGTATTCCAGCTGAATCGTTAGGCGCCTCAACTCATAGGCTGCCTGCATGAGTGATTCCCCTCCCGGCGTCGCCGACCTGCTCGGTGTGCTCGCCTACGCCGAGCTGACGGCGTTCCTCCGGCTCGCCGAGGACGCCACGCGGTACGCCCCGACACTGACCGACCGAGCCGCGCTCGGCGACCTGGCCGCGACCGAGTACGCCCACTTCCGCCTGCTGCACGACCGGATCACCTCGATCGGGGTCGATCCGGAGGAGGCGATGGCGCCGTTCGTCGGGCCCCTGGACGACTGGCACACCCAGACCGTGCCGGGAGACTGGCTGGAGGCCCTGGTCAAAGCCTATGTGGGGACGGGGATCGCGCTCGACTTCTACCGGGAGGCGGCCGCCTACGTGGACGCCGGGACACGCGAACTGGTCGAGGAGGTGCTCGCGGACGAGGGACGCTCGCAGTTCGCGGTGGAGCGGGTCGGCGCGGCCATCCGGGAGGACCCCCGGCAGGCCGGGCGCCTGGCCCTGTGGGCCAGGCGG
Organism: Streptosporangium sp. NPDC004631; assembly: GCF_053601935.1. Classification (NCBI taxonomy): domain Bacteria; kingdom Bacillati; phylum Actinomycetota; class Actinomycetes; order Streptosporangiales; family Streptosporangiaceae; genus Streptosporangium; species Streptosporangium sp. NPDC004631. Next base: position 63,038 of record NZ_JBSGCR010000017.1, on the reverse strand, counting down.
ATGGTCGGGGAGGCGCTCAGCCAGGGACAGCACGTCATCGAGGCCAGGCCGGAGCTGGCCAAGCTGCTGGTGGAGGCGGCCGGAGAGGACGTCACCCGGATGTTCGCCCGGCTCACCGAGGCGCACGGCAGGCGGATGGCCGCGCTCGGGCTGACCCCCGGCCCCTAGAGCCTCCCACGGGGCTCCACGGGGCTCCACAGACCCCGTGGACCGTCCGTGACGGGCTTCGGGCGCGGGGAGAGGGGCTGGCGGCCCCGGCCGCCGGACAGGGCCCGCGGGGCCGCGCGAGGCCGAAACATCCCGAGACCCGCGCGTGGGGGCGTCAAACGGTTGTACCGTGCGAGACATGAGGGCCTCGCGCCGCTACGGCAGTTCCTTGACGAGATGTGGACCGAATCCGTGGGCCTCGCGCCCCGTGCTGCGCAGGGGGAGTGCGGACTGCCCGGCCATCGCCGCCGGAGGGCATCACGTCCGCCGGACCCGGCGCCCGTGTGGCTGCGGGTTCGGCGGACGACAGGAGTGTCCCGGCGGCCGGTGAGGCGGTGGCCGCCGAGCCGGGAGCGGCCGGAGCACGGACCGCGCCGTGGCCGGGGGGAACGACGACCTGGCACGGGCCGCGCGGGATCCGGGAGGGGGCCGTGTGGTGAGGATCGGCGGCCCCCGGGGGTCCTAGAGAGTTCCGCCGAAACCGACGGGACGCGCCTCCTCCTCGCCGATCTCGATGAAACCGAGCGAGGTGATCGGGACAAGGATCCGGCGGCCCTTGCCGTCGGTGATGGAGAAGATCCCCCGGTCGGCGGCGAGGGCCTTGCCGAGCTCGTCCTCCACCTGCTCCGCCGAGAGGTCCGTCTCCACCACGAGCTCGCGGTGGACCGAACGCACGCCGATCTTGATTTCCATGCCGTTCCCTTTCGACGGGGGTTGCTCGTCCCATGGTCGCCCCGCCGGGGACGCGACGCGCCGTTTGATCGCGTCAAGCGAACACCCGATCAGTGATCGGCGGTCCGGGGAAAGCCGGAGATGCCGCGCCAGGACAGGCGGGCTATGAGCTGGGTGGCGGCGTCCTTGGGAATGGAGCCGTTGCCGCTGATCCAGTATCGGGCGCTGACCTCGGCCATGCCGACCAGGCCGACGCCGAGCAGCCGGGCCTCGTCGCTGGAGCAGCCGGTGTCCTCCTGGATGACCTGACTGATCATCTCGGCGCTCTCGCGGAGATTGCGCTCGATGCGCTGACGGACCAGGGCGACGTTGCGCAGGTCGGACTCGAAGACCAGGCGGAACGCCTCGCCCTGGCCGGAGACGAAGTCGAAGAAGGCGCCGATCACGGCCTGCACACGCTGCTTGTTGTCCGTGGTGGAGGCGAGGGCGTCGCGGCAGCGGGCGATCATGTCGTCCATGTGCAGGTCGAGCAGGGCCAGGTAGAGCTCCTGCTTACCGGGGAAGTGCTGGTAGAGGACCGGCTTGCTGACCCCGGCGCGCTCGGCGATCTCGTCCATCGCGGCCGCGTGGTAGCCGTTCTCCACGAACACCTCCTGCGCCGCGCTTAACAGCTGGCGGCGACGGGCCGGCCGGGGCAGCCGGGTGCCCCGGGGCTTGGCGTCCGGGGTAGTGGTCACGGCACTCTCCTCGCGGGTGTTCATGCTGTCTCGCATCATCCTACGCGTGGGTAATTCGAGTCAGCGATAATCGTCCTCGTCAAGGTCGATGGCGCGGTTCTGCTCGGTCGCGTCCGCGGGGTCGGCGTCCGGCGGGATGTGGTCGGGCCATTCGGAGCCCTCCTCGCGCAGCAGACGATACTGCTCGGCCGCGTCGGCCTCGGGCGCCTCGATGTCGATCTCCTCGGGGATTTCCGGGGGGAGGTTCTCGGGCTCCTCCTCGTCGATGTCCTCGTTACGAGCACCCATCTCCGCCATTCGCCCTCCTCGTCGTGTTCCGCCGCCCGCGCCGCCTGCCGGTGAACATCGGGCGCACCCGTCTGCGAATATTCGGACATCGCCCAGCGTACGGCCTCGGACGCCGCCCGCCGAGAAAGACAGGGCATCGGATCCCCCATGCGCCTCCCTGCCCTGTTGGTGAGTGTTCGCCTCCACCCGGTGATGTCTCCGAACGCGCGTGCGAAACTTGAGTGGAGGCTCCAATCCGGGGAGACGCCATGCGGAGTATCTGGAACGGCACGGTCTCGTTCGGGCTGGTCACGATCCCGGTCAGGCTGTACGCCGCGACCGGGCGGCGCGACGTCGCCTTCCACCTGGTGCACCGGGAGGACGCGGGCCGCATCAGGCTCCGCCGGTTCTGCTCGGTCTGCGAGGAGGAGGTGCCCTACGCCGACGTGGCCAGGGGGTATGAGCTCTCCGAGGGGGAGACGGTGGTGCTCGACGGCGGCGACTTCGAGGACCTGCCGTCGGCCACCTCGCACCGGATCGAGGTGCTCCAGTTCAGCCCGGCCGACCAGATCGACCCCATTCTGTTTGACAGGTCCTACTACCTTGAGCCGGAGCCGGTGGGGGCGGGGCCGTATGCGCTGCTGCGCGACGCGCTCGAACGCTCCGGGCGGGTGGCGATCGTCAGGGTCGCGCTGCGGCGGCGCGAGTCGCTCGCGACGCTGCGGGTCAGGGAGGGGGTCTTCGTGCTGGAGACCATGCTCTGGCCCGACGAGGTGCGCCCCGCGGACTTCGCGTTCCTGGAGGAGGAGACCGAGGTCGGGCCCCGGGAGCTGATGATGGCGGGGGCGCTGATCGAGAGCATGGCCGCCGACTTCGACCCCTCGCTGTACCGGGACGCCTACCGGGAGGCGCTCCAGGAGGTCATCGAGGCGAAGGTCGCCGGCCGGGAGGTCGTCTCCACGGGTCCGCCGCCTGAGCGGGGACCGACGGCCGACCTGATGGCCGCGCTCCAGGCCGGTGTCGAGGCGGCCAAGGGCGGCAGGGGGCGCGGGGACGCGGCTCCGCCCGGGAGAGGGGCCTCCGGAGCCGCCGCGCCCGAGGGGGGCGGCGGTTCGGCGGCGGACAAGGCCACCGGGAGTTCGGCGGCGGACGGGGCCGTCGAAAGGGGAAAGGCGCGCCGTCCGGCGTGAACTCCCGGAGAGGAAAGGCGATTCCCGCATGACAAGGGCTCCGGGGATTATGAAAATCCCCGGAGCCCTCACCCGGAATTGCGCGGATAATTTCATTCCACGCCGGACCGGAAAGCGAAGTTTGGAGATTGGCTCCCAGTCGCCCGCGTCCGCCGTGTGATCATCGTCCTCCGGGGAGGACCATGATTCCGGCGAACGCGGGCGCCGTGCCCCTCCGCCATGGGCCGGGAGCTTGTCGCGACCGCGAATCCGGTTGCGCGTGGTCAGGTGGTGCGACCGTGCGCCGGGCTCACCTCGGAGCCCGCCCCGGTTCGACGGTCAGCGGTTTCGGGAGACCGCCGGAGCGTCTAGCGCGGCTGCTCCCGCTCCCGCTCCCTCTCGTTGTCGTTGTCGTTGAAGTTCCTGGCCCTGGAAGCGCCGCCACCGCCGCCACCGCCGCCACCGGCGCCGACGTTGTTGGTGTTGACGACGATGAGCCTACGGTGGCTGCAGCGCCGGTGGCAGCAGCGGCCCCAGCGGTGGCCACAGCAGCGGCCCCAGCCCCGGTTGCAGCCACAGCTGGCCCAGCCCCAGTTGCTCTGGAAGGACGCGACGGTGGTGGTGACAGCGCCGGCGCTGGCGCTGGTCGCCGTGGTCACTGCGCCCAGGGCGACGACTCCGCCCGACAGCGCCGTGCTGATTGCGAGCCCCGCCAGGACACTCTTGAACTTGGGCATTGCGTTTCCTCCTTGAAAGGATCGGTTGCCCCGCTCTCGACATTTTCCGGAATGGTTGGAAAATGCCCCGGATGGCCGTTAATGGGTCATCCTTCGCAGTCTTGATTTCCTCGCATGTCGGGCAGCAAACAGGGATCGGCGGCTTTTACTATCTCCTTATCTCTTTATTGACGGCGTTGGACTCTTATTAATTGTTTTGATGCGATAAGTCTTTAATGTCGCTTTTGTTCCCTTGCTCCGGGGTGGGGGGCTATCGTCGAAACAGCAGGTGAGCGAGGGAGGAAGCGTGGTTGCCGAGCCGATTCCGCACTGGCCCGGAAGGCTGGTCGGCCTTGGGGAGCAGCGTGTTCACCTCAGGTCGACCCCGCGCGGGCCCGCCGAGACCGCCGTCTACGTGCACGGCCTGGCCGGCTCGGCGACCAACTGGACCGACCTGATGGGCGAGCTGTCCGACGTGGTCACCGGCCACGCGCTGGACCTGCCGGGCGCCGGGTACTCCCCGGAACCGCCCGGCGGCGACTACTCCGTCGGCGCCCACGCCCGGACCGTCACCGCGCTGATCGAACGGGTCTCGGACAGTCCCGTGCACCTGTTCGGCAACTCCCTGGGCGGGGCGGTCGCGGTGCGGCTCGCCGCGACCAGGCCCGACCTGGTCCGCTCGCTCACCCTCATCTCCCCGGCGCTGCCCGACCTGTTCCCCAGGTACGGCCCGGCACGGGTGGCCCTGTCCACCGTGCCGGGGCTGGGCGAGTGGGCCGCGGGCCGGCTGCGGGCCGTCCCCGCCGAGCGGCGGCTCAACCTCACGCTCGGCATGTGTTACGCCGACCTGGGACGGCTCCACCCGGAACGGCTCAGGGAGGCGATCGAGGAGCTGCGCCGCAGGGACGGCCTGCCCTACGCGGGAATCGCGTTGATCAACTCGGCGCGGGGCATCGTGGCCGAGTACTTCAGACGCGGGACGGAGAACCTGTGGCGGCAGGCGGCCCTGGTGGCCGCGCCCACCCTGGTGATCCACGGCCGCCACGACCGGCTGGTCAACCCGCGGATGGCGGCCAGGGCCGGGCGGACGTTCCCGCACGTGAGGCTGGTGCTGCTCCCCGACGCCGGGCACGTGGCGCAGATGGAGCTGCCGGAAAGGGTCGCCCGCGAGGCCCGCCGCCTGATCCGCGAGACCACCCTCACCTCGATTGGGGAATGACCGGGACACCACACTAGGTTGTGAGTGGTGCGTGCTGTGTTGGCCGTACTGTCAAGACCCCCTGAAACGGGAGCAGAACTGTGTCGTTGCCACCGCTGGTAGAGCCGGCAGCCGAGCTGACCGTCGACGAGGTGCGCCGCTACTCGCGCCACCTGATCATCCCCGACGTGGGCATGGCCGGGCAGAAGCGCCTGAAGAACGCCAAGGTGCTCTGTGTGGGCGCCGGCGGCCTCGGCTCTCCCACCCTGCTGTACCTCGCCGCCGCGGGCGTGGGCACGCTCGGCGTCATCGACTTCGACGTCGTCGACGAGTCCAACCTGCAGCGCCAGGTCATCCACGGCCAGTCCGACATCGGCCGGCTGAAGGCCGAGAGCGCCGCGGACAGCGTCAGGGAGATCAACCCGCTGGTCGACATGGTCGTCCACAACGTGGCGCTCACCACCGACAACGTGATGGAGATCTTCTCCGGTTACGACCTGATCGTGGACGGCACCGACAACTTCGCCACCCGCTACATGGTGAACGACGCGGCCGTGCTGCTCGGCAAGCCGTACGTCTGGGGCTCGATCTATCGCTTCGACGGCCAGGCCAGCGTGTTCTGGGCCGAGCACGGCCCCTGCTACCGCTGCCTCTACCCCGAGCCCCCGCCCCCCGGCATGGTCCCGTCCTGCGCCGAGGGCGGCGTGCTCGGCGTGCTGTGCGCGTCGATCGGCTCCATCCAGGTCAACGAGGCGATCAAGCTTCTCGCCGGCATCGGCGAGCCGCTGGTCGGCCGTCTGATGATCTACGACGCCCTGGAGATGACGTACCGCTCGGTCAAGGTCCGCAAGGACCCCGAGTGCGTGCTCTGCGGCAAGAACCCGACGGTCACCCGGCTGCTGGACGACTACGAGGCGTTCTGCGGCGCGGTCTCGCAGGAGGCCCAGGAGGCCGCCTCCGGCTCCACGATCAGCGCGGCCGAGCTCAAGTCCCTCCAGGACTCCGGCGAGGACGTCTACCTGATCGACGTCCGCGAGCCGAACGAGTACGAGATCGTCTCCATCCCCGGCGCCGTGCTCATCCCCAAGGGTGAGTTCCTCAACGGCTCGGCGCTGGAGGGGCTCCCGCAGGACAGGCGCATCATCCTGCACTGCAAGTCGGGCGCCCGGTCCGCCGAGGTGCTGGCGATCGTCAAGAACGCCGGTTTCTCCGACGCGGTCCACGTGGGCGGCGGCGTGCTGAGCTGGATCAAGACGGTCGATCCGAGCCTGCCCGCCTACTGACCGGTCTCCCTGTACGGTTTTACACGGCCGACGCCCCGCCGAGCCTCGACGCTCCGCGGGGCGTCCGTTATTTGGGGATCGGCCGGATGCGATCCCCCTGGCCGCATTAAGGTCGAGGATGTGAATGAAGTCCCAGGTCAGCGGCGGCTTGTCTGGCCGGCGCTGGTCGCGGCGTCGGCGATGACGCTGATCTGCGCCGCCACGGCCGGGGTGGCGTCCAGCACAGCCGGAGCGGAGCTCACCCGCGGCCCGAACCCGATGGAGCTGGAGCGGGCCGCCGCCGTCGAGATCGCCGGACGCTGGCTCTCCTGGCCCGCCGGTCGCGTCTTCCCCGAGACCGTCGCCTACGCGGCCGAGCAGGGGGGCCGGGAGAAGGCCCGTCGCGTGGGCATCTCGCCGGAGACGCGCTGTGACAGGGCCGTGGACGCCGCCCTGCGGAGGACGCTGCGGCAGGCGGGCTGCCGGGGCGTGCTCCGCGCCACCTACCTCGACGCGCTCCAGGGCGTCGTCGTCACCGTCGGCGTCGCCGCGTTCGCCGGGGAGGAGGGCGCCGCGGCGGCCAAGGTGGCGCTCTCCAGAAACGGCCGCCCCACCCCCGGCCTGCTGGCGCTGGCCTTCCGGGGCACGGTCACCGACCGGTTCACCTCGGCGGGACGGCAGAGCGGCCTGGTGCGGCAGGCGGGGCCGTACCTGGTGATGGCCACGGTCGGCCAGGTCGACGGTCGTCCGGCCAAGGCGGTGGGGGAGCAGCGCCCGACCGTGTTCGCCTTCGCCGGTGACATCGCCGACCGGGTCCTCGCCGGCCTGTCGACGCCCGCGCGGCCCGACTGCGGTACGCGGGAGTGGCTGTGCTGAGCGGGCGGGCGGGCGCGGCCGGCGTGCTGGCCCTGGCCACGCTGTGGCTCGCCCCCGCGACCCCGGCCGCGCACGCCGACGATGTGCGCGGCAGCCAGGGGCAGGTGCTGCGGACCCTGGACCTCCCCGACGCCTGGCGGATCTCCGAGGGCCGGGACGTGACGGTGGCGGTGCTGGACTCGGGGGTGGACCCCGACCACCGCGACCTGGCGGGCTCGGTCGTCGAGGGCAGGGACTTCACCGCGGGGGCCAACCCGCGGGGGGTGGCGCCGCTGAGGCTGCACGGCACCTACATGGCCTCGCTCATCGCGGGGCACGGGCACGGTCCCGGCGGGGCCAGCGGGGTGATCGGTGTCGCGCCGAGGGCGAAGGTGCTGTCGGTGCGGGTGATCCTGGAGGACGAGGAGCCGGGGTTCCGGGAGTTCAACACCGCCGAGCGGTTCGAGAACGTGGTGGCCAGGGGCATCAGATACGCCGTCGACCACGGCGCCGACGTGATCAACATGTCGATCTCCAAGGAGCTGGCGACCAGGGAGGAGCGGTCGGCGATCCGCTACGCGATCTCCAAGGGGGTCGTGCTCGTCGCGGCCGCCGGGAACGGGGGCGCGGGCAAGCTCGACTCCACCGGCTACGCCCCCTACTCCTACCCGGCGGCCTTCCCCGGAGTGGTCTCGGTCGCCGCGGCGGACCGGCGGCTGCGCAGGGCCTCGTTCTCCAACTGGAACCCCTCGGTCCTGGTGGCCGCGCCCGGGGTGGACATCCTCGGCGCCGGCCCCGGCGACGAGTACTGGGTCGGGCGCGGGACCTCCCAGGCGACCGCGCTGGTCTCCGGTGTCGCCGCTCTTATTAAAGCGAAATATCCGAAAATGTCGCCCGCGCTGGTCGTGCAGGCGCTCGCCGCGGGGGCGACCAGGCGGCCCAGAGGGGGCTACGACACGAGCATGGGATTCGGCGTCGTCAACGCCCCCCGGTCGCTCGCCGAGGCGGCCAGGATCTCCCGGCACACCCTCGTCGCCCGGGGGAGGGACAGTCACGACCCCACCCGCCCGATGGGCCGTCCGGCCGGACCGATTCAGGTGATCCACCGCGATCGGCACAGGATCACCCTGTACGGCGGGCTGGCCGCGGTCGCCCTGCTCGGCGCATTCGGATCCCTGGTGATGATCGCCGTCTCCGTCGGCCGGGCGCGGTCCACCGGAGCGGAGGGCGACGCGTAAACACACTCCGGCGACAGGGGGGCGGAACGTCGCGACGTAGCATCGAACCATGTCGAAGTCCGGGCGGTCCCAGGAGCCGGAACGGCCCACGCCGCGCCCCCGGCGGACCGTCCCGCCCGGGGCGTCCGGCGGACGGACCCGGGTCCGCGCCTGGCCTGCCGCGGGCCGCGACCGGCCGGCGGTGGAGCGCGCCGGGCAGGTGACGCTGGAGCAGGGGATCCGGTTTCGGACGATCTTCCTGATCCTGATGGGCACCATCCTGGCGGTCGCCGCGAGCAACGTGCTGATCGGCGTGGCCGGGCTGTTCCGCGAGACCAGGCCCCGGCCGCTGACCGCCGCCGAACAGGCCCGCTACATCCGGGACGACATCGCCGGGCGCTGGCACACCTGGTCCGCCGACCTGCTCTTCCCCGTCGAGCTGCAGTACGTCGGCCTCGGCCGGGCCCAGCAGTACGCCCGCCGGGTCGGGCTCGCCCCGGAGACCTCCTGCGGGTCCGGCCTGGACGGCCCGGTGGGTTCGCTGCTCACCGAGCACGGCTGCCACACGCTGCTCCGCGCCACCTACGTCGACCAGACGTCCACCTTCGTCTTCACCGTGGGCGTCGCCGTGCTCGGCGACGAGGAGCTGCGGACCACGGTGACCGCGCAGCTGCCGGTTGACGACCGGGTAGGGGTGCGCCCCGTGGCGTTCCCCGGCACGGCCGCCGCCCTGTTCGGCGCCGCCCAGCGGCAGCGCAACGCCTGGGTCGCGGTCGGTCCCTACGTCGTCTTCTCCACGGCCGGTTACGCCGACGGCCGTACCCGCGAGTCGGTCCCGCCCGAGGAGATCCTGCACAGCGAGCTGTGGCCGACCGCGCAGGCGATCACCGGGCGCATCGCCCACGCCCTGGGCGACGAACCCAGCGCCGTGCCCCAGTGCACCCGGGGAAACGTGTGCTGAGGCGGCGGCGGTTCCGGACGGCGGGCGCCCTGACCGCGTTCTGCCTGGCGGCCGCCGGGCCGGTGGGCGCCGCCGACGTCCGCCAGGACCAGCGCTGGGTGCTGGAGAAGCTGAACGTCGAGCAGGCGTGGCGGGTCACCAGGGGGGCGGGGGTGACCGTGGCCCTGGTGGACGGCGGGGTGGACGACCACGTCGCCGAGTTGCGCGGCCGGATCGTCCTCGGTCCCGACATGAGCTCGGTGGAGCTCGGCCGGAGCAGGCCCGAGCCCGGCCCGCACGGCACCGCCATGGCCTCGCTCATCGCCGGGGCGGGCAAGGGGAGCGGAGGCCTGCTCGGGACCGCGCCCGAGGCCCGGATCCTGTCGCTGCCGCTGGTCCCGGCCGAGGTGCCGGAGGGCGACTTCATCCCGCCGGAGGAGGATCTGCGCGCCCGCAACGACAGCCCGCTGGCCCGTGCGATCCGCTACGCCGCCGCGCACGGCGCCAAGGTCATCAGCATGTCGCTGGGCGCCTACCGGCCGCACAGGGCCGAGCGCGAGGCGGTCTCCTACGCGCTCTCCCGGGGGGTGGTGCTGGTGGCGGCCGTCGGCAACGACGGCGACTCGGAGTACGCCCGCGAGCACGCCACCTCCTTCTGGAACTTCCCCGCGGGCTACTCGGGGGTCATCGGGGTGGGCGCGGTCGACTCGGCGGGCGCGCCGGCCACGTTCAGCAGCGACAACCTGTCGGTCCTGGTCTCGGCGCCGGGTATGGGCGTGCCGGTGGTGGCTCCGGGCGGGAAGTACGGCTCGTCGGACGGGACCAGTTCGGCGGCGGCGCTGGTGGCCGGAGTAGTCGCGCTGATAAAAGCGAAATATCCGGATATTCCGCCGCACATGGTCGCGCAGGCGCTCGCCTCCACCGCCACCTCGGCCCCCATCGCCGGATACGACGACCACATCGGGTTCGGGGTGGTCGACGCCGGTGCGGCGCTCGCCAAGGCGGGGGAGCTGACGCGCGGCGCGGCGCGGGTCCCGCCGGCCGACGGCGGTCACTTCGGCCGGGGCCCCCTGCCCCCGGAACCGGCCCGCCCCGGTCCCGACCCCTTCCGGCTCTGGCTGTACGGCACCGGCCTGACCCTCGGCCTGCTCGTGTTCGCCGGGGCCGTGGTGGTGCTCACCCGCCGCTCGGAGCAGGCCGTCCCGCCCGCTGCGGATACGGCCGCGGGGACGGCCCGCCACCACCGATACGGGCCGGATTGAATTCGATTCGAACGCGTTTTGGACACTGTTCGGATGCGTTCGGCCCGATGTCGGTCTTCACGGCCTGGCGACCGCCGAAGGTTCGCTAGGGTCGCGCACCATGGGGTACGAGTTGCGCGTGGAGCGCCCGGCGCCTCTCGCCTTCGCGGAGCTCGCGACCGTGCTGGGGCGGGCGGGGTTCGAGTTCCGCGGTTCGCAGGAGACGGGCGAGGTCCTGGCCCGCCACGGTGACCGGGTTCTGGCCATCGCGGCCTGGAACGGCGCGCTGTCCGGCGCGCCCGGATCCGACTGGCAGGTGGCCCAGCTCGCGCGGGTCTCCGCCCTGCTGGGCGCGCGCCTGGTGGGTGAGGACGGTGAGTCCTACGAGATCCGCGACGGCCTCGTCGAGCAGGTGAACGGCTCGGCGGCCTACGAGTTCGGCAGACTCGACGAGATTCTCGCGGCCGGGCCCACCGTATGGAGCCACTAGGCAGGCCGGGCGCCTACGCCGACCGGGTTCTCGACCTCGTCGAACGCATCCCGTCCGGCAAGGTGATGTCCTACGGCGACATCGCCGAGTACCTCGGAGAGGGAGGCCCGCGCCAGGTCGGCCGGGTGATGTCCACCTGGGGCGGCGCGGTGCCCTGGTGGCGGGTCGTGCACGCGGACGGAACCCCTCCCGGAGGTCACGAGGCGCGCGCTCTCGCAGGTTGGAAGGCGGAGGGCACGCCCCTGAGGGGTACCCGCGCCGACATGCGCACGGCCAGATGGGATGGGTCATCTGAAAGTAGTGCGTAACCGCCTTCGGTATGGCGCACTACCATTGCCTAGGACAGCGCTCTGTCCGAAAGGCGGTGCCTTCCCCATGGCCACCGGCGCCACACCCGCGCGAGCCGGCGGTGATCCCGTCAACGACCGTATCCGAGCTGTTCAGGACCTCTGCGACCGGGGAGAGCCACTTCAATCGATCGTCACGGCGGTGCTGGCCGGGGGGCTGACCCCCGCGGAGCGGCGCCGTTTCGACGCCCGCGCGCTGGCCGGTCCGCTCGGCTCCCGGCTGGACCTGGCGGTCAAGCGCGGGCCCGCCCGCCGCCGGGAGTTCGTCACCCTCTTCAAGCCCTACCTCGCCGGGGTGGACGCGCGGGTCAAGCGGGACCTGCCGGTCGCCCGCAGGATCGCCTTCCACCTGGTCGAGCGGCGGCAGGTGGACGACCTCGCCGACGGTGACGCGCTGAGCGGGATCACCGCCGCCGCCGCGGAGCCGTTCAAGCGGACCCGCAGGCGCCTGCGCTGGTACGCCGACCTGCCACTCAGGGACGAGCTGCCGGAGGCCATGTTCCGGCTCCGCGCCGCCGACCTGATCCCGGTGACGCAGGTGGAGGAGATCTCCTGGTCCGGCGGGCGGCTGCGGATCACCGGCCACGCCTACCTGGCCGGGCTCTCGGTCCGCGGCCGCCGGTTCAACCGGGCCGGCGTGGTGCTGCGCGGCCCCCGCTGGCTGCCCCCGATACGGCCGCGCACCCGCCGCGTCCTCCACCCCGAGGCCACCCACGGCGCCCAGGAGCCCGGCTGCAACTACGACTGGTCCGGCTTCGTCGCCGAGCTGCACCCGTGGCCGCTCCGCTGGCGCGCCGGCGTCCGGGCGGTCGTGCGCGGTGCCAGGCGGCTGCTCCGCCGCCGGGCCACCGTCCGTGACACCACCACCTGGCGGGTCGAGATCGAGATATGGAGCCGGGGCGCGCGCGCCGCCGGCCTGCTCCGCGGCCCCTCCATCGGGCGCACCGAGCGCCCCGCGGGGCGGGATCTGGGCCGGGGCTGGTGGATGCGCCCGGTCTGGACGTCCGACCGTGCCCTGCAGATCGCGCTGCAGCCCACCAGGGCCGAGCTGACCGGGGTCCGGCTCGACGGCGACCGGATGGAGGTGGAGGTCTTCCTGCCGGGCAAGGGGGAGGGCAGGGGCCACGCGCGGCTGGACGGTCACCGGATGTCCGCCGACTTCACCCCGGTCGAGGGGGGTACCCGGGTCGTCGTGCCGCTCGCCGTGCCCGCGCTGCTGCAGGAACGCGACGGCGGCAGGCTCTGGGTCGAGCCCAAGGGCGATCCGGCGGCGCCCGTCATGCTCGGCCGGGCCGAGGAGAGCCGCTGGGTCGTCGGTGACAGGGAGATCACCGTGCTGGGCGACCGGCGCGACCGCGTGATCGTCTCCGCGCACCCGATCCGCCCGGTCGTCTCGGTGGTGACCTGGGGCGACGACGGCACGCTCACCCTCGAAGGCTCCTATCCGGGCTCGGGGCCGGCCGAGCTGGTGCTCCGGCAGCGCGGCGGCCTGGTCCACACCGTGGCCCTGGAGCGGGACGCCGGCCGTTTCTCGGTACGGTTCACGCCCTCGGCCATGCCCCGCTTCGGGGAGGCCGTGCCGCTGGGCGGCGGCACCTGGAGCATGGCGGCCCGCGACCCGGCGGGGGAGGTCGTGCCGTTCCGGATGGACCACGCCGTTCTCGGCGCGCTGGACGAGGACCCGAGGGTCCGTGACGGCCGGGAGTACCGCCTGGTCTCCACCCGGTTCGACGTCCCGGTGCTCACCGTCGCCGAGGACCGCCCCGACGACGAGAAGGGCGCCGGGGGCCTGTACACCCTGCAGCGCTCGTTCTACCCGGCCGAGCGGACCCGCGAGCTCAACGACGCGACCGTGTACGTCGCCTACGACGGCAGGCAGTACGAGGGCAACGTCCGAGCCGTCTACGAGGAGCGGATGCGCCGCGGCGACGACCGCGAGCACGTCTGGGTGGTCAAGGACGGCGCGTTCACGCCGCCGGGGTCGGCGGAGCTGGGGACCGGCTCGGACATCCGGCCCACCGTGGTCCGGGCGGGCAGCCGTGAGCACTACGCGGCGCTCGCCCGCTCGCGGCACGTGGTCACCAACGGTTTCCTGCCGCCGTGGTTCCGGTCCCGCGAGGACCAGACGGTCGTGCAGACCTGGCACGGCAGCCCGCTCAAGCGCCTGGGCAACGACCTGCCGCACATGTCCCGCGACCCCCGGCCGGCGGCCTGGCACCGGCAGGCCGCCGAGGTGCGGGGCTGGGACCTGCTGATCTCGCAGAGCCCGTGGGCGACCCCCGTCCTGCGTAAGGCGTTCGGCTACCAGGGCGCGGTCCTGGAGTGCGGCTACCCGCGTAACGACACGCTGTCGGCCCCCGACCGGGAGGAGCTGGCCGCGCGGGTGCGCCGAAGACTCGGAGTCGCCGACGGCGTCAGGCTGGTCCTCTACGCGCCGACCTTCCGCGACTACGACCGCAAGAACGCCTCGCTCCGGCTGGACCTGGCCGAGGCGCGGCGGGTGCTCGGCCCCGGCCACGAGTTTCTGGTCAGGGCGCACTCGATGCAGGCGGCCCCCGCCGTCCCCGAGGGCCTCGGCCACGATGTCACGACTTATCCGGATGTAACGGATCTGTTGCTGGTCGCCGACGTGCTGATCACGGACTACTCCTCCGTCATGTTCGACTTCGTCGCGACCGGCCGCCCCATCCTCTTCCTCACCCACGACCTGCAGCGTTACTCGGCCAAGCGCGGCCTCTACCTCGATCTGGCCGCCGAGGCCCCCGGCCCGCTGCTGACCACGGGCGCCGAGGTCATCGAGGCGCTCCGGACGATCGACGAGGTGGCCGCGGCCCACGCCGAACGGTACGCACGGTTCCGGCGCGCCTACGCGCCCCGCGACGACGGCAAGGCGGCGGCCAGGCTGGTCGACCACGTCTTCGTCTCCTGAGACCCACCCGCCCCTCCTCCGGACCGTGCGCGCCCGCCTTCCGGATCCCCGTGCGCCTACCCCCGGAGCCCCGTGCGCGCCCATCCCCTGAACCCCCGGTGCGCCCGTCCTCTGCCCCCCCCGTGGGCCCACCCCCTGAACCACCTGCGCCGCAGGCGCCCGAAACCACGCCGGAACCACGCCGGGACACCGGTCGTCCGGCCGGTCGGAGCGGTGTCCCGCCGTGCCGCGCGGGCCGACTCGGCACGATCATCGCCCGGGATCTGGTGGAATGACGAGTTGTGAGTGGTCAGGGTTGGCGGTTGGTGCGTCACGAGGGTGCGGGGAGGGCTGTTGCCCCCGCGCTTGACGAGCATCAACGGGCGGTGGTGGCCCACGAGAGCGGCCCGTTGCTCGTCCTTGCCGGGCCGGGCACCGGCAAGACCACCACGATCGTGGAGACCGTGGTGGACCGGGTCGAGCGCCGGGGGCTGGACCCCGAGCGGGTGCTCGTCCTCACCTTCAGCCGCAAGGCGGCCGAGGAGCTGCGCGAGCGCGTCACCGGCCGGATGCGCCGTACCACCCGCACCCCCCTCGCGCTCACCTTCCACAGCTACGCCTACGCGCTGCTGCGCCGCGAGGCCGTCCTCGCCGGCAAGTCGCCGCCCCGCGTGCTGACCGCCCCCGAACAGCTTCTGGAGATCCGCCGCCTGCTCCACGGCGAGCTGGAGGACGGGGCGCCACGGTGGCCGGAGAACATGCGCGAGGCCCTCAAGACCCGCGGCTTCGCCCAGGAGCTCCGCGACTTCCTGGCCCGCGCCGCCGAGCGCGGCCTCGACGGCGAGGACCTGGCCGGGCTGGGCCGCCGCCACGGCCGTGCCGACTGGGTGGCCGCCGGGCGGTTCGCCGACCGCTACCAGGCCAGGTTCGACCTGGACCTGGAGCCGGTGCTCGACTACTCGGAGCTGATCCGCGCCGCCGCCGCACTGCTCGCCGACCCCGAGGTACGGCAGCGCGAACGGTCCGCCTACGACGCCGTCCTCGTCGACGAGTACCAGGACACCGACCCCGCGCAGGAACTCCTGCTCTCCTCGCTGGCCGGTGACGGGCGCGACCTCGTCGTGGTCGGCGACCCCGATCAGTCGATCTACGGCTTCCGCGGCGCCGAGGTGCGCGGGATCATGGAGTTTCCCGACAGGTTCCGGCGGGCTGACGGCGAGAAGGCCCCCGTCGTGGCCCTGCGCGTCTGCCGCCGCAGCGGCGCCGAGCTCCTGAAGGCGTCCCGGCGCGTCACCGCCCGGCTTCCCGCGCCCCCCGGGGGCGCCGCGCACCGGGAGCTGAGGGCGCTCCCGGACGCCGACCCCGGCGAGGTCCGGATCCTGGTGGCCGACGGGGCCGTCCAGGAGGCGGCGCTCGTCGCCGACACGCTGCGCCGGGCGCACCTGCTCGGAGGCGTCCCCTGGTCGCGGATGGCGGTGCTGGTGCGGTCGGCCTCCCGTCAGATGCCGCTGCTGCGCCGTGCCCTGGTGACGGCGGGGGTGCCGGTCGTGGTCGGCGCCGGAGAGCTGCCGCTCTTCCAGGAGCCGGGGGTACGACCGCTGATCAGGCTGATCCAGGTCGCGCTCCATCCGGAGACCCTGGACGAGGCGATGGCCGAGGAACTGCTGACCGGGGCGCTCGGCGGCACCGACATGATCGGCGTGCGCCGCCTGCGCAGGGCCCTGCGCATCGCCGAGCACGAGGCCATGGCCGGCCTCGATGAGCGCGACCCGGTGGACCGTGCCGCCGAGCGCGAGCTCTCCGGGCCGCGCCCGTCGGGTGAGCTGCTGGTTGCGGCGCTGAAGGACGCCCGTGAGCTGGTCCGGGTGGAGCCGCACGTGGCGCTCCCCGCCGAACGGCTCGCCCGGCTCATCTCCGGCGCGGCCGACGTCGTACGGCGGGGCGGCACCGCGGAGGATGTGCTCTGGGGCGTCTGGAACGCCACAGGGCTGGCCGAGAGGTGGACGGAGACGAGCGTCGCGGGCGGGTTCAGGGGCACCATGGCCGACCGCGACCTCGACGCGGTGGTGTCGCTGTTCGACCACGCGGCCAGGTTCGTGGACCGGCTGCCGCACGCGGGCGTCGACGTGTTCGTGGAGGACCTGGTCGCCCAGGAGATCCCCGGAGACTCCCTAGCCGAGCGCGCCCCCGACGGCGACTCGGTGCGCGTCATGACCGCGCACCGCGCCAAGGGCCTGGAGTGGGACGTCGTGGTCGTCGCCGGGGTTCAGGAGGGGGTGTGGCCGGACCTGCGGCTGCGCGGATCCATCCTGAGCACCGACGACATGGTCGCCAGGGCGGCGGGCTCCCAGCACGAGAACCCGGCCGCGGTCTCCGCGGCGCTGGCCTCCCAGCTGCTGGCCGAGGAGCGCCGCCTGTTCTACGTGGCGGCGACCAGGGCCAGGAGCGTGCTCGTCGTCACCGCCGTGGGCGGTGAGGACACCGAGGAGCGGCCATCGCGCTTCCTCACCGAGCTGGTGCCCGGCGAGACGGGGGAGGCGGGCGTCGACGAGCGCTCCCGCTGGCTGAGCATGCCGGCCCTGGTGGCGGACCTGCGTTCGGCGGTCTGCGACCCGACCCGGCCGGACCCGCTCCGCAGGGCCGCGGCCGACCATCTGGCCAGGCTCGCAGCGGCCGGGGTGTCCGGCGCCCACCCGGGCGACTGGTACGCCCTCACGCCGATCTCCGACGACCGCGCGCTGAGCTGGCCCGACGACACCGTGCGTGTCTCGCCGTCCGCTGTGGAGAGCTTCACCAAGTGTGGCCTGCGCTGGTTGCTGGAGACCTCCGTGGGCGCGGGCGGCACCGACGCGGCCCGGGGCCTGGGTACGGTCATCCACGCGCTGGCCGTGCTGGCCGCGACCGGCATGCCCACCGAGGAGACCCTCGGCAAACGCCTGGACGACGTCTGGCACGAGCTCGACTTCGGCGGCGCCTGGTACAACCGCAAGCAGCGCAAGGTCGCCGAGGAGATGATCTCCAAGTTCGTCCGCTGGCACCAGGAGAACCCCCGGGAGCTGATCGGTCTGGAGGAGGCGTTCACCGCCACCGTCTCCGAGGGCGTGCAGATCAAGGGACGGGTGGACCGGGTCGAGCGCGACGGCGAGGGGCGAGCCGTGATCATCGACATCAAGACCGGGAAGAACGGCCCGAAGGAGGCCGAGCTCGACCGTCACCCCCAGCTCGGGGTCTACCAGCTCGCCGCGCTGCTGGGCGCCTTCCAGCGGCACGGCATGACCGAGCCCGGCGGCGCGGCCCTGGTCCAGGTGGGCGACGCGGCGGGCAAGAAGAACGCCAGGGAGCAGACCCAGCGTCCCCTGTCGGAGGACCCCGACCCCGGCTGGGCCCGTGACATGGTGGACACCGTGGCGCTCGGCATGTCCGGGCCGTTCTTCCAGGCCAAGGTCAACGACGGATGCCGTACCTGCGCCGTGCGGGCGAGCTGCCCGGTCAGCAAGAACGGAGATCAGGTGTGCTGAGCCGTGCCACCGGCCGTAGGGAGCCGGACCACCGGCCGGAGGGGTGTCCCGTGCCGGGCCGTACCGCCGGTCGGGGCGGGGCGCCGTGCTGAACCCCATCCAGCTCGCCGCCAAGCTGGGCATCCTCCCCCCCACCCCCGAACAGGCCGAGGTGATCGAGGCCGGGCTCGAACCCATGGTCGTGGTCGCCGGAGCCGGATCGGGCAAGAGCGAGACCATGGCCGGGCGGGTCGTCTGGCTGGTCGCCAACGGCCTGGTCCGCCCCGAGCAGGTGCTCGGCCTGACCTTCACCAGGAAGGCCGCCGGGGAGCTCGCCATCCGGGTCCGCGAGCGCCTCAACGGCCTGGTCGCGGCCGAGCAGGTCCCCGCCGACCTGCTGGAGGGCGAGCCGGCCATCTCCACCTACCACGCCTACGCGGCCCGGCTGGTCACCGACCACGCCCTGCGGGAGGCCCTGGAACCCACCATGCGCCTGGTCACCCAGGCGGTCTCCTGGCAGCTCGCCACGCGGGTGGTCAGCGGCTACGACGGGCCGATGGAGCAGATCGAGTGGGGGCCGGCCACCGTCACCCGGGCCGTGCTCGAACTGGCCGGAGAGCTGTCGGAGCACCTGCGCACCCCGGGGGACGTGCGGGAGATCGGCACCTGGCTCACCGAGCGGTACAGTGAGCTCCCCGGCTCGCCCACCCTCGCCCAGCACAGACCCCTGGCCGCGCAGCGGGCCAGGGAGCAGTTGCTGCCCCTGGTCGAGGCGTACGGACGGCTCAAGCGGAGCCGCGAGGTCGTCGACCACGGCGACCAGATGGCGCTGGCCGCCCGGATCGCCGCCAGGCACCCCCAGGTCGGCGAGATCGAACGGGGCCGGTTCGCCGTCGTCCTGCTCGACGAGTACCAGGACACCAGCCATGCCCAGCTCGTCCTGCTCCGCTCCCTGTTCGGCGGCGGTCACCCGGTGACCGCGGTGGGCGATCCCTGCCAGTCCATCTACGGCTGGCGCGGCGCCTCGTCGGGCAACCTCACCCGCTTCCCCCGCGACTTCAGAACCGCCTCGGGGGAGCTCGCCCCGGTCCGCCGCCTGTCGGTCAGCTTCCGCAACGGCGACGCCGTACTGGACGTCGCGGCCCGGGTGCAGATCCCGCTGCGGATGGAGGCCAGGGAGGTGCCGGTGCTGGTGCCGGGCGGCAACCGCGTCGAGCGCGGCCGGGTGGTGTGCGCCTTCCACGAGACCGCCGACGACGAGGCGGCGTGGATCGCCGACGGGATCGGCAGGCTGCTGGGGACCGAGAGCGCGCCCGACGGCATGCCCTGGGGCGACGGCGAGCGCAGGAAGGCCAAGCAGAGCGTGTGGGGCGGCCCGCAGTGCCTCCAGCCCCACGACGTGGCCGTCCTGGCCCGGAAACGGTCGCAGTTCCCCGCGCTGCGCCGGGCGCTGGAGGCACGGGACATCCCGGTCGAGGTCGTCGGCCTGGGCGGCCTGCTGACCGTGCCCGAGGTCTCCGACATCGTCGCCACGTTGCGGGTGATCTACGATCCGACGGCCGGGGACGCCCTGGTCCGGCTGCTGTCCGGCCCCCGGTGGCGGATCGGCCCGGCCGACCTGAAGGAGCTGGGCGAGCGGGCCCGGGAGCTGAACCGCGAGGCCCGGGGCGCCCCGGCCGGGGTCGCCGACCCTCTCGACCAGGTCGTGGTGGACATGGCCGAGGAGCGCGGCAGCCTGGTCGACGCCCTCGATGAGCTGCCCGACCGCCCCGAGTGGCAGGACCTGTTCTCACCCCTGGCCCGGGTACGGCTGGTCGCCATGGCCCAGGAACTGCGCTCCCTGCGGGCCCGCAGCGGCCAGCCGCTCCCCGACCTGATCATCGAGATCGAGCGCAGGCTCGGGCTGGACATCGAGGTGGCGGCCAGGGGCGCGGCGGTCGGCGTGTTCGCCGCGCGCGCCGACCTGGACGCCTTCCTGGACGCCGCCACCCGGTTCGCGGGTGACTCCGAGGACCCGACGCTGGGTGCGTTCCTGGCGTTCCTGAAGGCGGCCGACTCCGAGGAGAACGGTCTGGACGCTGGACGGGTGGGGGAGAGCAACAGCGTCAAACTGATGACCGTCCACGCGGCCAAGGGCCTGGAGTGGCCGGTCGTCGTGGTGCCCGGCATGTCGCAGGCGGTGTCCAAGTCCGGGGCGCTGACCGTCGGCACCATGTTCCCGGCACGCCCGGTCGCCAGCCCGAAATGGACGGAGAACCCACGCAAACTGCCCTACCCGCTCCGCGGCGACGCCTCCGACCTGCCCCGGCTGGGCGGGCTGTCCAAGGATGAGCTGGCCGAGTTCGACGAACGCTGCCGCGAACGCGACCTGATGGAGGAGCGCCGCCTGGCCTACGTCGCGGTCACCCGCGCCCACTACCTGCTGATCGCCTCCGGCTACCGCTGGGGCAGCGCGTCCAAGCCCCTGGACCCCTCAGACTTCCTGCTGGAGATCAGCGAGACCTGCGGCCGGGTGGCTGTCTGGGCCGCCGACGCCGAGGACGGCGCCGCCAACCCCCTTCTGGCGGAACCCGCCGAGTCCGTCTGGCCCGTCACCCCCGGGGGGCTGCGCTACGAGGCCGTCCTCGACGGCGCCACCATGGTTGAATCCGCCCTGGCGACCCTCGCCACAACCACGGCCTCCCCTCCTCCACCCGTCTCCCTTCCACCCGTCTCCCTTCCACCGGTCTCCCCCCTGCCCGCCCCCCTTCCCGAGAGCTCTCTCGTCTCCTCCCGGAAGGGCTCAGCCACCTCCCTCCCGGAGCATGAGGACGTCCCCTTTCCCGGGGACGAGGACATCCCCTTCCCAGGGGACGAGGACGCTCCCTTTCCCGACGAGGACGTTCCCTCTCCCGGGGACGAGGGCGCTCCCTTCCCGGGGACGAGGATGCCCCCCTTCCCCGGGGACGAGGATGCCCCCCTTCCCCGGGCTTCGAAGGGTGAGGGATCGTTCACCCCTGCCCGGCAGGCGGTCCCGGCCGACTCCGAGCGCGGGTCCGGCGGTGAGCCGGAAGCGGGGGCGGAGCCGGAGAGCGAGCGGGCCGGGGCGCTCGCGGAGCTGCGGGGGTGGGACAGGGAGCGGGCGAAGGCGTGGGAGCGCGACACCGAGCTGCTGCTCAGGGAACGGGAGCTGAACCGGCGGCGCGGTGGCGGCCAGGTGCGGCTGCCCACCCACCTGACCGTGTCCTCCCTCGTCACCCTGGCCGCCGACCCCAAGGCCCTGGCCCGCCAGATCCGCCGTCCCGTGCCCAGGGAACCCACCCCGCTGGCCCGCCGGGGCACCTCGTTCCACAGTTGGCTGGAGTCCCGGTGGGGCCAGCAGCGGCTGATCGACGAACTCGACCTGCCCGGCGCGTCCGACGACGTCGAGGAGACCGCGGCCCGGCTCGACGAGCTGCGCGCCCGGTTCGAGGAGAGTGAGTGGGCGGAGCGGGAACCGCTGGACGTCGAGGTCCCGTTCGAGATGATGATCGCCGACCGTCTGGTCAGGGGCCGGATGGACGCGGTGTTCCAGACCCCGGACGGTCGCTACGAGGTCGTCGACTGGAAGACCGGCCGGCGTCCCACCGGCAAGACGGAGGCCGCGGCCTCCGTCCAGCTCGCCGCCTACCGCCTGGCCTGGTCGCGGCTGGCGGCCGTCCCCCTGACCCGGGTGAGCGCCGCCTTCCACTACGTCCGTCTCAACGAGACGGTCCGCCCGGTCAACCTCCTCGACGAACCCGGCCTCGTCACCCTCATCGAGTCGATCCCCACCCCCAGGTGAGCCCCGGATCTCACCCGGCCTGTCCGGATTTAAGGGCGTTGACGAACGTTCGCCATTCGTCGGCGGTGAAGCTCAGCGTGGGTCCGTTCGGATCCTTGCTGTCCCGTACGGCCCGCCCGCCGCCGGGCAGGTTCGCCACCTCGACACAGTTGCCATTCTGGCTGCTGTAGGTGCTCTTGTGCCATTTCAGATGGGAGAGGTCAGGGTCCATCCCGTGGCTCCTTCTTTGATTCGCGCTCTAAGCCAGGTTGTCGGCTGCCCGTTTCACCAGGGATTGCCAGCCATGCGCAAACGATGCCAAAAAATCTCGAACTAACGAAGTCCTGCTATGCGCGTGCGCGCGAGAAGCCCGGCACCGTTCGTGTCCAGCCCCGGTGCTTCGCCGTGCTGACTGCGGCTGTCGATCCTCATTCGCGAGCTGCACTTGCTGACGACCCTGGACTCCAGTGTGGAGATCGGCCCCATCCCGTAGGCGGGGATGCTGGTACCGCTTTCCCGCTCAATGCTCTCCTGGCCGCTGCAAGGTAGATATCATCAGGAGCATCTGAGCTGAACCGTATGGGGCAACTACTAGTTTGTAGCTAAGAGGTAAGTCGTGAGAGACATGCTCAAGGCGGCATTGATTCATCTTGTAGGTGGCGTCAACTGGCTAGTGTTCCGAATTTCTAAAGGGCATGTGGTGCTGTATCGGTTTGGCGGAATGCCTGGTTTGTCTATTATGATCAGCGGGCCCCAGGCGTCGGAGCACAGCACTTTGCTCTTGCCCTATCTGGCCGACGGTAACGACTTCGTTCTTCTTGGGAATTGTGAAGCCGGAAACTCCCCAGAGTGGGCCACCGAGCTGCTTGGCGCCGGGTCGAATAATGTTATTACCGTTGAGATTTACGGTCAGAATTTTGATGTCACTGCGACAAAAATTAATCGAGAAGATAGTGTCGATCTTTTGTGGCGCCTTCTTGTGGCCGTATCTTTTGTTCAGTACCATGAGGTGAAGCGTAGGCGACTGGTTCCCTGTGTGCGTCTGGTGAGGAGTTCCCTCTCAGCTGAATAGCAAGGCTTCCTGAAGTGATACCCGCAAGCGCTATGTGACATAACGCTTGCGGTTTGTGTGTTTCTAGTACAGCTTTTCTCTGCCAGTGGTTCAATCTTGGGATTGAAGTGCATATACCTCTAAGGGGTTTGGGGTTTACTGGCACCACCAGCTGTTTTGCCCGCTTGTGGCGACAGCGGCTTCGGATGCCCATACACCTTTATATTTAGCTATGAGGTAGGTTCGAGTACGGTAGTGGTGAGGACCGTTGGCGTGGCTGCAGTTGTAAGAGGTGCTGGACTTCGAGCCACTACCTATATTGCACCCCCACTTCACGGGGCCGTTCGCGATGACTGTCCAGGTCCCGTTTATGTTTAGTTCAAGATCGGTTTCTGTGCGGCAGTCATCGGGCTTTGTGGGTGTGCATGACGGTATGTAGCCTTCGGCTCTGATCGGCGGCTTGTTGTATACGAGGGTGAACGGGGCCTCTGCCCTGACGTAGCAGCCAACAACGTCTGCAGCCACCTTGTTTTCGGCTGCTTCTGTATCTACCCCGGAGAAGGCTGAACCAGGTTCTGCCGTGACCTCGGGCTCGCCTGGAAGAGTCGGTGAAGTGTCAGACTGGTTGTTGCTGACGGGTGGAGGAGTGTCGGCATTGGCGATAGTTGGAGACGTGGCCCCCAGCGCTGTCACTATGAATGAAGCAGCAATGATTGACCATTTCGTAGATTGCATTATTAGCCTTCTTGTGCGGTTGAGCGGGATCGAGTGGAGAGTCCCTTCGGATGTGACGCAATCATTGCAGCATGGAAGATATTTAATGTCAATGAGGTGATCTCGTGCGCCCAGTGGAGCGGGCAGAGCCCCGGCGCATTGATGATTCAGTCCGTTGAGGGCTGATTTCATAGAGTGAACAGGGTGAGCAGGCGATGTGACGCATAACCATGTTGACGGCGGGCTCGGGCCATGTTGACGTGGCCTTTCTTGCGGAACGTGCCGATCACGAGGTTGTGGATAGCGGCCATGAAATGCGGGAGTTGCCCGGTACGGACCTGGCCGGTGTCCTCGCCGAAAGTGACGTCACGAACATAGTGTTCACGGTTTTCCACCTCCCAGTGCCGACGGGCGTAGTGATTGAGACGAGCCGCTCCGGCCAGGCCCGGCTGCGCTACGTCCGCGAGTTCACGGCCGGTCTGCGACGCTGCGAAGCCGAATGCGAATTCTGGATTACCTGATCACCACGGATGCGAAGGTGATCAACGAGCTGATCACTACCAGCACCCTTGAGAACCCCGCTGCGATTCGAGCAGTCAGGTTCGACAACAAGCCGAGCTGGGACAACTGGAGCAAGAAGAAATAGCAGATGACCGTCGTGGGCGCAGGGTCATCGCGCCCATGACGGGACTAAACACCTCCACCCTGGAAGGCAAGACGATGGAAACACGCACCGTACGCCAGACGAGCGTTACGCTGCCCGACCTGGACGACGCGGACCTGGAAGAGGTCGATTCGCTGGAAGGCGAGCACGGCAAGCTGCGCGATTTCCGATACGCCGACGCCAGGCTGCGCGAGCTGCCCTTGTCGGGAACCCAGCTCATGGACGGGCGCATCATCGGCCTCACCACCCAGTGGGCCCGCTTGGAGGAGCTGCGTCTGCACTCGGTGGAGTTCTCCGGCTGTGACCTGTCCGGCCTCCGCTGGGAGGACAGCAAGCTCTCCCGGGTTACGTTCACCGACTGCAAGTTGCTCGGCGCTGCGTGGGAGGGGATCACCCTCGACGATGTGGTCTTCGAGCGGTGCAGGCTCGACCTCGCCGCCTTCACCCGCGTGCGCGCCATCGGGGCAGTCATCTTCTCGTCCTGCTCCCTGCGTGAGGCGAGGTTCTCCGCAGCCGACCTGAGCGACGTGGCGTTCGACGAGTGCGACCTGCACCTGACGGAGTTTGACGGCGGCACCTATCGTGGCTGCGACCTGCGCGGCAATGACCTGTCCGGCCTTCGCGGAGTGAGCGCGCTCAAGAAGATCATCGTTGATCGGCCGCAGCTCCAGGGCCTCGCCGAGGCGTTCGCGGCCGAGCTGGAGATCAGCTTCGGTTAGGACTTCGACAACTGCCGCACAGGAGGCGGAGACATGGGCGTACGGCTGCTGTTCGACCGGTTTGGCGACATCCAGGGACGTATCGACATCGGGGATGTCAGGCAGGCGGGCGACACGTCGGGCTACGACGACAGCGCGGCCGTCGTCCCCCAGGGGAACTGGGCAGCCCTCAGCGAGGAGAGGCCAAACGACTCCGGCCCGACGCCGATACGCCGCTCAGCATGACGATCGAACTGTTCCGGGACCAGGAACAGCACTGCTCGCACACCGACGACGTGCGTCAATACGTCGATCGGGGATGCTGGGCGCGGATCCCTGGCTTCAGCCATGGAGGTAAGGCCGGCGCGGGAAGGCGTGCCGGCGCCTGAGCGTGCTTTGACCCGCATCTTTTTCGGGATGCCGAATCCCATCGAAAACTCATTCGGTAGATGTCTTACGGATGCATACTGATCAGTGTGTCGGTGACGCTCCGTACCAACAGCGATACCGTCTTCCGGTGCGCGTTTTACGTCGTGTGGTGCCCCAAGTACCGGCGTCGCGTTCTGGACGGGCGGATCGAAGAGCGACTCAAAGAGCTGATCCGTGAGGTGATCTCAGAGAAGGGGGCGTGGCCGGTGGAACTGGAGGTCATGCCCGACCCGGTTCACCTCCTGGTCGAGGTGGACCCCCCGGTACGGGGTCCACAAGCTGGTCAAGGCCGTCAAGGGCCGTACCTCCCGTGTGCTGCGCCAGGAGTTCCCGTCGCTGAGGTCCCGGCTGCCCACGCTGTGGACGAACTCCTACTTCGTCGCCACGGTCGGTGAAGCACCTTTGGACGTGGTCGAGCGGTATGTCGAGAACCAGAAGAACGTGTAGGCGGCACTGATGCTGACCGGACGCCGTTACCGCCTCGCCTTCACCCCCGAGCAAGCCGACTTCGCGGAGCGGATCGGCGGGGCGTGCCGGTCGGTGTGGAACACCGGCCTGGAGCAGCGCCGCGCCTACCGGCAGCGCGGCGCGTGGATCGACTACGTGGAGCAGGCCCGGCAACTCGCCGACGCCAAGGCCGGCTTTCCGTGGCTTTCCGAGGTTCCCGGTCACTGCCTCCAGCAGACGCTGATGGATCTGGATCGGGCGTGCCGCGCCCACGGCACGTGGAAGGTGCGCTGGAAGTCGAAGGTCAAGAACCCGCCGAGCTTCCGTTTCCCCGAAGGGGGAAAGATCGCCGTGGAGCGGCTCAACCGGCGGTGGGCGCGGGCGAAACTGCCGAAGCTCGGCTGGGTCCGGTTCCGGATCACCCGCCCGCTTGGTGGGGTCATCCGGTCGGCCACGCTCAGCCGCGACGGGAGGCACTGGTTCGTTTCCTTCCTGGTCGAAGACGGTGTGACCACTCCCGAGAGGCACGCCATCCCCGGCACGGGCGTGGGGATCGACCGGGGCGTGGTCAAGGTCGTCACCCGTTCCGACGGGATCTTCCATCACCGGATGTTCGCCACCGGACGGGAGGTCGGGCACGCCGCGAAGCTCCAACGACGGCTGGCCGGGACGGAGAAGGGTTCGGCGCGGCGCAAGGTGGCGGCCGGGCGCGTCGCCGACCTGGCCGGGAGGGTCCGCCGCCGCCGGGAGGACTTCGCGGCCAAGACCGCGAACACCCTCGCGACCCGGTTCGACCTGATCGTGTTCGAGGCGCTGAAAACGAAGAACATGACCGCGTCGGTCGCGCCGAAGCCCGACCCCGGCCGGCCGGGCGGCCATCTGCCCAACGGGGCCGCTGCCAAGTCCGGGCTGAACAAGGCCATCTTGGACAAGGGCTGGTATCGGATCGAGACCGCCACCCGTGGCAAGGCCCGGTACACGGGCAGCGCTGTGATCACCGTCAACCCGGCGTACACGTCTCAGAGGTGCTCGGTGCCAAGCTGCGGGAAGGTGGATGAGAAGAGCCGCGAGATCCAAGCCCTCTTCCGTTGCGCCTCCTGTGGGCACACCGAGCATGCCGACGTGAACGCCGCCAAGAACATCCTCACCGCCGGAAGGGCGGAACACGCGGCGGCCAGACCGGCCACGCGGGTTGGGGCGCGCAAACCACGCACCCGTGTGGGCCGGAAGGCGAACCGCCAAGCAACAGCAGCACCGGGCCACGCCACGGCGGAGCCCGAGCTGGCTGGAATCCCCCGGCTTTAGCCGTGGGGAGCGCTTCAAGACGGGCACTCCCTGCGGTGCCTGCGCATCCGACTGGAGCCCGGTCAGGGATACATCGCGCCAACCGAGCTCGCACCACACGACGGCTCCACAAGCGGTGCCCAGACGTGGTCACTCGCCGCCTTCTGGCTGGGGTGAGTGCCGCCTTCCACTACGTCCGTCTCAACGAGACGGTCCGCCCGGTCAACCTCCTCGACGAACCCGGCCTCGTCACCCTCATCGAGTCGATCCCCACCCCCAGGTGAACTCCGGATCTCATCCGGCCTGTCCGGATTTAAGGGCGTTGACGAACGTTCGCCATTCGTCGGCGGTGAAGCTCAGCGTGGGTCCGTTCGGGTCCTTGCTATCCCGTACGGCCCGCCCGCCGCCGGGCAGATTCGCCACCTCGACACAGTCGTCGTTGTTGGCCCCGCTGCGGGTGCTCTTGTACCAGGCGAGATTCGGGGTGCTTTGATCCACTGTCTTTCGCCTATCCGTTGAGGTGCTCCGCGAGTGTCGCCATGTGCCGAACCGATTCATCTGGCGATAGAGCCAATGTCATCACATGGTCGAAAATAAGGCTATATCGCTGGTAGTCCGCTGGTTGCTCAAGCCAGAGACTCTCTGTCACGGTCACCGTGTAGATGAGGCTTGGATCGTCGGGGAACTCCAGAATGACGAATGACCCCTCCAGTGCAGCGTGTGCTCCGGCGGAGTCGGGAACCACCCGGATGGTGATGTTCGGCTTGGCGGTCATCTCGATGAGGTGCCGAACCTGCTCCCGCATCACCTCTGCTCCGCCGATCAACTTCCGCAAGGCGGTCTCGTCGATGAGCGCCAGCAGAGTCGGCGGGTTCTCCCGAGTGAGGATCTCCTGGCGCGCGAGCCTTGCCTGCGCGTGGCGCTCGATGAGTTTCTCGTCCAGAACCCGACCGGCACGCCACACCGCTTTGGCGTATTCCTCTGTCTGGAGCAGCCCTGGGATAAGGGCGATCTGCCATGTGCGGATAATGTCGGCACCCGACTCGAAGTCGGGCAGGCTGCTCCGGAAGACATCCTGATACTTCTCCCACCAGCCGCGCTGACGTGCCTCCCTGGCAAGGGTGATCATCGCCTCCTGGCGGCTCTCGTCGGTGACGCCGTACAGGTCGAGCAGTAGGCGAATGTCGTGGACGCTGGGGAGTTTCCACTCGTTGCGCTCCATCCTCGACACCTTTGACGGGTCCCACTCCAGTCGCCTGCCGGCCTCGGTCACCGAGAGACCTGCTTCCTTACGGAGTTGCCGGAGCGTCTGAGAGAGCCTGCGCCGCTTGATCGTGGGACTGTTGCCTGCCATGCCGAACTCTCCTCCAGGAATCGTCGGTCATGATTCTGCGGATCAAACCAGACAATTCAGTGCATGTTTATTTGCGCATTGTGATTTCCGTATCGCTATGCCAGCATGCTAGTGGGCTCAAGCTGCGAGCGTGTGCCCATTGTGGTGGCAGTATGCGCTTGCCCCCAGTCCTGCGTAAATATGTCCATATTTATCGCACATTCAGCAATTGGAATTATTGGTGATGATTAATGACTAAAAATGTGATTTGCGTGGGGCTGTGAGTCAGATGCTGATCGACTCTCGATGCCGGGTCGGCAGGAGAAGCAGTTGCTCTGGCCGCCGTCAGATCTAGACCAATAGCAGAGGCCGCCACGGTGCAGCGAACACCGGACGGCCTCTTGAACCGGACTCTGGAGGTCCGATCCCATGGTCAACTTTACAAGAGCGGTCCGGGTCGTCCGGATGCGCTTCGACGCCGACCGGCCGCCTGCGCCGCTGGGCTGCCGGTGGTGTGGCCACTCGCCGTACGCCCACGACGATCGGTGTCTTCCCCACCGGCCGCGACACGACTACGAACGGCCGACCCGCGCGCGGTTTCAGGCGCGGTTGTGGGAGCCGTACCCGCGTGAGCGGCGCCCCCGGAGGGTCGCGTGAGGGGGCGGCACCGGCGGGGAACGCCCGAGGTGCGGGTGGCCCGCCGGGAATGGGACCTCGACCAGCGGGAGCTCGCCGCCCTGCTGGATCAGACGGAGACGGGCTGGACGGTGCTGTACGGCCTGGGCGGACGCCGGTTCTACGCCATCGCCACCATGCGGGTCGCGGAGTCCCTGATCATCGAGGCGCGTACCGCCGAGGAGTTGCGCGCGCTGATCCGCGACGCCGAACCGGCCGTGCCACCGCCGCCCCGTCCGCAGCCACCCGCCGTACCTCACCGTCACCGACGAGGAGTCTCGATGAGCGCAAGCACCCCGGACGGCCTACGGACCGTGTGCCGGGAACTGTCCCGCGACCCGGCGACCGCCCACGGGGCTCGCGGAACGGTGCGCGACACTTTCACCGCCTGGGGCCTGCCGCCCGATCTCACCGATGACGCGGTGCTGGTCGTCGGCGAACTGGTGGCGAACGCCGTGGTGTACGGCGAGCCACCGATCCGGCTGTCACTGTGGGGCATGCCCGAGAGGGTCTGCGTGCGGGTGACCGACCACGGCCCCGGACGGCCCCACCGGCTCGACCTCGGCCAGGACGCCGTTCACGGCCGGGGGCTCGCCATCGTCGAAACGCTCGCCGACCAGTGGGGCGTCGTCCCCGCCGTGGGCAAGGTCGGCAAAACGGTCTGGGCCGTGTGGTGGCTCCCCCGCCCCCGGCCCGACGCGGGCCGCGCCGTCGGCCGTGCGGGCCTGATCCCGTACTCCGGCGTCGCCGAAGACCGGACCGGTCCGCCCGGACCGGCCGCCGACGGTGTTTCCCGTCCTCCACCCGAATACCGGTCGCCCGCGCGCCACCCCTGAGCGGGGGACACCCCGTGGGGCCGCGGATGTCAGGTGAACCAGCGGTAGCGGCGTTCGGGTCTGCCGGTCGTGCCGTACCGCAGGGACACCTTCGCGCGGCCGACGGCGTAGAGGTGTTCGAGGTAGCGGCGCGCGCTGACCCGGGAGATGCCGACCCGGGCCGCGCACTCGGCGGCGGACAGCGTCCCGTCGGTGGCGCGCAGCGCGCGTTCGACCAGTTCCGCGGTCTCCGCGCTCATGCCCTTGGGCAGTGCGGCTGCGGGCACCCGCGAGGGGGCTCTGGTGAGCACCCGGTCCACGTCGGCCTGACCGCTGACCGTCGCCGCGCGCGGACCACCGTGATGGGCGGCGTACCGTTCGAGCCGGATCCGCAGATCGTCGAAGTCGAACGGCTTGAGGAGGTAGTCGACCACCCCGTGCCGGGCCGCGCCGCGGACCGCCTCGACCTCCCGGGCGGCGCTGATCACCAGGATGTCGCAGTCGTGGCCCGCGGCCCGCAGCCGGGTGATGACCTTCAGGCCGAAGACGTCGGGCAGGTACAGGTCGAGCAGGACCAGGTCGGGACGGAGTTCCGTGACGGCCGAGATCGCCTGCTCACCGGTGTGCGCCGTCCCGACGACGTGGAAGCCCCTGATCCGTTCGACGAACCCGTGGTTGATCCGTGCGACCATGAAGTCGTCGTCAACGACCAGTACGTCGATCAACGGGTTCCCTCCGTCATCTCGTCGGTCAGGTGCCTCACGGACATCCGAGCGGTGAACATGGCGCCGTCGGGGGTGTTGGTGACCCCGACCTCTCCGCCGCGGCGCCTGCAGACCAGCTGGGTGAGGGCCAGTCCGATGCCGCGCCCGCCCTCCTGGGCGGCCTTGGTGGTGAAGCCCCGGGAGAACACCTCGTGGGCGAGTTCGGGGGCCACCCCGGGCCCCGAGTCGCGGACCACGATCTCCACGCTGGCGGCGTCCTGCCGTAGCTCGACCTCCACCCAGGCGCCGTTCCCGTCGGTGTCGGCCGCGGCGGCGTCGACCGCGTTGTCCACCAGGTTGCCGATCACCGTCGCCACGTCCGCCGAGTCCATCGGGTCCAGCCGGTTGAGCGCTGTGCGCTGCGAGACTCTCAGCTGAACCTTGCGCTCGGCCGCCAGGGAGGATTTCGCCATCAGTAGCGCGGCGACGGCCGTGTCGCGGACCTGGCTGGTCAGAGCCAGGTCGAGTGATTCGCGGTGCTGTCTCAGCGCACGGATGTAGTGGACCACCTCGTCGTGTTCCCCGACCTGGATCAGGCCGGAGATGATGTGCAACTGGTTGGCGAAGTCGTGCGCCTGCGCGCGGAGCAACTCGGTGGAGCTGCGGAACGAACCGAGTTCGCGTTCCAGCTGGGCGAGCTCGGTGCGGTCCCGCAGCGTTGCCACCGAGCCGAGCCGGCGCCCGTCCTTGGTGACGTTCATCCGGTTCATCACCAGCACCCGGCCACGGCGTACCACGATCTCGTCGTGAGCCTCCACCGCGTCGCCGTCGACCCCGGCCAGCACGTCGTACAGCCGGCCCTCGATCCGCAGATCGGTCAGGCTCATCCCGATGCAGTGCTCGGGCAGGTCGAGCAGTCTGCGGCCGACCGCGTTCACCAGGGTGAGCCGCAGCTGCAGGTCGAGCGCGATCACCCCCTCGGCGATTCCGTACAGCATCGCCTCGCGGTGCTCGGCGAGGCCGGCGATCTCGCGCGGTTCCAGGCCGAGGGTCTGACGTTTGATCCGCCGGGCCAGCAGCCACGATCCGAACACCCCGAGGGCGCTGGCGATGCCGAGGTAGGTGAGCAGGTACGACGAGGCGCCGACCAGCCGCTGCCAGAGGGTCGGCGAGGCATTACCGATCATCACCGTGCCGAGCTGGCGGCCGAGGTTGTGCCGGAAGGCCCCCAGCACCGGGACCTGGGCCACCAGCTCGCGGGAGTTGTCCACCATCAGCTCCCCCGACCAGCCGCGGCCGACGGCGACGCCCGGGTCGCCCAGGGGCAGCCGTGTCCCGACCAGGGTGGGGTTCGTGGAGCTGACGATCTTCTGGTTGACGTTCGCGACCGTCACGGAGGTGACGCCGGACTGGGTCAGCGTCGTCTGCACCAGCGGGGCGATGGTCTCCCCGGACGCCGATCGGCCGAGCTGGCTGCGGACCAGGGGGTTGCCGGCCATCTGCTCGGCCAGGGCCGTCACCCGGCGCCCCTCCACCTGATCGAATTCCGCCGCCGACTGCGTGAGTGAGAGCGCGCCGACGGCGACCAGCACGACCACGACGATGGCGAGCTGCAGCGTCAGCAGCTCGCCCGCCAGGGTGTGACGGTGGAACGTTACGACCACAATGAACTCAATCTTCGCTGGTCACACAAGGCAGACGGGGTGTCGGCCAGGTCGTCACAATCATGGCGCCGGACTCCCGTATAGCGAAAGAGACCAATTGTGAGAACCCCGATCACCGCGCTGTTCGGCGCGCTGGCCGCCATGTCGATGTTCGCCGTTGGTGCCTGCGGGGTCACCGCGCAGAAAGAGGGAGGCGGCGGGAACGCGGACGGCAAACCCGTCCCCGGACTGCGCATCATGGTGCCCAACACGCCCGGCGGCGGGTACGACACCACCGCCAGGACCGTCGCCAAGGTGATGGACGACGCCAAGATCGCGTCTGGTGTTCAGGTGTTCAACCTGCCGGGGGCGGGCGGCACGGTCGGCCTGCAGCGCATGGTGAACGAGAAGGGCAACGGCCGGCTCGCCATGCAGATGGGGCTGGGCGTCGTGGGCGCCTCGTACACCTCCAGGTCGAGGGCGACACTGAAGCAGACCACCCCCATCGCCAGGTTGATCGAGGAGGCCGGTGCGATCGTCGTGCCGAAGAACTCGCCGTACAGGACGATCAACGATCTTGTCGCCGCGTGGAGGAGGGACCCGAGGAAGATCACCGTCGGCGGTGGCTCATCGCGGGGCGGACCGGACCACCTGTTGCCGATGCAGCTGGCCAAGGCGGTCGGCATCAACCCGGAACAGGTCAACTTCATCTCCTACGACGGTGGTGGTGAGCTGCTGCCGGCGATCCTCGGCGGCAAGATCACTTTTGGCGCCAGCGGCTACGGGGAGTTCCTCGACCAGGTCGAGGCCGGTCAGGTGCGGGTGCTCGCGGTGACCAGCGCGGAGCCCGTCGACGTGCTCGGGGACGTCCCGACGCTGAAGTCCGCGGGCATCGACCTCCTCTTCACCAACTGGCGCGGGATCGTCGCGCCGCCCGGGATCAGCGAAGCCGACCGGAAGACCTGGATCGAGGCGCTGACGAAGATGCACGACTCCGACCTGTGGAAGGCCGAGCTGGCCAAGCGCGGCTGGAGTGACGCCTTCCTCACCGGCGACGAGTTCACGGCATATCTGGCCGAGCAGGACAAGGTCGTCGCCGACATCCTGACGCGGCTCGGGCTGGCATGAGCGTGCAGGCCTCCGAAGAACTCGACGCGGCCGTGCGGGATTCCCTGGGGCCGGACCGCGCGCAGTACGGCCTGTGCGCGTTCCTCTCCCTGCTGGGCGTCCTGGTGATCCTCGACGCCGGCCAGATCGCGCATCTGGTCGGCGGTAACGACCCGATCGGGCCGCGTCCGGTGCCGATGATCCTGGGGGTCCTGCTCCTGGTGGTCGCGCCGGTCTACGCGGTCGACGTCGCCCGGGGCGGCCGGGGTGAGCCGGAGGCGGGGGAGGACATCGACCTGTCGACGCGGATCGACTGGCGCACGGTGCTGCTGCTCATCGGCGCCTTCGCCGTCAACGCCGTGCTGATCGACCGGCTCGGCTGGGTGATCAGCGGAGCCCTGCTGTTCTGGGGGTCGGCCTTCGCCCTGGGCAGCCGGCACTACGTGCGCGACCTGGCGATAGCGGTGACGCTGTCGCTGGCCACCTTCTACGGGTTCGCCGTCGGGCTGGGTGTCAACCTGCCGGCGGGTGTGCTGCAGGGAATTCTGTGATGGACAACCTCACCCATCTGCTGGAGGGGTTCGCCCACGTGGTGACCCCCCTCAACCTGCTGGTGGCGCTGATCGGCGTCGTCGTCGGCACCGCGGTCGGCGTGCTGCCCGGCATCGGCCCGGCGATGACGGTGGCCCTGCTGCTGCCGGTGACGTACGGGATGGAGCCGACGCGGGCCTTCATCATGTTCGCCGGCATCTACTACGGCGGCATGTACGGCGGGTCGACCACCTCGATCCTGCTGAACACGCCCGGCGAGTCGTCCTCGGTCGTCACGGCGATCGAGGGCAACAAGATGGCCAAGGCCGGTAGGGCGGCACAGGCGCTGGCGACCGCGGCGATCGGCTCGTTCGTCGCGGGCACGATCGGCACCCTGCTGCTGGTGCTGGTGACGCCGCTGGTGGTGACGTTCGCGATCAGCCTGGGGGCGCCGGACTACTTCGCGATCATGATGCTGGCCTTCATCGCGGTCACCGCGGTGCTGGGCACCTCCCGCGTCCGGGGTTTCGCCTCGCTGCTGCTCGGCCTGGTGATCGGCGTGATCGGCATCGACGCGGTGACCGGGCAGCAGCGGCTCACGCTCGGCGTCCCGCAGCTGGCCGACGGCGTCGACGTGGTCGTGGTGGCCGTCGGGATCTTCGCCGTCGGCGAGGCGCTCTGGGTCGCCGCGCACCTGCGGCGCACGGCGGGGGGAGTGATCCCCGTCGGCCGGCCGTGGATGGGGCGGGAGGACTGGAGGAGGTCCTGGAAGCCGTGGCTCCGCGGTACCGCGCTGGGCTTTCCGTTCGGGGCGCTGCCGGCGGGGGGCGCCGAGATCCCCACCTTCCTGTCGTACATGGCGGAGAAGAGGATGACCAGGTACCCCGAGCAGTTCGGCAGGGGGGCGATCGAGGGGGTGGCCGGGCCCGAGGCGGCGAACAACGCGTCCGCGGCCGGCACCCTGGTGCCGATGCTGGCCATCGGGCTGCCGACGAACGCGGTCGCCGCGGTGATGCTCGCCGCATTCGAGTCGTACGGCATCCAGCCTGGCCCGCTGCTGTTCGAACGCGAGCCCGACCTGGTCTGGACACTGATCGCCAGCCTGTTCGTCGGCAACCTGCTGCTGCTCGTTCTGAACCTGCCGCTCGCGCCGGCGTGGGCGAAACTCCTGCGGATTCCCCGCCCCTATCTGTACGCGGGGATCCTGTTCTTCGCCTCGATGGGCGCCTACGCGGTCAACGCGCAACCTTTCGACCTGCTTCTGCTGCTGCTCCTGGGACTACTCGGATTCGGGATGCGCCGGTTCGGGCTGCCGGTGCTGCCCCTCATCGTCGGCGTCATCCTCGGCCCGCGCGCCGAACTACAGGGCCGGCGCTCGCTGCAGCTGTCGGGCGGCGACCTGTCCGGCCTGCTGGGGGGAGCGCTCTCCTACATGATCTACGCCGTCATCGTGCTGGTACTGCTCTGGCCACTGGTCCGGCGCCTCGTGGAATCGATGCGCGCGCGGACGGCTTGAGAAGCTTGAGAAGGGAGCGACGATGACCGAGGTAGTTGGGTATGTGCCGTCGCCGGAAGGTGAGGCGGGGCTGCGCGTGGCCGTGATCTGACTGCCTCTGCCGAGTGACGGCCTGTTCCGGCTCTGTCGGTGACGAGTGGATCTGACGCCACTTGTCGATGAGGGTGGACGAAAGCTCCCGCGCGTACCCAGGTCCTGGATCATGCCGTCTCGCGTTCCGGAGACCGGATACATGATCATCTTTCCTGCCGTCCAAACGGGAGGGTACGGCGAGTGCCGTGCCCGGTGTCGACACCGGGCACGGCACTCGCCATCCTCTTGCCGCCTCCTAGGACTCAGGGCGTCGGCGGTGACTCATCAGTGAAAGCGGTGCAGTTCGCCCGTGGTGACGGCCCAACATCGGCCACGTTTTCCGGAAACGGCGGTCGAAGCCCGTTTTTTACCGCTAGAAATCATCGCATTCCATGCCTCTGGTGATTTCGGAGAATTATGCTCCTGTGCGCCGCGCTGATGGCGGTAAGCCTCGGGTATCCGATGATCACTAGGGCGATGCTTCCGGCTGGTTAACGAAGATCACATGAATTGGGTGGCAATAGGGGATTTTCAGCTGTTTTTATGGGGCGTGAGCCGTCGTCCTGTCATCAGGCGTCACGTCCTGCCTGCCCCCGCGCCGGGGCCCGCGGTAGACCGTCAGTGTCCGGCGGGGTTCGATCCGGAGCACCTCGCCGGGGCGGCGCAGCCCAGTCAGGCCCTCGCCGTACGAACGCCGGTCGAAAACCCCGGCAGGCGACGCGGCTCGCCGGGGTTCTTCATGCGCAGCCGGGTAACGTCGTAGAACTCGACCTCACCCAGGGTCGCCCCGTACGGCTGCCGCGTGCGCGTCCAGCGCGGCGAGATCGTAGACGGAGGCGGCCGGCTCGTCCGGGATCACCGCGGCACCGCCGGGAGGCCGCTCGCCGAGACGGCCGGGATCATGACAGCACCGCCAGCGGGTTGGCCACCGGTACGTATCCGGCGCAGCGGTCGGCCGAGCGCGCCCAGCGGACCGAGAGGTTGGCCTTGGCCGGCAGCGGTGCCCCGGCCAGCAGGTCCGACAGCGGTCGCGGCCGGCCGCGGGTGGCGGCGTATCCGGCCAGCACCTCCCCGGCCACCGCCCACAGCTCCCGCGTCGGCCCCGCCCCGGCGATCCAGGCGGCTATCTCGGCGAGGTGGTTGACCATCAGGCAGTAGACCACCCGGTCCCAGCCGCCGCCGGCGTCGTAGGTCAGCGCCTCGGCGACCCGGCCGGGCACTCCGGACAGGTCGTGGCGCCCCGCGACGAGCTTGGTGCCCTCCAGGTCGCGGAAGATCGCCTCCACCGGCTGTCCCGCCGCGTCCACGCCGATCAGCACGTTCTGCAGGTGGGGCTCCAGCACCACGCCGTGGCTCAGGTAGGCGTCGAGCACCGGCGGAGCCACGCGCTCCACATAGGCGCGCCACCAGCGCACCGGGTCGGCCGGGGGCGCCGCGGAGACGGCCAGCGCCCCGCTCAGCAGCGGGGTCACCCCCGGTCTGCAGACCGACCAGGGGCTGGCGCGGATGATCACACCGAGCCCCTCCAGCAGCCGGGTGCCCAGGTCGGCGGAGCGGTAGCCGGGTTCGGGCAGCCAGCGGGTGCCGGGGAACCCGGCCGACAGCTCCTCGAACACCGGCCGGAGGCGCCGGGTCAGCTCGACCGCGCCGGCCAGCTCGTACCAGGAGTTCTTCCTGACGCAGTTGGTGATCCGCACGTCCAGGCTGAACTTCAGGCACCGGTCGATCGCAGGCTCGTAGACGGTACGGACCGACGAGGTGGGGACCGCCATGCGGGAGCCCCGGCCCAGGTCGATCAGGCGCCCGTCGGCCAGCGGCGCGGCCAGCTCCGCCGCGAGCAGGTCGAGCTGCCAGGGGTGCGCGGGCAGCGCCGAGTAGCCGTCCGGGACCGGGCCGAGATCGTCGAGCGTGCCGGTGTCGCCCGCCTCGGCCAGCACGTCGTGGCGGACGCCCAGCAGCCGGAGCGGGAAGCTCGCGTGCGCCTCGGGGGCATAGCGCAGCCATCCGCCGCCGTCGCGGGCCTTGGGGCTGGGGTGGAAGGGGTGGCCGAGGACCAGCTCCTGCTCGGAGGCCAGCCACGGGTCGGCCGGTGGCCGGGCGTCCCGCCGCGCCGCGAGCAGCGCGGTCATGGCGTCCCGGCTCGCGCCCACCTGGGCGGCGAACTCCTCGTTGGCCCCGCCCAGCTCGATCTCCACGAGCCCGACGAGCCGGTCGGCGGAGAGCGGCTGCCAGCACCCGAGCTCCAGCCACTCGGGCCGCCCCTCGAACCGCAGCGCGAGCCCGCCGTGCGTGCGGACCCGCAGCAGGGTGTCCGCCACGCGCAGCAGCACGTACGGCTCGGCGTGCCAGACCTGCCCGCGCGGTCCGGCCACCTCTCTGACGCAGCAGCGCAGCAGGGCCGCCAGCGACGCCTCCTCGGCGACGGCGGCGGGAGAGGGGCCGAGTGCGAGGCTGGTCATGGCGTCCTTCGCATGATCATGTTCTGGATGGCCTGAGGAGGCTGGCGCAGGTAGTTGGGGCCGCTGGTGCCGTAGAACTTGTTCACGTCGCGGGCCCCGGTGCGCGCCTTGTCCGCCAGGGTTCCGGCGGTGATCATCGACTTGCCGACGAGCCGGGCGGCGTCGAGGGTCCTGGCCCGCAGCAGCCTGGCCATCGGGTCGCCCCCGTGCTCGGCCAGCGCCTCGGCGAGCGTGTCACGGATCAGCCGGGCGGCCTGCGGCGGCGGCAGCACGCCGAACGTCACCGCCGCCGCGGCCAGGTGCAGGGTGATGGTCACGAACACGTCGGCGAGCGCGTGCGGGTCGTCGGTCAGCATCCGCCCGTCGACGAAGTCGGGCACCGCGACGCCCGCGGCCCGCAGCCGGTCCGGCGAGGTCAGCAGTCCGTCGTTGTCCTTGACCAGCAGCCTGGCCGGGCCGTGTCCCAGCACCAGCGAGAGGTTCTGCTGATGGGTCTCCAGGGCCGTGCCGTAGTGGACGAAGAGCCGCACGTGGAAGCCGAACAGCAGCCGGAGATACTCTCCCAGCATCCGTGGCACGTCCCCGGCGTACCACCGTCCGGCGAGCTCCTCCAGGACCAGTCCGCCCCCCGGCAGGGGCGCGAGCAGCGCGGCCACCGGGACGATCTCGCCCTCCGGGAGGCGTCGGACGAGCCAGCCCAGATACTCGTGCCCCGCGTGGCCGTA
Source organism: Streptosporangium sp. NPDC004631 (assembly GCF_053601935.1). NCBI lineage: Bacteria > Bacillati > Actinomycetota > Actinomycetes > Streptosporangiales > Streptosporangiaceae > Streptosporangium > Streptosporangium sp. NPDC004631. Next base: position 24,667 of record NZ_JBSGCR010000017.1, on the reverse strand, counting down.
GGTCTGCTCGTCGGCCAGGAGCACCCCCGGGTCGGGCATCTCGCGCAGCAGCAGCTCGGCCCGTGCCCCGTCGGCCAGCGTGGCGGGTTTGATCGACCGCCGGTTGCGCAGCCCGAGCGTGCTGGTGGCCAGCGGCAGCTTCAGGTGTGTGTCACAGTCGATCACCACCGTGCGCGTCGACAGCGTCGGCCTGACCTCAAGGTAGGGGTCGGGGCCCACGGTCGCCCACGGGATCTCCTCGACCGCGCGGACCGTCAGCGGATGCACCGGGAACAGCACGTGGGTCCCGCTCAGCGACTCGGGCAGCCCGGCGACCGGAAACTCCGGCGCGTACGGCACCGCGGCCCCGGCCGCCCGCTCCCGGGGCACGGCCGCCCACCGCAGCTCGAAGGCGGGCGCGAACTCCGGCGCGTAGGCGGTCAGCTCGCGGTCCGACAGCCCGGTCCGGCACCGTGCCGTCGGGTAGACCGGGTGGTCCACGAAGGCCGCCAGCGTCTCGTACCGCACGGCGCACAGCCGCGTGCCGCGGAGCCGGGTCAGCACCTCGTCCCGGTGGGCGCCGTGCAGGTCGAGGGCGCGCAGCGCCTCCCGGCACTCCCGGGTGAACGCCTCCACCCCCGGGGTGTCGGCCGGCGCGGCGATCTCCCGCAGCGTGTGCAGGACCTCCGGCAGGCCGAGCGCCTCCTCCGGGGCCACCACGAAGTCCTGGAAGAGCGAACCCGGCACGAGCCGGACCCGGCGTCCGCCGACCAGGACCAGCGCGACGCCGTTCTTGCACCGGGTGACCCGCCCGGCCAGCCCGCCGTAGTTCTCACGGAGCAGCGCGTTCAGCACCCGGGCGGCCAGGTACCGCTCCCGCCCGCTCGCCGAGGGGCCGCCGATCATGCGATCACCCATGGGTTTCCGGCGCCGAAGGCCGCCACGGCCGCGTCCACGTCCGCCCGGCCGGGTCCGATCGCGCGGACGATGCCCAGGTAGTCGCGGTTGGTGTTGCTCAGGTCGATCCGGTCGCCCACGGCGCGCAGCGGCCGGTGCCAGAGCCTGACCCGGTCTCCAGGGGTGGGCGTGACCGCCTTGGGGGCCGCCACCACGGTTCCCGGCCGGTCGGCCACCAGGCTCAGCGCGGCCCCGTGTCCGCGGGCGTGGTTCACCTCGCCGGCCCCCGCCCCCAGGTGGACGCCGAGGACGCGCTCGAACAGCGGGACGCCGAGCAGGTCGCCGAGGAGGAAGTCGCAGTGGTCGCCGATCACCCGGTAGTTGACCTCGATGATCCTCGGCCCGGCGGGTGTCATGGCGTACTCGGTGTGGCAGGCCCCGAACCCCACCCCCAGCGCGCGCAGCGCCCGCAGCACGTGCTCGCGCGCGGGGGGCGGCTCCCAGTCGAGCCGCTCCTCCACGAAGTACGGCGGCGGCCCGAGCGTGGTCCTGAAGCCACCCAGCACCCGAGGTTCGCCGGCGTCGCCGAGGGTCTCCAGCGTGTGCAGGGGGCCGTCGAGATACTCCTCCACGACCAGCGCCTCGCCCGGCCGCCGGGACCGGATCGCCCGCAGGGCCTCGGCGAGCTCGCGGCCGTCCCGCACCAGCACCACGTCCTCGCTGGCGACGCCCTCGCGCGGTTTGACGACGGCGGGGAACGGGGTGTCCGGTGGCACGGGGTCGCCCGGGGCCAGCCGTACGGAGTGGACGGTCTCGACGCCGGCCGCGGCCAGCCGCCGGCGGGTGAGCGCCTTGTTCTTGGTGGCCGCGCAGGCCCGCCAGTCCTTGCCCGGCAGGTCGAAGTAGGCGGCGGCGAGGGCGGTCTCCACCTGGAGGTGGTCGGAGTTGGAGAAGACGGCGTCCGGCGCGTGGTGGTGCGCGATGACGTCGATCACCGCGCGGGCGTCACGGACGTCGCAGCGGAGCACCTCGGTCCCCGAGCCCAGGTGGTGCTCCGGCCGGTCGGTCAGGACGGTGACGTCGCAGCCCAGTGCGCGTGCCGCCGGAAGGAACCCGTGGGTGACCGAGTCGGTCGGCTTGAGCGCGGTGAGGTACAGCCGCAATGCAGGGACCCCCGATAATCAGGTAAGCCTAACCTAACTTTGTGCATCCTAGCCGTACGGAGATCATCTCGCTGAGGTGATTGGGTATTCACCGTATATGTCCGCTTCCCCGGTGGATACGGAATCCCGCCCGGGGATGCGGAATCTCGTATTCCCCCCGGGCCGCGCGGCCCGCTCCGGCCCTCTCCGACCTGCCGGGGCCTCCCGGGTGGCCACGCGGAGCCGCTGCCCGTCCGCCATCCGGCCGCGTTCACCGTTCCGGCGGAGGGGAGGTTCCGGCACGAGGGATAAGGGCGGAAAACAGGAGAGAAAGCAGAAGGGCCTCGGCTCTGGAGCAGATGCGTGAACTCCGGAAATCCACCCCCGTCTCGCGGCATAGGATGTCGAATCGGTCTGGGAAGCGGGGACGGCGTGGAAAGCACCACACAAGAAGGTCTGCTGGGATCGCTGCTGCTCGCGCGGAGCGCCATCGACCGTTCGGCGCTGCTCCGCGGCGATGCCGGGTGGCGGGAGCGGGCGTGGGCCGACGGCACCACCCGGGTCCTGGTCGTCGACGGTGGCCGGACGCTGGTCCGGCGGAGCGGGGGAGAGGTCCGGCTGGTCCTGACGCCCGTGGCCGACGCCCCCGAGGGGGAGCGCTACCTGCTCGGTGTGGACGCCGAGGGGGTCGCCTACTTCGCCGTGACGGCCCCGCTGGCGGGTATGGCGCGGACGCGGGTGGAGCCTCCCCGGCGGATCGTCGCCCCGCTCCCCCTCACGGTGCTGCCGGAGGGACAGGCCGTCGTCGCCGGGCTCCGCCAGGTGGGCTCGCTGCTGGGAGACCTGGACGCCGGGCTGCTGGTGTACGCGGTCGCGCTGGAGGCGTGGCACGCCACCCACGAGTTCTGCCCTCGCTGCGGAACCCGTACCGAGGTGCGGGCCGGCGGGCACATGCGGGTCTGCCCCGAGGACGGCAGCCAGCACTTCCCCCGGGTCGACCCAGCGGTGATCATGCTCGTCCACGACGACGACGACCGGTGCCTGCTCGCCCGGGGGCCGGAGTGGCCGGAGGGACGGCTCTCGGTGCTCGCCGGGTTCGTCGAGCCGGGGGAGTCACTGGAGCACGCCGTCGTCCGCGAGGTGGCCGAGGAGGTCGGTGTGCGCGTCACCGCCCCCCGCTACCTGGGCAGCCAGCCCTGGCCGTTCCCGCGCAGCCTGATGCTCGGCTTCTTCGCCAGGGCCGTGTCCACGGAGTTCGACCTCGACCCCGGGGAGATCGCCGAGGCCCGCTGGTTCAGCCGCGCCGAACTGCGGGCCGCGCTGGCGAGCGGCGAGGTGAGCCTGCCGTCCGAGGTCTCGATCGCCCGAAGGCTGATCGAGACCTGGTACGGGGAGCCCCTGACCGGAGACTGGTGATCAGACCTTCAGCCGGGCCTTGACCTCGATCACCGAGGGGTTGGTCACCGCCGTGCCGTCCTCGAACAGGACGGTCGGCACGGTCTGATTGCCGTTGTTGACGCTCATGACGAACCGTGCGGCATCGGGGTTCTGCTCGATGTTGATCTCCCGGTAGGAGATTCCCTCCCGGGAGAGCTGGGACTTCAGCCGCCTGCAAGGACCGCACCAGGTAGTGGTGTAAACCGTCAGCGCCATGTGTGGACTGTCCCCTCGTGAGATGTTCGGCGCTCATTGGCAACAAGGTGAGGGCCGTTCGTCTTCCCGCCGGTCAGAGCAACTTGCCGGCGATCCAGTCCTGTACCCTCTCCTCCACCTCCGGCAGGCGGTACAGCGGCGTGCTGTGATCGGCGCCGGGCTCGGTCACCACCGTCATGCCCACCCCGAACAGGCGCAGGCGCTCCTTGAGCAGGAGGCTGTGCTCGGCCGGCACGAACTCGTCCTCCGAGTGCACCGCCAGCATCGGCACGTCACCGAGGCTCGCGTGCCGCGACACCTCCATGCTGGCCCAGATCCTCGGGCACCGGGCGGGCTCACAGCCGCCGGCGAGCTGGATGGCCGCCTCGCGCAGTCTGCGCCTGTTCAGATCGAGGGTGTCGACGCCGTCGATGTACGCCAGCATCGGCGAGGTCACCGGGGAGACGCCCACCACGCCGCGCAGGCCGGGCAGGCCGTTCCCGTAGGTACCGACCGCGGCGGCCAGGTGGCCCCCGGCGGAGAAGCCGACGACCGCGTAGTCGCCCGGATCGAAGGACCACAGGGCGGCGTGCCTGCGCGCGGTGGTGATGGCGTCGAGCACGTCGGTCCGCTGGGCGGGCCAGGGGGCGTCGCCGGAGAGACGGTAGTTGAGGTTGAAGACCGTGTAGCCCTGCTCGGCGTAGCTCTTGGTGATATCGGCCATGTACTTCTTGTCCCCGGCCGACCACCAGCCGCCGTGGATCAGGAAGACGCCGGGCCGTCTGAGACCGTCCGCCTGGTGCCAGACGTCCATCCGCTGGCGGATGTGCGGGCCGTACGCGACGGTGTCGACGACCGTGCTCTGGAGCAGCGGGGTGTCGGGCGGGGCCGGGGTGCTCTTCTTCACCTTGGGGGTCGGCGTGGGGGTGGGGTCGTCCTTCCTGGACGTGGTGAACATGCCGCCCGGCCGCGAGGTCTCCGAGGAGGCGAGCGCGACCGGGGACACCTGCAAGGCCGCGGGCCCGACCACCGACGCCGTCAGAGCGAGAGCACTCACGGTTACCGCAGTTCGCACAGGCCTCTTCCTTACTCCCGGGCTCAGTTTGGCCTCCATTGTGGAGGAACTGCCTTTTTTACGCATCTTGGCAAATCGCGGGGGCTTGCGGCCGTGGGTTGCCAGAATGGGCGGTGACCGGTCACCGGCTGGGAGAATGCCTCCGTCAAGCCTGTTCAACCGCGTGTAAGGAGTCTCCGTGGAGTCCGACGACATCCTGGCGGGACTGGATCCCGAGCAGCGGGCGGTGGCCGAGGCCGTTCGGGGGCCGGTCTGCGTGCTCGCCGGAGCCGGCACCGGAAAGACGCGGGCGATCACTCACCGTATCGCCCACGCGGTGCGCAGCGGGGTGGTCGAGGCCCAGAGCGTGCTGGCCGTGACGTTCACCACCCGCGCGGCCGGAGAGCTCAGGCAGCGCCTGCGGCTGCTCGGCACCCCGGGGGTGCAGGCCCGCACCTTCCACGCCGCCGCGCTGCGCCAGCTCACCTACTTCTGGCCCCGCGTCATCGGCGGCGACCCGCCCAAGGTGATCGAGTCGAAGCTGCCGTTGCTGATCGACGCCTGCCGCGCCCTGCGGAGAAACCCGGACCGCTCCGAGCTACGGGACATCGCCTCCGAGATCGAGTGGGCCAAGGTCACCCAGATCGGCCCCGACGACTACGCCGAGGCCGCCAGGAAGGCCGGCCGGACCCCGCCCGTCCCCGCCGAGGAGATCTTCCGGCTCTACGACGCCTACGAAAGGCTCCGCCGCGACAGGCACCTGGTGGACTTCGAGACCATCCTGGAACTCACCGCCGCCGTGATGACCGAGCACCAGGAGGTGGCCGCCCAGATCCGGCAGCAGTACCGCCACTTCGTGGTGGACGAGTACCAGGACGTCAACCCGCTGCAGAAACTGCTGCTCGACACCTGGCTCGGCGGGCGCGACGACCTGTGCGTGGTCGGCGACCCCAACCAGACGATCTACTCCTTCACCGGTGCGACCCCCCGCTACCTGACCGGTTTCCCGGTCGAGTACCCCGACGCCACCGTGATCAGGCTGGTCCGCGACTACCGGTCCACCCCCCAGGTCGTCTCCCTGGCCAACCGGCTGCTCGACCGGGCGAGGACCCCGCACAAGCTCGCCCTGATCGCGCAGCGTCCCGACGGCCCCGACCCCGTCTTCACCGAGTACGACGACGAGCAGGTCGAGGCCGAGGGGGTGGCCCGCGCGGTGCGCGGGCTCGCCGACGGAGGGGTGCCGACCCGTGAGATCGCCGTGCTCTTCCGGGTCAACGCCCAGTCCGAGGTCTACGAGCAGGCGCTCACCAAGGCCGGTGTCCCCTACCTCCTGCGCGGCGCCGACCGCTTCTTCGAGCGGCCCGAGGTCCGCCACGCGGTCGTGCTGCTGCGCGGCGCCGCCCGTTCCGCCGCCCAGGACGACGACCTGGCCCCGACCGTCCACCACATCCTCACCGGCATCGGCCTCACCCCCGAGCCGCCCGGCGGCGGAAAGGCCCGGGAGAAGTGGGAGTCGCTGAAGGCCCTGGCCGACCTCGCCGAGGACCTCGCCACCGCCGGCGCCGACCTGCCCGCCTTCGTCGCCGAGCTGGAGCGCCGGGCCGGCGAGCAGCACGCGCCGCCGGTCGAGGGCGTGACGCTGGCCTCGCTGCACGCGGCCAAGGGCCTGGAGTGGGACGCGGTCTTCCTGGTCGGTGTCACGGACGGCATGATGCCGATCGTCTACGCCGAGACGCCCGACCAGATCGAGGAGGAGCGCCGCCTTCTCTACGTCGGCGTCACCCGTGCCCGGGCACACCTGGCGCTGTCGTGGGCGCTGGCCCGCTCGCCGGGCGGTCGCCGGTCCAGGAAACCCTCCCGCTTCCTCGACGGCCTCACGGGCCGTTCAGCCGCGCCTGGCCGTACCTCGTCCTCCCCGCCCCCCGGGTCTTCCCCGTCCTCCAGGTCTTCCGGATCATCCGGGTCTTCCGGGGCCGGAGGGCGGCGCCCGGTCGCCGCGCCGGTGAGCTGCCGGGTCTGCGGCAAGACCCTCGCCGTCGCCACCGAGCAGAAGCTCGGCAGGTGCGTCACCTGCCCGGCCGACTACGACGAGGCGCTCCTGGAGAGCCTGCGGACCTGGCGTACGGCGGTCGCCAAGGAGGCCAAGATCCCGGCCTACGTGGTCTTCACCGACGTCACCCTCCAGGCCATCGCCGAGCGCGCCCCGGTCTGCGAGCAGGACCTGCTGGCCATAACCGGCATCGGGCGCGTCAAACTGGAGCGGTATGGCGAGGCGGTGTTCGCCCTCTGCCGTGCTGCCGCAGACCAGACGGAGGACGCGTGAACGAAGCGCTCAAGGAGTTACTGGACCTGCTCGACCTGGAGCAGATCGAGCTCGACGTCTTCAGGGGCCGTAGCCCCGAGGAGCGTATCCAGCGCGTGTTCGGCGGGCAGGTGGCGGCCCAGGCGCTGGTCGCGGCGGGTCGTACGGTCCCGGCCGAACGGCACGTCCACTCTCTGCACGCCTATTTCATCCGGCCCGGCGACCCGGCGGTCCCGATCGTCTACAACGTCGAACGCGTCCGCGACGGCCGCTCCTTCACCACCCGCAGGGTGGTCGCCGTCCAGCACGGCAAGGCGATATTCACCATGTCGGCCTCCTTCCACATCCTTGAGCCCGGGGTGGAACACCAGGCCGCGGTGATGCCCTCGGTGGCGGAGCCGGAGACCCTGTCCCCGTTCGAAGACCGGATGCGGGAGGTCATGGGGGTGATGGGGGAGGAGTCCCCGTGGCGGGAGTGGCTCTCCAAACCGCGTCCGGTGGACGCCCGCTACGTGACCCCGCTCACCTGGGAGGCCCACCGCGACCCGGCGCTGCGCGGCGCCAAGACCAACGTCTGGTTCCGCTACGACACCGAGCTGCCCGACGATCCGCTGCTGCACGTGGTGCTCGCCGCCTACACCTCGGACTTCACCCTGGTGGACACCGTGCTCCTGGCCCACGGCCTGGCCTGGGGCGCCTCCAACGTCTCCGGGGCCTCCCTGGACCACGCGATGTGGTTCCACCGCCCCTTCCGGGTGGACGACTGGGTGCTGTACGCCCAGGAGTCGCCCTGGTCGGGGGCGGCGCGGGGGCTCGCGAGAGGGGAGATGTTCACCCGTTCCGGCGAGCTGGTGGTGTCGGTGGTGCAGGAAGCGATGATCCGCATGAATAAGTGATAAAACCGCTGGTAGAAAATATGTTGCCCGCCCCGGGGAGCGGGGTTTAGGGTCATGGTCAAGCGAGTCGGACTGTCCTGTTCGACGATCCACGAATGGAGGTGAGTCCGCTGTGAAGAAGCATCTGATGTGGCCCCAGCTTGGGCTCACTTCCGCGCGTCCCGGCACGATCCTGCCCGTCGGCGGCCAGGCCCTCCTCGTCTACCTCGATGGCGTGGCCGTCCAACTGCAGCAGGAGAAGTCCGTCCGGCGCCAGGTTCAGGTCAGCCGCACGTCCACCCTGATCGCCCGCGCGGCGACGGGTGTCCTGGCTGCCCCGGCACCTGAAGCCGGCGATTGCGCACCGACCAAGCACACCGGAAATGGTGGTTCGCGTGGTCCGTATCCCTGGAGGCAACCTCCGGTCATAGTCTGACCGGCAGAAAGAGCCTCCAGGCCGCGGATCCGCACCAGGATCCGCGGCCTTCTTGTTTGTCCGCGTCATTCCTGTCCCCCACCCAGAGGTAATTGAAGATCCAGTACCTAACTGAGAGGTGAAGCAGATGGGGGCCCAGACGGTCATGGACCTGATCGACGAAGCCACAATCCCCTGTCGTACCGACCCCGACCTCTGGTTCGCGGAGTCTCCGGAGGACGTGGAGTTCGCCAAGGCGCTCTGCGGACGCTGCCCGATCCAGGCGGCCTGCCTGGCCCGTGCTCTTGAGCGCGAGGAGCCCTGGGGTGTCTGGGGCGGCGAGCTCATCCTGCGGGGCGTCGTCGTTCCGCGGAAGCGCCCGCGCGGACGTCCTCGCAAGACTCCGGTCGCCGCCTGACCAGCCAAGAAACCGATCAACCAAGTGTTCGAAAGTTCGTGAAAGGACCACCTCCGATGACCCACTTCAGTGACCGCGGCCGGGACATGCTCTCTATGCACGAAGAACTGGTCCGTGACCGAATACGGACCCTCCACCGTGAGGCGGAGGAGCAGCGTCGTGCGTCCGGCATCCTGCGCCTGCGGCGCGCCCGGCGTGACGCGGAACGCGCGTCGATACGCCTCCGCCACGCGCTTCTGCGCCTCGTCTGACAGTGAGGACGCTCGTCTGACAGGAGGAACGCGGGTGAGCGCCTCCTGAGGCTTGGCCCTTCTTCCGACAACGAGGACCGCAGGTCTTCTGACTGTGAGGATCCGCCAGGCCGGTCCGCCCGGCAGGCCGGTAGGCACCACCTACCGGCCTGCCGGCGGCACAGGTCGGCAGACCGGTAGCCACCACAGACCGGTAGGCGGCGCAGACGGGTAGATCGGCACCACAACCCGGTAAGCCCGCACTGCGGCCAGGCGCCGCGGCCCGGTAAGCCGGCACCATGGCCCGGTAGGCGGGGCGTTTCCGGAGGTCTCGCCTCCGGAGACGGCCGGGTCCGGCCTGGGAGTTTCCGGGGGCTCAGCCTGCGGCGACCGCCTGTTCCTCGGGGTCCTCCTCGGTGAAACCGGGAACCCAGCGGATCACCTCTTCGCGGAACCGGGCGGTGGCGCCGAGCTGGCAGAGCACGCCCACCCCGGCCGCGTGCACGCGATGAATGAGGACGTAGGACGCCGGCAGGTTGAGCTGACGCACCACGTTGCCCGGACGCAGGTCGGCGACCAGGGCCGCCTGCTGCTGCAACCACTCACGGCTGAAGGTGAACTCCTCCACCGAGGTCGGCTCGACGTAGGGGGCGAGAAAGGCCCGCAGCGCCTCGGTGTCCACCACGATGTGCGGGAGGATGAAACCCTCGTCGCGCAGCCCCTGGACCACCTCGTCCATGTCACCGTTGTTGAAGATGCGGGTCAGTTTCCCGAAGACCGGGGGGTAGCCCTCGGGCATCCGGTTGACGGCGCCGAAGTCGAGCACGCACAGCCGTCCGTCTTCGACGATCCGGAAGTTGCCCGGATGCGGATCCGCGTGGAGCATGCCCACCCGTGCGGGCGAGCAGAACAGGAACCGGACGAGCTGGAGCCCGGCCCGGTCGCGCTCCTCCCTGGTCCCGTCGGTGATGATCCGCGACAGCGGGATGCCGTCCACCCACTCGGAGACGAGCACCTGCTCGTTGGCCGCGATGACGTCCGGGATCAGGAAGTCGGGGTCGTTCTTGAACTCCAACGCGAAGGCGTGCTGGGCCTCGGCCTCGCGCAGGTAGTCGAGCTCCTCGGCCACCCGCTCCCGCAGCTCGCTCAGCACGGCCTTGATGTCGAGCCCGGGGAGCAGCACCCCGAAAAGCTTGCCGAGCCGGGAGAGCTGGTTGAAGTCGGAGAGCAACGCGTTGCCGGCCCCCGGGTACTGGATCTTGACCGCGACCGTCCGGCCGTCATGCCAGACGGCTTTGTGCACCTGCCCGATCGAGGCGGCGGCGGTCGGCCTGTCCTCGAAGGACCGGAAGTGCTCCCGCCAGTTGTCTCCCAACTGCTCGACGAGAACCTTGTGCACGGTCCTGGCCGGCAGCGGCGGCGCGGCGTCCTGCAGTCTGGTGAGGGTCGCGCGGTACGGCCCGGCGATCTCCGTGGGCAGCGCGGCCTCGAAGATGGACAGCGCCTGACCGAGCTTCATCGCCCCGCCCTTGAGCTCTCCCAGAACCTTGAAGATCTGTTCGGCGGTGCGTTGCTGGATCTCCTGTGCGACGATCTCGGCGGATTTGCCGCCGATCCGTTTTCCCAGTCCGAGGGCGGTGCGGCCGGCGAATCCGATCGGCAGGGCCGCCAGCTTGGCGGATCGCGTAACTGCGCGGCGCGGAAGGTCACTCACCTTGGTTTGCGGCGTGTTCTCCGTACAGCGAGACGCCGCTCCCTCCCTTCGGTGTGGTGTCTATCAGCTGCAGGTAGCCGACGTGACCATTGTCAGCGAACCCATGTTGTTTCGGAAGCAACGACATTGAGGGTGAACACTCCAGGATCGCCGCTTCCAGCTCCAATCAGGCAATACATCTAATGTGCCGTTGGTCACAACCGACTCCCGCCCGTCGATCAGAGCAAGCGCATGACCGGCGGCCATCGCAGCCACCACGGTTGACGTCACCGTGTCACACGCGACCTCCCCCGCGGGGAAGCCCCCCAGGCGCGCGCTGACCACCGGCCAGCCCGGGTCGCGATCGCGCCGCACCAGATCCAGGCACTGCAGGCAGGTGCTCCGTCCGGGCAGCACCAACGGGCCGACCGACCCGAAGCCCTCGTAGGCGGTCACCAGCAGGTGCGGGACCTTCCAGTCGAGGAGCTCGGCGACCAGCAGGCCGTCCAGCGGCTCCACGGGCGCGAGCACCGCCAGGTCGGGTGGGCGGACGCCGTCCGCCGGGCGGGCCGCGTGGTCACCGGTCCACGCGGTGACCGAGGGCGCCAGGTCTCCGGCCACCGCGACCGCGCCATCCTGCCTGCTCATGCCCACGTGTGCCCAGGTCAGCCCGCCGGGGACGACGTCTCGGTTGCGGGCCGTACCGGAGTCGACGACGCATAACCGGCCGATGCCGGAGGCGGCGAGCAGCGCGACGATCTGCGCGCCCACTCGGCCTGCCCCATAGACCCGGACGTGGGCGCCGCGCCTGCGCTCCAGCGCGCTGAGGCCACCGTCCGTGGTGCCGGGGGTGAGGGAGAGGGCGTCCAGATCCGGCTGGAGCCGGTCCCGCTCGGCCATCGCGAGCCCGCGCAGCGGACCGGGCCCCACCGCGGCGTCGTCCACCACGCCACGGCTGATCAGCAGGTTGAGCAGGGTCCGGCCGTGCTCCTCCCCGATCCCCGCCTCGACGGCCCCGGCCAGCACCCCGGCGACGTCGCGCACGCCGTCCAGGCTCTCCACCCAGTGGCGGACCTCGGGTTCGAGATCGGCCAGCAGCACCGCGTGCCGGGGGTGCAGGCCGAACTGCAGGGTGCGTTCGTCACGCGCGACCCGGCACAGGGCGGGCTTCAGACGTGGCCTCACAGGGCTGCCTTTCCTCTGGGGAGCGTCGGCTGGGAGTGCCAGCGTGCCACGTTCCGGCAAGATCCTGAACGGGGTTCTCTCCGCCTGTGGATAACTTCGCCCGCCGCGTTCCGGCTGTGGACAAGTCGCGTCGGGGACGCCGCCCGGGGAACCCGTGGTACGGCGTCTCCCGCTGCGGCGACTTCCCGGTTCCCGGCCTACCGGCGGAACGACGGCGTCGCGCCGTCCGTCCCGCGCCGTGCCGTCTCCTGCTCGCCGCATCGGGGCCGCGGAGCCGTGAGGCCCTTGCCCGGCGGGATATCACGGCCGTGGACGACATACCTCAAGGGGCGGCGTTATGGAGAGAACGACGCCTCCCCGCGATTCGACAACTCCCAAGACAGCGGATATCCGGGTCAATTCCATAGGCCCCTCCTATAACCGATTGGTCTTGCCGAACAGCCTACGAACAGGGATTGACCAGCCAGAACGCCCTCAGCCCTCTGGTGTGAATTCGTCATTCTCGGCTACCGTTCGTATGTGCCCCCCGAGACAGTCGAGGTCCGTCGAAGTTCTCGTCGCCGGCGGACGGTCTCCGCATACCGCGACGGCGAGAAAACGATCGTGCTGCTCCCCGCCGGACTCAGCAGCACCGATGAAGAACAATGGGTGCGCCGGATGCTCGACCGGCTCGCTGCCAAGGAACAGCGGAGACGTCCCTCGGACGACGACCTGTTCGAGCGGGCCACGGAGCTGTCGGCACGTTATCTCGACGGGGAGGCCCGTCCGTCGAGCGTGCGATGGGTCGACAACCAGCAGCACCGCTGGGGCTCCTGCACCCCCGATCACGGCACCATCAGGATCTCCACACGGTTGCGGGGCATGCCGTCGTGGGTGGTCGACTACGTGATCGTGCATGAGCTCGTGCACCTGCTGGTGCCGAGTCACGGCCCCAGGTTCTGGTCGCTGGTGGAACACTATCCCAAGGCCGAACGGGCACGAGGGTTCCTTGAGGGATTCTCCACGGCGGCCCACGGAGCCGCGGAGGAATATTGACACAGGAGCGACTGGTGGCGGTCGTCGTCACCTCCTCGATCGCAGGGGCGACCCCTCCGGGGACCGATCCGGCAAGGTTCCTGACAGCGGTGGCCGAGGACACCTACGAGCTCGTCGCCGGGCTCGACTTCGTCACCCCCGTCCTGGTGACCGGCGTGCCGGGGATGGAGGAGATCGTCTGGCCGGGGACCCCGGTGCTGGAGATCCCCGACCTGTCCGGAGCCGCCCTGGTCCGGGCCGTCTTCGAGGCCCTGCCGTACGGCGAGCAGGCGGTCCTGCTGAGCGGTGACGCGCCCGACCTGCCGCCCCTGCTGATCGGCAAGCTCTTCCGGGAACTGGGCAGGGCGCGGATCGCCGTCTGCCCGGCCGCCGACGGCGGGGCCGTGGCGATAGCGGCCCACCTGCCCTGTCCCGGCTGGGCCGACGTGGGGTTCGACGACCCCGACCCGGTCAAGACCCTGCGCGCGGCGGCCCCCGGCCCCCGGACGGTCGCGGCCGGCCCCGGCTGGCACCGCCTCCGCACCCCCGACGATCTCCGCAGGCTCGATCCCGGCCTTGAGGGCTGGGACAACACCCGCGCGCTGCTGTCGTCGTGAGCGGAGACGACGGAGATCGGGTGTGAGCGCCGGGCGGACGTCGGAGCCGATCAGGACGGGGGCAGGCGCAGGTCGGCGAAGACGGCGCGGTGGTCGGTGCCGGGGACGGTGTGCACGCTGACCGCGTTCACGTTCACCCGCCGGTCCACCACGACGTGGTCGATGGTGATGAGCGGCGGGACCCTCTTGTTGGCCGGCCAGGTGGGGATCAGCCCCTGGCCCGCCCTGTCGGCCGAGTCGGCGTAGCCCCGGCTGAGGAAGCGGCGCATCGCGGCGTGGTCGAGGCTGGCGTTGAAGTCGCCGGCGAGGATCCGGATCCGGTCGGCCGAGGCCGGGGGAAAGGAGTCCAGGGCCGCCGTCCAGTCGTGCACCTGGCTGCCCAGCGGGGGGAAGGGGTGCACGTCGACGAACTCGACGTTCCCGGCGCCCGGAACGGTGATCAGCGCGGCGGGCATGTTGTGCCCGATCGGCCGGAACAGGTTCTCCAGCGGGGTGAGCGGATATCTGGAGTACAGGCCGCTGCCGCCGGCGCTCCACTCCTCCTGCAGCACCCGGTGGGGCATGACGTCCTTCAGCCCCGCGCCGTCCAGCTCCTCGACCATGCCGGGGGTCAGCTCCTGGGTGCTCAGCACGTCCGGTTTCAGCCGCCGGACCAGGTCCATCACCGCCTCGGGCTCGGCGTGGCCGAACAGCATGTTGAGGGTGAGCACCCGCAGCGGCGTTCCGGACACCGTCTGGGTGGACCCGACGGCCCTGGGCAGCACGGCGATACCGAACGCCGCGGTGGTGACCAGCGCCACGACCGTGGCCGCGCGGTTGCGGGTCACCGCGGCCAGCAGCACCGGGACGAGCGAGCCCGCCGCCGCGTACGGCGTGGCGGTCATGAGCTGGGTGGTCAGCGACCCGCGCTCCAGTCCGGCGACCCTGGCCACCGCCCAGGCGGCGAACGGGGTGACCGCTGCCCAGACCAGGGCTCTGGGCAGCCGGCGGAGTCGCCGGCGCCGCCGCGGAACCACGACCGTACCGCCCACCACATCCCCGCCGGCCGAGACGTCCACGCTCACACTGCCTCGATTCGCTCGTCTGCTCGACGTGGACGACGATATCCACGGCTACGTGAGACAGGTATAAAACGGTCCAATCATGTGGAGCCCACTATGCGCCGCATCGCCTCACGGGCGCGGCGGGCCAGTCGGCGGGTCGCCTCGTCGGAGAGCTCGGGGATCTCCTCGACGGGGAACCAGCGGAGGTCGAGCGACTCGTCGCTGATCACGGCCTCGACGTCGGCCGGGGCGACCGCGCCGTACTCCACGTCCAGATGGTGACTGCGCGGCGGGTGGCACCAGACCCGGTGCCGGTCGAGGGCCAGCGGGCCGGGCAGCAGGCGCAGGCCGGGGATGCCGGACTCCTCGACGGCCTCCCGCAGCGCCGCGGCGTCGAGTGAGACGTCGCCGCGCTCGCAGTGGCCCCCCATCGGAAGCCACATCCCGGCCTTGGGATGCAGCGTCAGCAGCACCCGCTCACCGTCGTGGGAGAGGACCGCGGTCGTGGCGGTCAGGTGATCGGGCACGCACTCGCGCCACATCGCGTCCTCGTGGGCGCGCACGTGCTCCAGGAACTCCTCGCGCAGGAGCTCCTCCTCGGCGGTCGGCGCGATCCACGTCGCGAGCACGTCCTGTGCGTGCGCGCGCAGGCTCACGCCGTGTCGCCCTTGCCGCCGTCCTCGTCGTTCCCGCCGCCTCCGCCCTTTTCGCGGCCGTCGTCCCCGGCGGGCGGCCCCTCCCGGGGCGTGTCCAGCGAGGACAGGTCGAGTTCGGGCTCCCCCCGGACGAACACGCCGGGGTTGTCGAGATCGTCGGCGGTGGGCATCAGGTCCGGGTGCCCCCAGACCGCGTCACGGCCGTCGACGCCCCGGTCGCTCTCCAGCGCCTGCCACAGGGCGGCCGCCTCGCGCAGGCGGCGCGGACGCAGTTCGAGGCCGACGAGCGTGGCGAAGGTCTGCTCGGCGGGGCCTCCGGTCGCCCTGCGGCGCCGTACCGTCTCGGCCAGCGCGGCCGCCGACGGCAGCTTGCCGTCGGCGGCGCCGTCCACGACCGTGCCGACCCAGCCCTCGACCAGGGCGAGCATGGTCTCCAGCCGGGTCAGCGCGGCCTTCTGCCGGTCGGTCTCCTCGGGCTTGAGCAGGTTGCCGCCGCTCAGCGCCTGCTGGAGTTGCTCGGGATTGTTGAGGTCGAGCCCGCGAAGCTGTTCCTCCAGGGCGGACACGTCCACCGTGATGCCCCTGGCATACTCCTCAACCGCGCCGAGCAGGTGGGCGCGCAGCCACGGCACGTGCTGGAACAGCCGGTGATGGGCCGCCTCACGCAGGGCGAGGTACAGGCGGATCTCGTCGGCGGGCGTCTCCAGCCCCTGGCTGAAGGAGGCGATCCCGCTGGGCAGCAGGGCGGCGTTGCCGGACAGCGGCAGGCCGATGTCGGTGGAGCCGACCACCTCGCGGGCGAGCGAGCCGAGGGCCTGGCCGATCTGCTGGCCGACCATCATGCCGCCCATCTGTTTCATCATGCCCATCAGCGGCCCGGCCATGGCCTGGGCCTCGGCGGGCAGCCCGGCGGCGCCGAGCGTGCCGCTCATGGTCTCGACCATGCGGGCCGCGATCGGATCGCACAGCTGCCGCCAGACGGGGACGGTCTTCTCGATCCACTCCGACCGGCTCCACGCCTGCGGGGTGTTCACCCCGCTCGGGAGCGCGGTCGCCTCGTTCAGCCACAGGTCGGCGAGGTTGAGCGCGTCCACGATCTGGCGCCGCTCGCCTTCCATGACACTCGGGTCGCCCTCGGCGGCCACGACGTGCCGGGCGATGTTCTTCGCCATGTCCCAGTTGACGGGACCGGAGCTCTGCGGAGCGGACAGCATGTCGGCGAACTGGCGCATGGCCGCTGCGATCTGCTCCGGGTCGCCGAACATGGCGAACGGATTCTCGTTGGGGTCGTTTTCCCGACCTGGCAAGTCAGTCACCGCTCTACCTCGTGCAGGATGGAGGAGTCCACATCCGCCACGTTATCCGTCGCATGGCGGGTCAGTGCAAAGTGAGGACCTGGTGCCTACCTCGAAACGCCCCCGGCTCCCGGTCGTCGCCGTCACCGGCGCGGCCTCGGGTATCGGCCGTGCCTTCCTCGCGAAGGTCGCCTCGTCTGCGGATTTCCGCAGGGTCGTGGCCATCGACGAGCAGCGCGGCGACGTGCCCGGCGTCACCTGGAGAGTGCTCGACGTCCGAGATCCGCTCTTGGCGAACCGGATCTCCGACATCGACGTGCTCGTCCATCTGGCGGGCGACTACGCGCTCGACGCCGACCCCGCGGAGCGGCGTGCCTACAACCTGCGCGCGGCCCAGACGGTGCTCACCGCCAGCGCCGCGGCCCGGGTGCGGCGCGTCGTGCTGGTCACCAGCGCCATGGTCTACGGCGCGGCGCCCGACAACCCCGTCCCACTGCCCGAGGACTCCGCGGTGGCCGCCGAGCCCGACACCGGGATCGTCGGCGACCACCTGGAGATCGAGGCTCTGGTCCGGCGCTCGCTCCGCAGCCACCTCGGCCTTGAGGTGACCGTGCTCCGCCCCGCGGCCGTCGTCGGGCCGGGGGCGGACAGCGTGGTCACCCGTCACTTCGAGGCGCCCCGGCTGCTCAGCGTCAAGGGATGCAGTCCCCGCTGGCAGTTCTGCCACCTGGACGACCTGGTCTCGGCGCTGGAGATGGCCGCGCTCGGCACGGTCTCCGGGGTGGTGGCGGTGGGGGGCGACGGCTGGCTGGAGCAGGAGCAGGTGGAGGAGATCTCCGGGCTGCGCCGGTTCGAGCTGCCCGCCGGGCTGACCTTCGGCACCGCTCAGCGCCTGCACCGGCTGGGCATCACCCCGGCGCCGGCCACCGATCTGCACTACGTCGTCTACCCCTGGGTGGTCGACTGCGCCGCGCTGCGCGGGGCCGGATGGAAGCCGCTGTGGAGCAACGAGGCCGCGTTGGCGCAGCTTCTGGAGCTGCGCGAGGGCAGACACGCGGTGGTCGGCCGCCGCCTGTCCGGCAAGGAGGCCACGCTCACCGCGGCCGGTGCCACCGTCGCGGTCCTCGGCACCGCCGCGATCGTCCGTGCCGCCCGCAAGAAACGCCGCACCTGACGCCGCCGGGGATTTCACCGGGTCCCCGCTCCGGGGAGAGGGGGCGGCCCTCGCCCTGTACAGCCTTTTTGTCGAGTACGGCCCGCGGCACGGGAGTGGTTTTCCCCGGGCGGTACCCTCTGTGGCGTGGACGTCATCCGGTTGCTGGGTATTCGCGACAGCGCACTCTCCGTCGGCGAGGTGCTCTCCGCCGTTGGCGACCACGCGGCGGGCGGCACCGCGCTCTTCATCGGCACGGTCCGCGACCAGGACCACGGCAGGGCGGTCGTCGGGCTCTCCTACTCGGCGCATCCGAGCGCCGAGAGCGAGCTGCGCCGGGTGGCCGAGAAGATCGCCGCGGACTTCCCGGCGACCGCACTGGCCGCGGTGCACCGGGTCGGAGACCTCCGGCTCGGCGACATCGCCGTCATCGTGGCGGTCGCCACCCCGCACCGGGGTGAGGCGTTCGCGGCCTCGCGCCGGCTGATCGACGACATCAAGAGCGAGATCCCCATCTGGAAGAACCAGCTCTTCGCGGACGGCTCGGCCGAGTGGGTCGGGGCCTGCGACTGAGCCGCCGGGCGTGAGCTGTACGGGCCGGGAGGACCACGGCCGGGAGGACGACGGGGGAAAGATGACGGCGCGTGCGTGCGACTCCTCAACCGGTCACACGGAATAGGCTTCCTCCCATGTCCCGACGAGCGCTGACCTTGATGGTGGCAGGCTTCCTCACGCTCGCGCTCGGCGTTGTCGGCGCCCTGCTGCCCGTGCCGTACGTCGTGTTGAGACCCGGGCCGACCGAGAACACCATCGGTGACGTCAAGGGCAAGCCGGTGATCAGCATCGAGGGGCACCAGACCTACCCGACCGAGGGCAAGCTCAGCCTCGTCACCGTGGCCTACCAGGGTGGGCCGGGCAACAGGATCGACCTGTTCAGCGCGCTCAGGGGCTGGATCGACCCGACCGTCGCGGTTGTGCCGGAGGAGACGATCTTCCCGCCGACGAGCACCGCCGAGGAGGTCGAGCAGCAGAACACCCAGGAGATGACCAACTCCCAGGACGACGCGACCGCGGCGGCGCTGACCGAGCTGAAGATCCCCTATACCTCGGTGGTGACCGTGGCCTCCGCCCAGAAGGGGCTGCCGGCCGACGGGCGGTTCAAGCCCGGCGACGAGATCGTCTCGGTGGACGGGATTCCCGCGACCGACAGGGAGAGCGTCTCCGCCATCGTCCGCAGGCACAAGGCCGGTGAGACGGTCACCTTCACCGTCAACCGGGGCGACCGGAGCATGACCGTGGCCATCCCGACCGTCGCGGCCAAGGACGGCACGCCGATCGTGGGCATCACCATGCGGATCAGCTACAAGTTCCCCTTCAAGGTGAAGATCAACGTTGGTGACGTCGGCGGTCCGAGCGCGGGGATGATGTTCTCGCTCGGCATCGTGGACAAGCTCACCCCGGGCCCGATGACCGGGGGCAAGTCCATCGCCGGGACCGGGACGATCAGCCCCGAGGGCAAGGTCGGCCCGATCGGCGGCATCCAGCAGAAGATGGTGGGTGCCCGCAAGGCCGGTGCCACGGTCTTCCTCACGCCGGCCGACAACTGCGCCGAGGCGGTCAAGGCGCTCCCGGAAGGGCTGAGGCTGTACAAGGTCGGCACGCTTCACGACGCGGTGAAGGCGCTCGACGTGATCCGTACCGGCACCGGCGCCGTGCCCGGCTGCGCGGCGGGCTGACCCGCCGGGACAGGGGCCGGAGGGCCTGCCGGGACGGTGATCGGGGGGCTCGCCGGGACGGTGGTCGGGAGGGCCGCGAACACGCGGGGTGACGGAGACCGTCCGCCGGATTCTCGCCTGATCCGAGAGCCTCGGAGGGCGTCGGGGCTTTCGGTTGTCCGAAGCTCCGGCCGATCGGTGACCCTAAATCGCCTGGCGGGGCACTTATTCGGAATCCCAGTCGTTGGCACCGTTGGACCTGTAAACCCGCTAGGGGGGTTGTGGCCGGACCGTGCCCGAGCGGCTGAGCGCGACCATACCCCTGCCGGTGTAGGTTTTCAAACACGGACCGTGCTCTTACGACAAGGGGTTGGCCTTGAGCTTCCGGACCCCCGGAGCCGGTAGGGCAATGCGCTTGCCCCGCCGGCCACGACTGCTGCTTCCTGTCGCGATCACCATCGTCGCGCTCGTTGCGTTGTTCTTCCTTTTCGCAGGTATATATACCGACTACCTGTGGTACGCCTCCGTCGACTACACGGAGGTCTTCTCCGGCGTGGTCATCACGCAGATCCTGCTCTTCATCGTGGGCGCCGTCCTGATGGTGGGCATCGTGGGCGGCAACATGCTGCTGGCCTACCGGATGCGGCCGATGTTCGGCCCGGGGATGTTCGGCGGCGCCACCGGCGCCGACCGCTACCGGATGGCCCTTGACCCGCACCGCAAACTGATCTTCCTGATCGGTGCCGCGGTGCTCGCCCTGTTCGCCGGATCGTCGTTCGCCGGACAGTGGAAGACATGGCTGGAGTTCGTCAACGCCACGGCGTTCGGTGAGAACGACGCCCAGTTCGGCATGGACCTGTCGTTCTTCATGTTCACCTACCCGTTCCTGCGGATGGTGCTGAACTTCCTGTTCACCACGGTGGTGCTCTCGGCCATCATGGCGGCCGTCGTGCACTACCTGTACGGGGGCTTCCGGTTCCAGTCACCCGGCATACACGCCTCCCGCGCGGCCCGGGTGCACCTGTCGGTGCTGCTCGGCGTGTTCGTGCTGCTGAAGGCGGTGGCCTACTGGATCGACAGGTACGGCCTGGTCTTCTCCGACCGGGGCTTCGCCTACGGCGCGTCCTACACCGACGTCAACGCCGTACTGCCCGCCAAGACCATCCTGGCGATCATCGCGCTCATCTGCGCCGTCCTGTTCTTCGCCGGGGTCGTACGGCCCGGCGGCATGCTGCCCGGCGTCGCCTTCGGCCTGCTGGTGCTCTCGGCCATCCTGATCGGCGGGGTCTACCCGGCCATGGTCGAGCAGTTCCAGGTCAAGCCGAACCAGCAGGTCAAGGAGCAGGCGTACATCAAACGCAACATCGCCGCCACCAGGAAGGCGTACGGCATCGAGAAGTCCGAGGTCATCGACTACGCGGCGCAGGGCGACCCCTCCAAGGTCAACATCACCGCCGACAGTTCGATCTCCGGCGTGCGGCTGCTCGACCCCAACCTGGTCGCCAAGACCTACCAGCAGAAGCAGCGTATCCGCGGCTACTACAGCTTCCACGACCCGCTCGACGTCGACCGCTACCCCGACGACTCGGGCAAGATGCGCGACACCGTGGTGGCGGTGCGTGAGCTCACCGGGCCGCCGGCCGAGCAGAACAACTGGATCAACCAGCACCTGGTCTACACCCACGGATACGGCTTCGTGGCCGCGCCGGGCAACGAGGTCGACTCGCAGGGCCTGCCCAACTTCGACGCCAAGGACATGCCGGTCACCGGCCCGCTCGCCCAGCGGACAGGGCTGACGGAGTCGCGGATCTACTTCGGCGAGTCCCCGACCGCGCCCGAGTACGTCATCGTGGGCGGCGACAAGAAGCAGGAGCTCGACTACCCCGAGAGCAAGGGCACCGGCCAGCAGAACACCACCTACACCGGCAAGGGTGGTGTCCCGGTCGGCTCGTTCCTGAACCGCCTGCTCTACGCAGCCAAGTACAGCGAGAAGAACCTGCTGCTGTCGAGCGACGTCAACGACAAGTCCAAGATCCTCTACGTCCGGAACCCGCAGGAGCGCATCGCCAAGGTCGCGCCGTTCCTGAGCCTGGACGACAACCCCTACCCGGCCATCGTCGACGGCAGGGTGGTCTGGATCGCCGACGCCTACACCACCTCCAACGCCTACCCCTACTCCGACAGCAGGAGCCTGGAGGCGATGAAGCGCGACACGGTCACCGACCCGCGTCCGCTGGTGCAGCAGCCGCGCGACCAGATCAACTACATGCGCAACGCGGTCAAGGCCACGGTGGACGCCTACGACGGCACGGTCACGCTGTACGCCTGGGACGACAAGGACCCGATCCTGCAGACCTGGCGCAAGGCGTTCCCCGGCATCATCAAGCCGCAGGCCGAGATGGCGGACGGACTGCGGCAGCACCTGCGCTACCCGGAGGCACTGTTCAAGGTCCAGCGCGACGTGCTGTCCCGCTACCACATCGAGGACCCGAACGCCTTCTACAGCGGCCAGGACTTCTGGAACGTCCCGACCGACCCGTCCTCGGGCGAGCGTGACATCAAGCAGCCGCCGTACTACCTGTCGGTCAAGATGCCCGGCACCACGGAGCCGACGTTCTCGCTGACCACCACCTTCGTACCGCGCCAGGGCCCGAACCTGGCCGCGTTCATGGCGGTGGACGCCACGCCGGGACCGGACTACGGCAAGCTGCGCATTCTGCGCATGCCCTCCAACACCACGATCCCCGGCCCCGGCCAGGTGCAGAACAACTTCCAGAACAAGTTCTCCGGTGAGCTCAACCTGCTCGGCATCGGAGGGGCGAAGGTCCGCTACGGCAACCTGCTGACGCTGCCGTTCGCCGACGGCCTGGTCTACATCGAGCCGGTCTACGTGGAGACCGCGGCCTCCCCCGGCCAGGAGCCCTATCCCATCCTCCGCCGCGTCCTGGTCTCCTACGGGGACAAGGTCGGCTTCGCCGACACCCTCAAGGTCGCGCTGGAACAGGTTTTCGGGGAAAGCACCCAGCAGACCAAGCCGGACACCACCAAGCCGCAGCAGCCGGCCCAGCCGAGCACCGCGCTGAGCCAGGCGATCGACGAGGCCGAGAAGGCCTACGACAGGGCGCAGAAGGCCCTGAACGCGACCCCGCCGAACTGGACCGAGTACGGCGAGGCCCAGAAGGAGCTGCAGAAGGCCCTGGAGAAGCTGAAGGGCGCCGCGGTCCCCTCGGCCGCCCCGGCCCCGGTCCCGTCGGAGACGCCGACTCCGGCCCCCTCAGGGACTCCTACGCCGTCACCGTCGTCGTCCTCGTCGAGTCCCTAGGAGGTCGTGGGAGCCGTCGGATTCGCGTCCACCGCCAAAGCCGGGTAGTCTTCAGACACACACCGACGCGGGGTGGAGCAGTTCGGTAGCTCGCTGGGCTCATAACCCAGAGGTCGCAGGTTCAAATCCTGTCCCCGCTACCAAAGAAGGCCCTGATCTCCCAGAGATCAGGGCCTTTCTCGTTGTCCGGATTCTCCGTTCCCGGGGCACGCCGGGGTCTCCACCCGCATCGGGGAATTTCCCGGCGGCGCGATTTCCCGGTCGGCGCCGTCGATTTGCTCTTGAGTGCCGGGCCCGGTAATCTTCAGACACACACCGACGCGGGGTGGAGCAGTTCGGTAGCTCGCTGGGCTCATAACCCAGAGGTCGCAGGTTCAAATCCTGTCCCCGCTACCAAAGAAGGCCCTGATCTCCCAGAGATCAGGGCCTTTCTCATGCTCCCCACGGTGCCGCCTTAACCGTCCGGCAGGCCGAGCGGTTAACGTGCAGGTGTGGCTGACATGTCCGGGCCGGTCCTGCGCTGGCGCGTGCGCCGGGAGCTCTTCGTTCTCAAGGTCCTCGCGGTGGTCGCGTTCGCGATGCTCGCCCTACTGAGCGTCGGCGACCCGCGCGGGATGATCCTGTCGGGCGTGGGCGCCCTGGTCGCCGCGGTACTCGCCCTGCGCGACGTGCTGGCTCCGGTACGGCTCAGCGTCGACGACGAGGGGCTCGTCGTGGTGCGGGGGTTCGCCGGTTCGGAGCGGGTGCCGTGGAGCTCGGTCGAGCGGATCCGGGTGGACCGGCGAACGCGTCTCACCTCGCGCACGGAGCTCCTGGAGATCGACACCGGAGAGGCGATCTTTCTGCTGAGCCGGTTCGACCTGGGCGTCCCGTGTCAGGAGGTCGCGGACGAACTGCGCTCCTACCGGACCGGCTTCTGACCGGGCCGGGCTCCTCGGGGACGTCCGTCAGACCTTGACCCGACGGTGTCTCGCCGGGCTCCTGGGACGGGTGGGGCGCAGCAGCAGAGCCGCCTTGTGCAGAGCCCAGCCGATGAGGAACCCCCCGAAGGCGCCCTGTCCAAGGCGCGCCCACATCGGTCCCTCGGCGACCGCGAACACCACTACGCCGATCCACAGAACGCCGAAGACGCCCACGAGGGTCGTCGCACCCCAATTCATCCCCCGCTGCCACATGCCTGAAGTCTTACAGATCTTGGTTCAAGCCCAGGTCAATGACACGGAATGCCTCATCGGGGGAGACTACGACTGCTGCCGGCGCACCGGTGAACCCTTGGCCCGCCTCGGATGACGCCGGCCGCGGCCTGTTTCAGACGCGGGGCCTGTTCCAGGTGTGTCAGTAGCGTGGCCGCGGTATGAGCGTCCACCAGAACCTGCTGCATCTCCTCCTGGGTGGTCGGGAGCTGGCCCTGTTTGGCGAGCTCGTCGGCGAGGAAGGCCAGCGGTTCCGGATAGCCGGCCGCCTGGGCGGCGATCGTCGTGCGAGCACCGGTGAGAAGGCGGAGATACTGGGCGCGGAGCTTCGCCTCGCGCATCTTCGCGTCCTCAAGGTCGCTCACCAGGGACCTGGCGACCCTGAGCAGGTCACTGGGATGATCGGCTTCCGCGTCGATGTGTGCGCGGATGTCGTCAAACTCTGAACGGGTCATGGTGCTCACCTCCAGGATGGAGTCAGGATCCTGACCCTCGGGCCTACTTGGTATCCAGAGTCGATTGCGGATGGCTTGACGGCTGCTTGCGCTGTTCGACTGCCCACAAACGTTTTGGACGCGCGAGTCGCAGGGATGGTTGGCAAGTTGTCTCTGTGACGCTTGAGTCCTGGTAATGTTCTTCCCGCAGGGCGGTCGAGCCCCGGGGCCGGAAGGCCTCCGGAAACAGGATCCGCCCAGCGTATCCTCCACTTCTCTACTTCTGGATCTTTGGCTGCCTGCGGGCAACTGGACAGGGCCTGGATGTCAGAGTAAGTTGGAAGGGTTGCTCCGGAGACGGGGTGGTGGGAATTCTAGTGGGTTTGCCGGGTTTGGGTGTGCT
>NZ_JBSGCR010000016.1:0-155892 GCF_053601935.1 Streptosporangium sp. NPDC004631 | reverse complement strand
CAACAACACGTCCAGTGCTTTTATGTCACAGCACGTAGCCGATCAACCCTCGTCGAGCCGGCCTTGTACGGCCCGCACGATCGGCAGGTCGGCGGACGCCCCCTTCGCTTTTCGGCCGTAAGCGGCTTCGCCGCCCGGATAGAGCGACCGTCCGGGCGCGGTTAGCTTTCTCGCAATACCTCGGCGCCCCGCGATTCTTCGGAGTTTCTCCACCGGAGGCCGACCGGTTCCTCACCGGCCGCACCCGTTTCGCCACCGACTCTCATCACCGACTTTCATGACCGGCAACCTCGACTTTCGCGACCGACAAGAAAAGGATCATCATGTCCGCCGACATCAGTTATGACGAACTTCATGAGGCCCGCCGTGCAAGCGGGGTTCCGCTCTTCAACGACCAGCCCATGAAGCTGGGCGTCTTCGGCACCAACTGCAGCTACGGAGTCATGGCGAGCCTGGCGCCGTCGAGCTACGAGGCGACGTGGGACCACACGGTCAAGATCGCCAAGGTGGCCGACGGTCTCGGTTTCGAGGCGCTCGTGCCGATCGCCCGGTGGAAGGGAATGGGCGGTGAGAGCAACTTCAACGGCCGCAACTTCGAGACGCACACCTGGGCCGCCGGCCTGGCGCAGGCGACCGAGAACATCATGGTGTTCTCCACGACCCACGTGCCGACGAAGCACCCGATCGTCGCCGCCAAGGAGTCGGTGACCGTCGACCACATCTCCCACGGGCGGTTCGGCCTGAACATGACCATGGGCTGGTACACCCAGGAGATGGAGATGTTCGGCGGAAGGCAGCGCGAACACGACACGCGCTACCGCTACGGCAGCGAGTGGATCACCATCGTCAAGAAGCTGTGGACCGAGTCGGGCACCTTCGACTTCGACGGCGAGTTCTTCGAGATCAGGCAGGCGGAGGCCGAGCCGAAGCCGGTCCAGCAGCCCTACCCGGTCCTGGTGAACGCGGGCAACTCGCCGGCCGGCCTGGAGTTCTGCGCCAAGGAGTGCGACTTCAACTTCATCGCCTTCGCCAACGCCGAGGAGGCCAAGGCCACCGGTGACAAGGTGCGCAAAATCGCACACGGCCACGGCCGTGACCTGGGCATCATCAGCTACGGCAACGTGATCTGCCGGGACACCGAAAAGGAGACCAAGCAGCTCTACGACCTGATCCTGGAGAAGGGCGACTGGGCGGTCGCGGCGAGCGTCTCCAGCGGGCTGGGCGCGCAGAGCCAGTCGTTCGAGCAGATCAAGGCCATGCAGGAGCGGTTCATCACCGGCTACGGCGGCTACCCCCTCATCGGCACGCCGGAGCAGATCGTGGACCAGCTGCTCGCGCTGTCGAAGGCGGGGGTGGACGGCATGCTGCTCGGCTTCCTCGACTACCACGAGGAGCTGGGCTACTTCGGCGAGCGCATCCTGCCGCTGATGCGGGAAGCCGGTCTGAGGCGGTGACCGTGTCCGCCATCGGCCGGGAGGAAGGCGTTGACACGACGGTGGAATCGGCGATCAGCGTGGCGGAGTACAAGCGCGTGCTCGGCGGCTTCTGCACCGGCGTCACCGTGGTGGCCTCGGTCGTCGGCGGGACACCGGTCGGCTTCACCTGCCAGTCCTTCGGGGCGCTGTCGCTGTCACCGCCACTGGTGATGCTCTGCCCTGCGGCCTCCTCCACCACATGGCCCCTGATCAGGGCCGCCGGCGCCGCGGTGATCAGCATCCTCGCGGCGGACCAGGAGGACCTGAGCAGGAGGTTCGCCGTGTCCGGCGGGGACAAGTTCGCCGACGTGCGCTGGGAACCCTCGCCGAGCGGGCTGCCGATCCTGGACGGCGCGCTCGGCTGGGTCGACTGCGAGATCGAGGACGAGCGTCCGGCGGGCGATCACACGATCGCGGTCTGCCGGGTGCGCGCCCTCAGCGTGAACCCGCAGGTCCGGCCGCTGCTGTTTCACCACGGAAGGTACGTGCGCACAGGAGATCCGCGGGGAGAGCCCGTGGCGGGACGAGGATGACATGAAACTGGTCACCGTGTATGGAAGCCCGACCCCGCCGGGGCGGCTGGCCGCGGCGCTCACCGCCGCCGAGAGGTACGGCAGGGCGCTGGACCCCACCCTGCGGATCGAACGGCTGACACCCCGGGCCGGTACCGGGCCGGCCGGAGACTGGGCGGAGACGGCGGTGGAGACGATCGAGACCGCCGACGCGGTGCTGATCTCCTCGCCGGTGTTCCGCGCCTCGTTCCCCGCGGTCCTCAAGGAGCTGCTGGACCGGCTTCCCGTGTCGGCGCTGCGCTCCAAACCGGTCGGACTGCTCGTCGTCGGGGCGGCGCCACAGCACTATCTGGCGGTCGACCGCCACCTCGGTGACGTGCTGTCGTGGTTCGGCGCGCTGCGCCTGCCCACGAGCTGCTTCGTCGAGGCGGGCTCGATCGTCGGCGGCACGCCCGCGCCGCGGGCCCAAGCCGAGATCGGCGAGCTGGTCACGGCGCTGATCGAGCTGACGTCGTGCGTGGGTGGCAGGGTGCTGGGCCCGGCTCCCCTCGCCGCGCGAGGAACCTAGGTGAGCGCGCTCCCGGCGGGGTTCCCGACGCCCGCCCAGGGCGTCGTCACCTCCGGGGCCGGGCGTCGAGAACCCTGCCGATGAGGTCGCCCAGGAGGGCGACGTCCGCCTCGGACAGCGCCCCTGTCAGCCGCCTGTTCACCTCGTGAACGAGCGGGGTCGCCGTCTCGACGACCCGCTCGCCGGCCGGGGTGAGCTCCAGCAGGCTCCTGCGGCGGTCCGCCGGATCGCGCCGCTTACGGATCAGGCCCGCCCTGACCAGGCGGTTGACGATGTCGGCGGCGGTGGAGGAGTCCAGCGCGACCAGCGAGCAGAGATTCTGCTGATGAATTCCCGGCCGGACCGCGAGCGTCGAGAGAACACCGAACTGAGGAGCGGTGATCCAGCCGTTCAGTTCTTTTTCCCAAATGGTGTCGTGAAGCTGGTGAAGCCGCCGGATCAGAAATCCCGGCATCGAATGGATGGGGATGTTCTCTCCGTCCCCCGACATCCGTACTCCGTCTCCTCCACCACTCGAATCCAGTTGGCCCGCAAAGAGAGGATCGACATGTCTCACCCCGTCGGCGTCCCTGAGGATGCCATTGTGGCGAACTATATCGGAGGTCAATGGCTGACCTCTTCACGGCCGGGCGAATCCAGGGAGCCGGCCACCGGTGACGTTCTCGGCCGATTCTACGATGCCGACGTCGAGCAGGTGGACGAGGCCATCCGCGTGGCCCGCGACGTATTCACCCACCACGAGTGGAAAAACAACCGGGAACTGCGGGCGACGGCGCTGTTCGAGCTGGCCACCGCGTTCGAACGCCACCGTGGCGAACTGGTCGCCCTGCTGGCCCGGGAGAACGGAAAGATCGTCCCGGAGGCCGAGTTCGAGCTGAGCCTGGTCGCGCCGAAGCTGCGGTACTACGCGGCGCTCGCGCTGGCCGACACCGGCCGCGCCGCCGAGGCCAGGCCCGGCGTCTTCTCCATGGCGCTGCGGCAGCCGATCGGCGTTGCCGGCGTGATCGTCCCGTGGAACTCACCGGTCATCCTGGCCGTCCGGTCGTTCGCCCCGGCCCTGGCGGCCGGCTGTACCGCGGTGGTCAAGCTGCCCGCGCAGACGGCGCTGGTCAACCACGCGATGGCCCGGGTCGTCGCCGAGGTCGCCTCCCTGCCCGCCGGGGTGCTGAACCTGTTCACCGAGTCCGGGGACGAGGGCGCGAAGCGGCTCGTCCAGTCCGGCCAGGTGAACGTCGTCAGCTACACCGGCAGCACCCAGGTCGGCCGCAAGATCATGGAGGCGGCGGGCGCGTCCCTCAAGCGGCTCTCGCTCGAACTCGGCGGAAAGACGCCGATGATCGTGTTCGACGACGCCGACCTCGACCGGGTGGTGCCCACCCTCGTCAAGGGGATCACCACGTTCAGCGGCCAGTTCTGCATGACGGGCAGCCGGATCCTGGTCCAGGCCGGAATCGCCGGCCAGGTCCGCGAGCGGCTGGCGAGCGCCCTGGAGAAGGTGGTCGTCGGTCCCGGTGACGATCCGGCAAGCGAGATGGGCCCGATGATCGACATGGCGAACGCGCGCCGCGTCGAGGCGATCATCGCGGACGCGGCACCGCACGCGGAGGTCATCGTGCGCGGCGGCCCGGTCGAGGACGGCCCGCTCAGCCGGGGCGCCTACCACCGCCCGTCCCTGCTCGGTGTCGACGACATCGACTCGCCGCTGATCCAGCGGGAGCTGTTCGGCCCCGTGGCGACGTTCGAGGTCTTCGACGACGAGGCCGACGCCGTCCGCCGCGCCAACGCGACCGAGTACGGCCTCGCCGCCTCGGTGTGGACGGCCAACGGCGACCGGGCCCTGCGGGTCGCCCGGGAACTGGAGGCGGGAACCGTGTGGTGCAACGCCTGGGCGGTCGTGCTGGACCAGTTCGAGGAGGGCGGGTTCAAGCAGAGCGGGCTGGGCCGGCTCAACGGTGTGCGCGGGCTGGAGGAGTTCCAGGAGATCAAGCACCTCGTACAGGTCAGCGGATAAGGGCCGCCGGATCCGGCGGGGTATCCCCACGCCCCGCCGGCCGGTCCGGCCCCGGACGGGGTACGGCCCGGCGACACCCGGACCGTACCCGCGAGCTGCGCTACAGTCGCGGGTGGCATGAACTGACGCGAGGTGCCTCCCCGGGGAGGAGAATCGGGAAGCCGGTGTGATTCCGGCACGGGCCCGCCGCGGTGATCGGGGAGCTGCCGTCCATGCACACGCGTGCGGCCACTGGCCTTCGGGCTGGGAAGGCGGACGGTGAAGGCGTAGATCCGAGAGTCCGAAGACCGGCCTCGCTCTCACCTGCCACCCGCCGAGGTGGCATGACGCAGCGGGAGCCTGCCCTGTGAACACCGACATCTATCACGTCATCCACCGCCGCCGTGACGTGCGGGCCCAGTTCAGCGGCGAGCCCGTCCCCGACGACGTCCTTGAGCGCGTGCTGGGCGCCGCACACGCGGCCCCCAGTGTGGGACTGTCCCAGCCGTGGGACTTCGTCCTGGTAAGGGACCGGGATACCCGTCAGGCCTTTCACGATCACGTCCAGCGGGAGCGAGCCGTCTTCGCGGCGTCCCTCACCGGGAGCGAGGCGGAGCGGTTCGCCCGGATAAAGATCGACGGGGTGCTGGAGTCGAGCCTGTCGGTGGTCGTCACCTACGACGCCGGGCGGGGCGGCCCCGCGGTCCTTGGCCGGCACGCCATCGCCGACGCCGGCCTGTACTCGGTCTGCCTGGCCATCCAGAACCTGTGGCTGGCCGCCACCGCCGAGAACATGGGGGTCGGCTGGGTGTCGTTCTACCGCGAACCGTTCGTACGGCGGCTGCTCGGCATCCCCGCTGAGATCCGCCCGGTGGCCTGGCTGTGCCTGGGGCCGGTCTTCCATGTCGAGGCGGTGCCCGACCTGGAGCGCCACGGGTGGCGCAGTCGCGTCGCGCTGCGCACCGCGGTTCATCACGAACGCTGGTGAGACGTCCGCCCCGGCCCGCTCCGCGGAGGGGATCCCGTACCGGCCACGGCGGCGACGCCACCCCCGTGGCCGGGCCCGGCGACGCCACTATCGGCGCGGATCCCAACCGCGATCTCGAACGGCCACGGAGTACCGGCGGGGAGGGGCCGGAGACTCTCGCGTCCGGACTACGGGATCGCCACGGTCACCGGCGAACCGGTCCCGGCGCACAACAGGCGCACGGCGTCGACGGACGCCCTCAGGGCGGCCAGCTCGCGGTCGACGTCCAGCCCTCCGGAGGAGGCATAGGTCTCGGTGACGGCCGTGCCGAGCACCGCGAGCGCCGAAGCGGTGTGCTCCATGGCCTGGCCGGCCTCCTCGTCCGCCGACTCGGCCGCCTCACGTACGGCCTTCTCCCCGTCGTAGGTGTGAATCTGCAGGACGATCGGGATGAGGTCACTGGCGATGGTCTCGTCGAGGTCGTACAGCGCCCGCTCGTACTGCACACAGGCCGCTCTGTTGCGCGGGCTGACACCGGTGCCGGGAGTGATGGGCAAGGGCTCCTGCGAACCGGAACATCCCGCCATAAGGGCAGTAAATAAGGCAAGTGGAGTGATTCTCCGCAAGATAGCTCCTGGCTACAAGGAAGGGGCGGAGAGTAGACGCCGGCCACCGAGGGCCGGTTGTCCGAACAGAGACACGGACCAGTCGCCATGGGGCGGAATTCTACGGCAACCGGAGTTCGAATGACTTTTTTCTCGTATCCTCGCGGGGATGTCGAGAATACGAGGGTCTGCTTCGACCTACACCCGAAAGCGCTGACGAGAGCGCACGAAGGTTGAGGAGCGCGAACATGAAGTACATGCTGCTGATGCAGTTCGGTCCGCAGAGCGGCCTCCCGCCGGTCGACACCTGGCCTCCGCAGGACCTCAAGGCCCACATCGCGTTCATGCACGAGGCGAACGGCAGACTCGTCGAGGCGGGGGAGTTCGTGGACGCGCAGGGGCTGGCCGATCCGGGACAGGCCAGGATCGTGCGGGCCGGTGACGGCGGCGCCCCCGTCGTCACCGACGGCCCCTACCCCGAGACCAAGGAGTTCCTGGTCGGCTACTGGATCGTCGACTGCGAGAGCCTGGAGCGGGCGATCGACCTCGCCGCGTACGTCTCGGCCGCGCCCGGGCCCGGCGGCAGGCCGCTGAACATGCCGATCGAGGTGCGCCAGGTGATGTCGGGCCCGCCCGAGGAGCTCTGACCGCTGAACACCCCGGCCGCCGACGACCTGCTGCGCGTACTGGCGCCGCAGGTCGTCGGCGTGCTCACCCGGCGTTTCGGAGACTTCGACGCCGCCGAGGACGCGGTTCAGGAGGCGCTGCTGGACGCCACGGCCCAGTGGCCCGAACAGGGCGTGCCAGGCAACCCTCGGGGCTGGCTCATCCAGGTCGCCTCCCGCCGGATGGCCGAGCGGCTACGCGGTGAGCAGGCCCGCCGCCGCCGGGAGGAGCGGGCGGCCGCGCAGACGCCCCCGGACCGGTGGACGGCGCCGCCGGCGGACGACCCGCACCGGACGGACCGGGACGACACGCTGATCATGCTGTTCCTGTGCTGCCATCCCGCGCTGAGCGCGGCCTCGGCGATCGCCCTCACCCTGCGGTCCGTAGGCGGTCTGACCACCGCCGAGATCGCCAGGGCCTTCCTGGTGCCCGAGGCGACCATGGCCCAGCGGATCAGCCGGGCCAAGCAGCGCATCAAGGCCTCCGGCGTCCCGTTCCGGATGCCCGCCCCCGAGGAACGGACGCGGCGGCTCGGCGCGGTGCTGCACGTGCTGTACCTCGTCTTCAACGAGGGCTACGCCGGCAGCGCCGGCCCTCACCTGCACCGCGTGGAGCTGTCCCGCGAGGCGATCCGGCTGGCCCGGATGGCCCGCGACCTGCTCCCCGACGACTGTGAGGTGGCCGGGCTTCTGGCGCTGATGCTTCTCACCGACGCCCGCCGCCCCGCCCGCACCGACACCGGCGGCGCCCCGATCCCGCTGGCCGAACAGGACCGCGGCCGGTGGGACGGCGCGGCCATCGCCGAAGGAGTCGAGCTCATCACCACCACCCTGGCCAGGGGCGCGGTCGGCCCCTACCAGCTCCAGGCGGCGATAGCCGCGCTCCACGACGAGGCCGCGACGGCCGAGGAGACCGACTGGCCGCAGATCCTGGCACTGTA
Source organism: Streptosporangium sp. NPDC004631 (assembly GCF_053601935.1). Lineage (NCBI taxonomy): Bacteria > Bacillati > Actinomycetota > Actinomycetes > Streptosporangiales > Streptosporangiaceae > Streptosporangium > Streptosporangium sp. NPDC004631. Next base: position 148,169 of record NZ_JBSGCR010000016.1, on the reverse strand, counting down.
CGGCCTGCTGGAACGCATGTCCGACAACCCCATGGTCTCGCTCAACCGCGCCGTGGCCGCCGCCATGGTGCACGGCGCCGCGACCGGCCTCGACATGCTCAACGTCCTCGACACCGACCAGCGCCTGGCCGGGCACCACCGCCTGCACGCGGCCCGAGCCCACCTCCTGGAGATGACCGGCGACCACCTGGCGGCCGTCCACCACTACCGCGCGGCGGCGAGCCGTACGACGAACATCCCCGAACGCGACTACCTCACCACCCGGGCCGCCCACCTCGCCGCCCCGGAGCAACCCGGGTAACCGAGACTCCCCCGGACGGCACAGAGATCGGACCCGGCGGCCGGTCCGAGGCGGATGCGGCGCCGGGCGGGCGCCCGCGGTCGGTTCTCACGACCGACGCCACCTCCTCCCCGTCCCACCTCAGGCGGGGGAGCGATCAGTTCTTACGGCCGACGCCACCGGCCTGGCCGATGACCGGAACCTCGCCGAAGGCGCCCGCGTCCGGCCGCCACAGCGGGACCGAGACGACGCCGGGGTCGAGCAGTTCCAGGCCGTCGAAGAAACCGGCGACCTCGTCATGGGCACGCAGGACATAGGGGATGGCACCGGACTCGTTGTAGGTCCGCTGAGCCTCGTCGTAGGCGCCGTCGTCGGCCCCGGGGGCGGCTTCGAAAGGGACGCTGATGCCGTCGTTGAGCGACAGGTAGCTGCCGGCCGGCAGGCCGGCCAGCAGCCGGGCCACGATGGAGCGCGCCTCGGCGTAGTCAGCGATGTGGCCGGTGACACCGCTCAGGATGAGCGCGACCGGCCGGGTGAGGTCGAGCGCGGCGGCGGCATGGCGCAGGATCGCCTCGGGGTCGCGCAGGTCGGCGTCGACGTAGCTGGTGGCGCCTTCGGGACTGCTGGTGAGCAGGGCGCGGGCGTGCACGAGCACCAGCGGGTCGTTGTCGACGTAGACGACGTGGGATTCGGGGGCGACGCGCTGCGCGATCTCGTGGGTGTTGTCGACGGTCGGCAGGCCGGTACCGACGTCGAGGAACTGCCGGACCCGGGCCTCCCCCGCCAGGTGGCGGATGGTGCGGGCCAGAAACGCCCGGGAGTGACGGGCGATGTCGACGATGCCGGGGAAGACCGCGGCGTAGGCGTCACCGGCCTGCCGGTCCACGGGGTAGTTGTCCTTGCCGCCCAGCCAGTGATTCCAGATGCGCGCCGAGTGCGGCACGGAGGTGTCGATGTGGGGCGTGGCCTGACCGGGAGGGAACGAACCATATGCCACAGGGGGAAACCTCTCCTTAATTCGGGCTCAGTCGTCATCTCACAACCTAACCTTCCCTCCCCCCGCCGCCCCCCAATCGTGGATCTTGAACAGAACGACCGGCCAGGCTCCCCGCCCCAGGACCGGCCATAGGCGATCCGCACGACATCGCGGCCCGCCCGTTCACCCGCCAGAGATCGCATCCCGATTGATCACCGCCGATCCCGCGACGGCGCCCCCCTGCGAACCTTGGGCACGCATTGGGCGCGCATTGGGCGCGACCAACCGCTACAAGCCAATGACAACCAGCCGGAAAAAGAGCACCCCTAACCGTGAACATCCAGGTCAGGGGTGCTTTTCGTGTGATCACAAGGGGTAGGGCGGGCGGGACTCGAACCCGCGACCCAGGGATTATGAGTCCCCTGCTCTAACCGGCTGAGCTACCGCCCCTCGCGCACGCCGTACTGCCGCATTCAACCAAACGTCGGCCCCGTTCGCACATCCGCCGAGCGGTACGGGTTCAAGATGTGACCTTGAACGGGGAAATCGGGGGGTGCCGGGACTCGCTACCCTACGGGGGGACGTTGTCGAGGGGGTTGGCGCATGCGGGTTGTCGAGGCTTTCCGTGAGACGTTCGGCGTGGAGCCGCGGGGGGTGTGGCACGCTCCGGGGCGGGTGAACCTGATCGGGGAACACACCGACTACAACGACGGGTTCGTGCTTCCGTTCGCGGTGCCGTGGGGGGTCACCGCCGCGGTCTCACCGCGCGCGGACGGCGTTGTCAGGCTGTGGTCGCTCCAGGCGGGCACGCCGCTGACCGTCGAGACCCTCGACGAGGCCGAGGGGTGGGCGCGGTATGCCGTCGGCGTGTTCTGGGCGCTGCGCGAGGCCGGGCATCCGGTCGGGGGCGCGGACCTGGTGATCGACGGGGACGTGCCGCGGGGGGCGGGGTTGTCGTCGAGCGCGGCGCTGGAGGTCGCCGTCGGGACGGCGCTCAACGAGCTGTACGGCCTGGGCCTGGCCAAGATGGAGGTCGCGCTGGTGGCTCAGCGGGCCGAGAACGACTTCGTGGGCATGCCGTGCGGGATCATGGATCAGGCCGCCTCGGCGCTCGGGGAGCAGGGGAAGGCGCTGTTCCTGGACTGCCGGAGCCTGGCGGGCAGGACGATCCCGCTGGACCTCGCCGCGCACGGCCTCCAACTGCTGATCATCAACACCGGCGTCCACCACGAGCTCGCCGACGGGCAGTACGCCCGCCGCCGCCAGGACTGTGAGAACGCCGCCAAGCGTCTGGGGGTGGACGCGCTGCGCGACGTCACCGACCTGGCGGGCGCGCTCGGCCGGCTCAGCGGCGACGAACGCAGGCGCACCCAGCACGTGGTGACCGAGAACCACCGGGTCGAGGCGGTGATCGGGCTGCTGCGGGCCGGAGCGGTGCGGGAGATCGGCGCCCTGCTGAACGCCTCCCACCTGTCGCTGCGGGACCAGTTCGAGGTCTCCTGCCCGGAGCTGGACGTGGCGGTGGAGGCGTCGATCCGGGGCGGGGCCAGGGGCGCGCGGATGACCGGCGGCGGGTTCGGCGGGTCGGCCATCGCGCTGGTCGCCGACGATCGGGTGGAGGCCGTACGGGATGCGGTGACGCGTGCCTACGCCGAGCGCGGCTGGGCGGCGCCCGGGATCCACCCCGCCACCCCGGCCGCCGGAGCCCGCCGCCTGGTCTGACCGAGGCGCGGGGCGGGCTTCCGACCGAGGCGCGGGTGGGCTGTCGCCGTGGGGGCGTCACGTCCTCCCGGTGGCGATCCGCCTCGCTGGGCGGCACCCGGACACGGTCTCCCGGCGGCCGGCCGAGCACCGGCCACGGTCATTCCCCCCACCCACCGTGCGGACCGGACGGTGGGGCAGGCCGTCGGGTTTTCCCTCGGACGACTCGGATTAAAGTCGGGGGATGCCCTCTGAGAGCGTGCACGTGGTCTACCGCAAGTACGACGGCTCCCTGCACTGGAACCATCCCGCCCTGCTCCTCGGCGAGGACGAGCACGGTGTGTGGACCGGCTGCCCGGCGGGCACCCGGGGCAGCAGGGGTGACGAGCCGCCGGTCACCTGGATTCAACCGTTCGTGATGCTCTTCCCCCGCGACACCTGGTGGACGGCCACCTTCAACGCCACGCCGCACAAGTTCGAGATCTACTGCGACGTCTCGACCGTGCCCCGGTGGAGCGACGGCCAGGTGACCATGGTCGACCTCGATCTCGATGTGATCCGGGTGCGCGAGGACGGCCGGGTGTTCCTGGACGACGAGGACGAGTTCGAGGAGCACCGGACCCGTTACTCCTACCCTCCCGGGGTGGTCGAGGGCGCCCGCGTCGCGGCCGCCACGCTGCTGGAGGCCGTCACCACCCGCACCGCCCCCTTCGACTCCGTCCCCCGCTGGCTCTCCCGCGTCATCTGACCCGGGTCACCCGGGCGGCCGGGGCTCGGCTACAGCGGCGGGAACCGGGGGGCGCGGCGCTCGACGAAGCTGGCGACGCCCTCGGCGAAGTCGGGGCGGCGGAAGGCGTCGGCCATCAGGCGCGTCGCGTCGGCCTCCGACTGCTCCAGGGTCCGGTTCCAGTCACCCCAGACCTGGCGCTTCATCACGGCCATCGACGCCGGTGAGCTGTGGACGGCCAGCTCCCGCGCGTAGGCCAGGGTCTCGTCGAGCAGGCTCTCACCGGGTACGGACCGGCTGACCAGCCCCAGCTCACGGGCTTCGGCACCGGTGAAGGCCCGCCCGGACAGCAGCAGGTCCATGGCTCCGGCCTGGCCGATCAGCCGGGGCAGGATCCACGACAGGCCGTACTCGGCGATCAGGCCGCGACGGGCGAAGGCGGTGGTCCAGGTGGCCTCGGCCGCGGTGAAGACCACATCGCAGACCAGGGCGTGGACCATGCCGAGCCCGGCGCAGGCGCCGTTGACCGCGGCGATGACGGGCTTGCCGATCGTGACGGGGAAGGTGACGGGACGCCTGTCCGGCTCCCCCTCGTAGGAGCCGTCCCGGATGGCGTCGAGGACCCGCAGGTCCGCTCCGGCGCAGAAGCCCCTGCCCGCTCCGGTCACGACGATCACCCGGACCTCCGGGTTACGCTCCGCCTCGGCGAGCTGGTCGAAGTATCGCCGCCCCATCGTGTCGGTCCAGGCGTTGAGCCGGTCCGGGCGGTTGAACGTCAGCGTCAGCACGCCCTGCTCGATGGACGACAGCACCAGATCCAGCATGTGACCCTCCTTGCCCACCTCCACACCGAATCATGTTCGGTACGGTGCCCGCAACGCCGCCCACAGCGGTGCTTCCCCGGCGCCGCCCCGGCACCCGTCTCATCACCCCGTACGGCCCCCCGGGGAAGGAAGGGCATCGTCGCGGCCGACTCCGGTGCCGTCCCACCCCGTCAGGCCCCGCCGGGAGGAGCCGTCGCCCACCCCGGCGGGTCCACTCACCCTCCCGTCACGGATCGGCGGCCGAGTGCCCGCTCCACGGAGCCGGGGTGGTACGCGAAGTTCGGCGACAACTCCACGTCGTCGTAGTAGCGGTGGAAGACCGGCGTGGCGGAGGCCGATATCGGCGGAACGATCCAGCTCCAGTCCGCCGGGCAGACCCGCCCCGCCCTCTCCTCGCGCTCCAGGTGGGCCAGGAAGCGCCGGGACTCGGTGTGATGGTCCGTCACCGTCACCCCCGCCCGATCGAAGGAGTGCAGGACCGCCAGGTTCAGCTCCACCAGGGCGCGGTCGCGCCAGAGCGAGCGGTCGTCCCGGGTGTCCAGGCCGAGATGGGCGGCGATCACGGGCATCAGGTTGTAGCGGTCGGGGTCGGCCAGGTTACGGGCCCCGATCTCGGTGCCCATGTACCAGCCGTTGAACGGCGCCGCCCGGTAGCAGATCCCGCCGATCTCCAGGCACATGCTCGATATGGCCGGTACGGCGTGCCAGCGCAGCCCCAGCCGCTCGAACCACGGATAGCGGGGGTGGGAGAGCGGCACCTCCAGCACGGCGTCCCCCGGAACAGCGCAGAGCAGCGGGGGCGCCCCGTCGCCCATCGAGATCACCAGGGGAAGCACGTCGAAGGGTGTGCCGGGGCCGCCCCGCCAGCCGAGCTCGCGCGCCATCGTGGTGAAGCCGGCGTATCGGGGGTCGCCGACGACCGAGCCGTCGTCCATCTGGTATCCGGCGTACCGGATCAGCTGCTCGTTCCAGATCCGCGGCCCCGGCGCCCCCGGGCGGTCCGGGGCGAACACCGTGATCGTCGGCCGGATCCGGCGGCCGGACACCGCGGCGCGCAGGTGGTTCACGCACTCGACGGCGACCCCCTCGGCCGTGCTCACCCGACGCCGGTCGCGCACGCGCAGCGAGTGCCAGTAGAGCCGCCCGATACACCTGCCGCTGTTACGCCAGGCCGCCCGTGCCCCGAAGGTGAGTTCGTCGAGCGTGTGCGTGTAGGTTCCCGTTCTCTCGATCTCGGCCCGTACCTCGCGCAGCCGGGGCCTCATCGACCCCGCCCCGGGGTTCTCCGCGTAGAACAGCTCCAGATACTCCCGGGCCGCCGCCACGTCCGCGTCCGGCGCCGGCCGCCCCCGTCCCCTCCCCTTAACGCCCTCGTGAACACCGTGGACCGTCTCCGGCGCACACTGATCGGACCTTCGCCAGGTCAGCACAGAAAAACCACCCATGTATCGCTCACGGGCACGACGGCCGTTCCGGGGCGGCCGGGTGTCCTGGACGCAGTGGCCCTCACCCCACTGCGCTCGCTTGGTCCGCGGCGGCCACGTCCGGCGTCACCGAGGGCGAGCACGGCGACACAGGGCGCAGCGTCCCTTATTTTCTGTGATTCACCACGATTTGTCCGCGGAATCAGGACGGCAAAAAGCGAAGGCCCCGGGAGCTGCGCTCCCGGGGCCTTCCATCATGGCTCCCGCGATAGGACTCGAACCTATAACCTGCCGGTTAACAGCCGGCTGCTCTGCCGATTGAGCTACACGGGATCGTGCTCCGCGCCGCCCGGCCGGGGCGTCTTCCCCGTTCCTTGCGGCGCACGAATAGATTAGCGCACTCCGTGAGTGTGTGTCGCATCGATACTCGGGGGTAGGTCGGAGAAGACTCGCGATCTGTGGGTAGGGTCCGGCGGAGCAGGCTGTGGAGGTGGAGATGCGCTATCGACTGATGTTCGGCGTGGGTCTTGCGGTGGGTTACATCCTGGGAAGCCGCGCCGGCCGGGAACGTTACGAGCAGATCAAGCGGATGGTCCATCGGGTGTCCGACAGCCCGGCGGTCCAGGAGGCCGCGGGCCTGGTCGGCGCCCAGGTCTCCAGGGTCACCGACGTGGCCAGGACCAAGGTGGCGGACGTGGCCAGGAACCGGCTGCCCTTCCTGCAGTCGGAGAACGGCTGGGAGAGCGACTGGGAGAGCGGCAAGCACGACGACACGGGCACCGGCTGGCCGGAGAAGGACAGGACCACCACCCCTCGCGGGGAGCCCTACTGAGGCGCCCCGCCAAGCCCCCTGAGCCGACGGCGACGGCCCTCGGAGCGAAGCCCGGAGCCCGGAGCCCGGAGCCCGGAGCCCGGAAAACAGTCCATGATCTTTGATGGAAGGCCCCTCCCGGGGCCTTCCCCCGCCCTCGAATCCGGGCGCCCCCGGGCGGGTTCAGACGCCGAAGCTCCGGCGGGTCTCCTCCAGCGCCTGCTCGGCAAGGGCCCGCAGGCCGGGGTCGGCGGGATCCATGTCCGGGTCGAAGACGAACCTCCACACCATCCGGTCGTCGTCGGTCCTCCTGGCCACCAGCCGCACTCCCCCACGGGCGTCCAACGGGACGTAGTGGTTCACCACGATCGAGGCGGTCACCCGCTCCCTCACCGCCTCGGGAATCCGCCCCGGCTCGGGCAGCGGCGCGCGGTGCGACTCCCCCTCGGTGGTGACGACCGTCAGCCCCTCCTCGTCCCACGCTCCCCGTTCCACCTGGAACCACGGCAGCCGGATCCCGCCCAGGTAGAGCGCCCTGTCCGTGGCGATCACATAGCCGCCGGGCCCCTCGGCGTAGGTGAGCACCCGGTCGGCCGGCGCGACGGCCGTACGGACCTCGGAGGGCATCCGGTTGAAGAGCTTCATGTTTCCACGGTATCGGCGAGCAGGTCGAGGGTGAGCGCCGCGGACCAGGAGAAGTCCCGGCTGCCCCGGCCACTGCCGTCGAAGGGGTCGAAGCACTCGCGGAAGCCCGACTGCCGTACCAGGCGCAGGGTGACGGCCCCCAGCAGCCGCTCCAGCCCGGTCAGGCCGTGTACGGCGGCGGCCCGGCGCAGCAGCCAGTTGGTGTTCACCCAGGACGGTCCCCGCCAGTAGCGGGACCGGTCGAACTGCGGGGCGCGGATCTCACAGCTCGGCACGGGATATCCGGTGGTCCCCATGAACCGGGGGGACTCCAGCACGCTCACCAGGTCCGCCACCCGCTCCGAGGGCAGGGCGGGATCGAGCAGCGGCCCGAAGCAGCCGATCGTGCAGACGGGGCTGAGCCGCCCGGCACGCAGATCGCGGGCGTGGAAGGCGTCGCCGGTCCAGAGCCGCTCCAGCAGCCCGGCACGGATCCGCTCGGCCCTCTCCCGATGCGGTCCAGGGTCGGCCCCGGCCAGCGGGGCCAGCTCGGTGAGAGCGTGGCAGGACGCCAGCCAGATCCCGTTGAACATCGGGTCCTCGACCGCGAACGGATGATCCTCGCGCAGGTAGGTCCCGTCGTAGCCGGAGTCGCGGTAGCGCAGGGCCAGCCAGACGTAGCGGTCGTGGTGGCCGTCGAGGAGACGGTCGGGGCGCGCCTCCAGCGGGCACATCCGGCCGTTCGGGGTCAGTGCCTCCAGCGGGGCGTCCCACACGGGGCTGTCGTCCATGCCGGACTCCCACGGATGGACGATCGCGGCCAGCCCTCCCCCGCCCAGGTCCCTGGTCGCGGCGAGATAGTCGTTCTGGGCCACCAGCATCGGATACAGCCGGCGGACGAGAGCCGCGGCCTCCTCCCGGTCCACCGCGTGCCGCCACGTCCACCAGACGGCCAGGGCCTGCAGCGGCGGCTGGGTCAGTCCGGAGGTGGGCACCCCGTTGGGGGCGGCCGGATGGTCTCGGGAGCCCCAGACGGAGGGGCCCGGGAAGTAGGCTCCGGCCCGGACCGGATGGAAGACGATGTGCGGCACCATGCCGGTGCTCCACTGCCCGGACAGCAGGCTGAGCATCTCGGCGCCGGCCCTGCGGGGGTTCGAGCGGGCCAGGCCCAGCGCGACGAAGGTGGAGTCCCAGTTCCACTGGTGGGGGTAGAGACCGGGGGCGGGCACGGTCGCGGACCCCGTGCGGTTCGCGTTGAGCACGGACCACGCCTCGCGTCCGAGCGCGGTGTCGTCCACCGCCGACCGTGCCTCCATTGGCTCAGTCTGCGCTCACATCCGCCAAGAGAACAGGGGGCGGCCCGCCGACAAGTGCCAGTCGGCCAAAGAGACTGAAAGAACCCCAAAAGACGCCCCCTTTCCGGGGTGCGGCGCGCGGCCCGGGAATGCCGTCGGCAGTCACCGGGCAGAACACCCAAAAGGGGGCACTCATGAACATAAAACGGAAAATCATGATCGGTGCACTGTCTCTCACCACCCTGGGAGGGGTGACGGCCACCCTGGCCACGGCCAGTGCCGACACACCTCCACCTCCGGCATCGGGCACCGACACCCCCACCGCGCCGGCCGCTCCCGATCGGCAGGGCGGGCGGAACGGGGAGTACCGCCAGGACGAACAGTGGCAGCACGGCCGGAACGGCCACGACGGCAATGGGGGCAATGGGGGCCGGGGCGGGCAAGGCGGCCGGGGCTGGGAGGACGAGCGGGACGGGAACGGCCTGGACGGGCAGAACGGCCAAGACCGGGGATACGGGCAAGGCCAGGAGGACGGATGGAGCGGACGCCCCGGGGAGGATCAGGACGGACGGCGGAGTCCACAGCGGGATCAGCAGAACCGTCAGGGCGAACAAGACGGCCGGGACGGGCAGGATGGCCAGGACGGCAACGGCGGCAACGGGGGGGATGGAGGTAATGGGGGCAATGGAGGCCGAGGCGGCCAGGGCGGCTCTTAGCCCCGTCCGCCATCTGAGGCCGGCACGACACCACCCACCGCGCCCGGAGGCCCGGGGAGGGGTCAGCCCGCGGTGACCGCGGCCAGGTTCGACAGCGGCTCGGCCGCCGCGTTGAGCGCGTCGGCGAGCTCTCTGACCTGGTCCCGCGACAGCTCGGTGTAGGAGACGAACCCGTGGCCTCTGGCGTGCCTGGCCAGCAGGGCTTTCAGGTCGGCGAACTCGGTGTCCAGCGTGGTGACGAGTCCGGGACTCCTCTCCCGCACGATCGGCCGCAGGAGCCGGTAAACCTTGGCCGCACCGTCCACGTTGCCCTTGAAATCCCACAGGTCGGTATGTGAGAAGGTCTCCTCCTCACCGGTGACCTTGCCCGACGCCGCCTCGTCGAGGAGTTCCCTGGCCCCGTTGGCCATGGAGTCCACGGTGATCTCGACGCTGGGCAGCCGGGCCCTGAGCGTGCCGAGGTCGGCCAGTAGGAGATCACCGTATTCGGCCTCCCGCCCGGCTCTTCCCGGCGTCCGCCAGAGCGCCTTCTCCAGGCGGTGCCAGCCCGTCCATCTCTGCCCCTGCCCGAGGTCGGCCTCGCGCGCGTCCACCCTGGAGTCGATGTCCGCGAACGCCTCCGCCACCGGCTCGACGCTCTCCCAGCCCAGGCGGCTCGGCGCGTAGAGGGCCCTGGCCCTGCGCACCTGACCCTCCTTGAACGCGGCGACGAACTCCTCGGTCCTGGCGATGGTGCGATCGATCCGATCGCCGGCGTAGGCCCGATACCGTTCGACCGCGCGCACGGCCCGCGGGCCGGTCTCGGCGGACACAGCCGGGACCGTGACGTCCCTGCGGGTGCCGTCACCGGCCGGACCGCACCCGGTGAGGGCGACGGCGAGAAGGCCGCAGGCTGCGACGGGACGGAGAACGGCGGGCATGGACGCTCCTGGATGTCGTGAGGCCTCCAGGATCCTGCAAGCTCACGGCACCGCCCGGACGACATGCCGATCACCATGATGATCCCGCCGGCCGCGCTCTCCCGACCTCCCCCCGAATCCCCGGAACGTCCAGGAGCGTCCCGAGAAATACCAGGGCGTCCAGGGGCGACGTTCCCGCGCACCGGCCCCGGGTACGGCGGAGGCCCCCGGGACGGGATGTCTCCGGGGGCCTCCGCCGTACCGAGGTGTTCAGTCGAGATAGTCCCGCAGCATCTGGGCCCGGGTCGGATGGCGCAGTTTGGCGAGTGTCTTGGACTCGATCTGCCGGATGCGCTCCCGTGTCACGCCGAACTCCCTGCCGACCTCCTCCAGCGTCCGGGGGTGGCCGTCCGCGAGGCCGAACCGCAGCTGGATGATGCGCTGCTCACGCTCCGACAGCGTCGCGAGGATGTCGTCGAGCTGGTCCTGCAGCATGATGAAGGCCGCGGCCTCCATCGGCACGACCGCGTCGGCGTCCTCGATGAAGTCGCCGAGGTCGGAGTCCTCCTCCCCGATGGGCGACTGGAGCGAGACGGGCTCCTGGGCGATGCGCTGGATCTCGATCACCCGGTCGATCGGCAGGTCCATCTCCAGCGCGATCTCCTCGGGCGCCGGCTCGCGGCCGAGGTCCTGGTGGAGCTGGCGCTGGACCCGGACCAGCTTGTTGATCGTCTCGACCATGTGCACCGGAATGCGAATAGTGCGCGCCTGGTCGGCGATGGCCCGGGTGATGGCCTGGCGAATCCACCATGTGGCATAGGTGGAGAACTTGTATCCCTTGGTGTAGTCGAATTTCTCGACTGCCCGGATGAGCCCGAGATTGCCCTCCTGGATGAGATCCAGGAACAGCATCCCCCGGCCCACGTATCTTTTGGCGATCGAGACGACGAGCCGCAGATTGGCCTCGATCAACCGCTGTTTGGCCTGTGTTCCCTGCCAGACGAGCTCCTTGAACTCCGGAAAGACCAGCCTCGAGACGACGCTGGTGAGCTTGTCCTCGGCGAACAGGCCGGCTTCAATGCATTTGGCGAGCTCCACCTCCTCCTCGGCCGTGAGCAGTGGCACCCGGCCGATCTCCCGCAGATAGATGCGGACCAGATCGCTGGTCGGGGCCCGTTTACCGACATCCTCCTCATCGGATCGGGTGGTGTCCTCGTCACCCTGGGGCTCAAGAACCTCCACTCCGTGCTCGGCGAGCATGCGCACGACGCGTTCAAGCGCGTCGGACGGCAGCTCGGATCTGTCGAGAGCCGCGGCGACGTCGTCAACCGTGACGCTCCCGCGTTCCCTTCCCTTCGCGACGAGGTCGGCCACCTGGTCTACCGATGGCGGCCCACTTGGCAGCACCGATGCACCCACGGGAGACAGTCTGCTGTATTCGGTCCCCTAAATGGCAGACCTATTTTTGTCACCGAAGGTAAGGCTGCGATCATTATCGAACCGAGACCTCATTCAGGTTTGGTCGAATCGATGTTTGGAAATTAAAGCCGACTACACGATCAGCTTCCGGCGGCGCGTTCCCTCAGCACTCGCCGCTGCTGCTCCAGAGCGACCAACTCGGCGAACAGCCGGTTGTAGTCCTGCTGTTCCTCCACCGGGTTGGTCCGCTGCATCCGCGACTTCAGCTCCTCGATCGCCCGGGTCACCGAGATGAGTTCCAGCGCGGCCAGCATGGCCGAGGCGTACCGTTCCTCGTTCGCCAGGTCGGCGCGAAGCTCCTCCACCGCGAAGCGGGTGACCACCGCGCGCAAGGTGTCGGGCACCTCGCCGAGCAGCCGGTCCACCCACTCGCGCCCGCCGGGACCTGCCGCGGCCATGCCCCCGGTGTCCAGGATCAGCTTGTGGAGGGCGATGTGCTCGGGCAGCGTGAACGCCTCCGGCCCGATCGCCTCGAAGCCCGGTCCGAGCAGCGCCGGACGCTGCACGGCCAGCTTCAGCACCTCGGCCTCGGTCCGCACGCCGGGGTCGGTGAGATCGGCGACCCGGCGTGGCCCGGCGGGCCGCCTCTCGCGCGCCCGGACGGTGGCCTGGGCCGTGACGGAGATCTCGGCGATCCGGTCCATGACGAACCGCTCGTTGTTGAAGCCGAGCCAGCGGTCGAGGTCCACGGCGTACAGCTGGCGCAGCGCCCTGTCCTTGATGCCCGCCACGATCGGCGCCGCCGCGTCCAGCGCGGACAGCCGCCCCTCGTTGGTGCTCACGTCGTAGCGGGAGATCACGCTGCGGATCGCGAAGGCGAACAGCGGCTCCCGGCCGGCGATCAGGTCCCGTACGGCGGCCTCGCCGCGGGTGACGCGGAGGTCGCACGGGTCGAGCCCGTCGGGCTGGACGGCCACGAAGGTCTGGGTGACGAACCTCTGCTCGTCGGCGAAGGCCCGCAGTGCCGCCTTCTGCCCCGCCGCGTCACCGTCGAAGGTGAAGATCACCTCACCCTGCGACCCCGACTGGTCGAGCAGCAGCCGCCGCAGCACCTTGATGTGCTCCTGGCCGAACGCGGTGCCGCAGGTGGCCACCGCCGTCGGCACGCCCGACAGGTGACAGGCCATCACGTCGGTGTACCCCTCGACGATCACCGCCTGGGAACGCTTGGAGATCTCCCGCTTGGCCAGGTCCACGCCGTAGAGGACCTCGCTCTTCTTGTAGAGCGGACTTTCAGGGGTGTTGAGGTATTTTGGGCCATCTTCGGCCTCATTCAGTTTTCGCGCACCGAAACCGATGACATCGCCGGTGATGTCACGGATGGGCCAGACGAGCCGCCCCCGGAACCGGTCGATCGGGCCCCGGCGGCCCTCCTTGGCCAGCCCCCCCTTGATCAGCTCGGCGGCGGTGAAGCCCCGGGCCATCAGATGCCGGGAGAGCGCCTCCCACTCGGCGGGCGCGTAGCCCACCCCGAAATGCTCGGCGTCGACCCGCTCGAACCCGCGCTCCGACAGGAACGTGCGTCCGAGCGCGGCGTCCGGCCCGCCCAGCTTCGCCACGTAGAACTCCGCCGCGGCCCGGTGCGCCTCGACGAGCCGGCTGCGCTCCCCCTGCTCCCGCCCTGGAACGTAGCCGCCCTGCTCGTAGCGGAGCTGGATGCCCGCCCGGTTCGCCAGCCGCTCCACGGCCTCGCCGAACGAAAGGTGCTCCAGCCGCCGGACGAAGGTGATGACGTCCCCGCCCTCGGCACAGCCGAAGCAGTACCAGTAACCACGGGTGGGGGTGACGTTGAAGGACGGGCTTTTCTCCTCGTGGAAGGGGCAGAGCCCCTTCAGGTTGCCGCCGCCCGCGTTGCGGAGCTGGATGTGCTCACCCACGATGTCCGCGATCGGTGAGCGCTCCCGCACGAGCGCGATGTCCTCGTCACTGATCCGGCCTGCCACGCCGCGAGTCTAGTGGGGCGCCCCGACAGGTTGGCGCTCCGGCGGAACGCTCCGGGGGTTCGGAGGCCGGTTGGGACGGGCGACTTTCCGGAACAGGTCATGACCAATCGGAAGGTCGGTTACAAAGGTAAAGCCTGATTCTCGATAACGTTACGCGGGTGGAGACCATGCGATCGGGGCATATAGCACGATTGATCATCGTCAGCGGCGCGGTGTTCGTCACCGGAGCCTGCGCGTCACCGGGTGGGGTGGCGGGCATCAGTACCCTGCCCCCGGTTCCGGCGGTCGAGGTGGCCGCCGCTTCGCCAGGAGTGGCCACCGCGACGATTCCCGCGCCGACACCGGGGCCCGAGTCGACCGTGCCCCGTCCGGCGGCCGACGATCCGGTGCAGGTACCGCCGCCCAAGATCTCGAAGTTCACCTACACCTTCCCGGTGAAGGACTGCAGGGTGACCTACGAGAGAAAGCTGCTCATCCTGCCCAAGAGCACGATCTGGTCACACCGGGGATGCTCGTTCGTCTCCCCGGTGAACGGGGTGGTCGACGAGGTCAACGCCCAGAACCGGTGGAAGCCCTCCACCGACCGCGGCCCCGACCGTGAGGGACGCTTCGTCACCGTGATCGGCGACGACGGCGTGCGCTACCTCGGCGGCCATCTGGACCGGATCGCCCCGGGGATCAAACCGGGAACACGGGTCAGCGGGGGCCAGGTCCTCGGCCAGGTCGGCAACTCGGGCAACGCCCGGTCCACCGCCAGCAACCTCTACTTCGCGATCTCCTGGAAGGCCGACCCCTCGCTCTGGTGGGTACGGCGCGGCATGGTCAAGCCGTGGAACTACCTGGACGCCTGGCTGAAGGGCAACCGGACGCTCTCCCCCTCGGACGAGACACGGGCGGTGATGAGCAAGACCGGGGCCGCGCCCGAGTGCGCGACGCTGTGCGCCCCCAAATCCGGCCCCACGCCCACCACGAAGCCGGGGAGAACCCCGGAGGAGAAGATCCCGCTGGGCGGCTAGAGGCCGGACGCCGCGATCATCCGTACGGCGGCCGGCCGGAGGTTCAGCGCCCGGACAGGTGCCTGTGCCAGGTGACGGCCGAGGTGTCGGTGAGGGAGGCGATCTGGTCGATCACCACCCGCAGCCGCCCGCCGTCGCCGGCGGCCCTGGTGAAGGAGGGGCGGAGCGCGGGCTCCAGTGTGCCGGGGGCGCCCAACATGATCAGGTGGGCCAGGTCGTGGATGAGCTCACGCTGCCTGGCCTGCTTGGCGCTGTGCTCGTCCCTGGTCATCACGTAGTGAGCGGTCAGCCCCTTCAGCAGGGCGCACTCCAGGCGGGCGTCCCGGGGAACGACCAGGTCGGCGCTGTAACGGCCGGCGGCGGGGCCGTACGCCTCGCGGGTGGCGACCTGGGCGGAACGGCAGAGATGACCGATCAGGGCGCTGGTGAGCCCCTTGGTCGCGGCGAGGTCGGCCAGGGAACCGTCGAAGTGGCGAGGCCAGAGCGGCTGGGCGACCAGCCGATCGAAGATGTCCTCCAGCTCGCCGGGGTCGGCGTCCGGGGCGTACCAGGCCCGGGTGGTCACGCACACCTCCTGACGCTCGGCGGGGTCACGCAGCGCCTGCGGCACGACGGCGCCCGAGTGGAGCGCGTCCTCCAGGTCGTGCACCGAGTAGGCGACGTCGTCGGCCCAGTCCATGATCTGGGCCTCGAAGCTGACCTGTCCCTCGGGGGCGCCCTCCCTGATCCAGTCGAAGACCACCATGTCGTCGCCGTAGGCGCAGTACTTGGGGCTCGTCTCACGGGTCCAGGGATATTTGACCGCGGCGTCCAGGGAGGCACGGGTGAGGTTGAGGCCGGCGCTGCGGCCGTCCTCGGTGAGGACCTTGGCCTCCAGCCGGGTCAGCAGGCGCAGGCTCTGCGCGTTCCCCTCGAACCCGCCGCAGCCGGCGGCCAGCTCGTTGAGCGCGGTCTCCCCGTTGTGCCCGAACGGCGGATGCCCGAGATCGTGGGCCAGGCAGGCGGTCTCCACCAGATCGGGATCCCTGCAGAGCACCTGGCCCATCTCCCGGCCGATCTGCGCGCACTCCAGCGAGTGGGTCAGCCGGGTACGCGGGATGTGCTGCCCGCTGCCGAGCGTCTCCCCCGGCCCGACCACCTGGGTCTTGGCCGCGAGCCGGCGCAGCCCGGCGCTGTGCAGCACCCGGGCGCGATCCCGCTCGAACGAGCCTCTCTCGGGGTTGCCGGGTGGTTCCGGTACCCATCTGTCCTGGTCATGCTCGTCGTAGGGATGCATAAGTGCAGTGATTTTATCCAGGAAAGTGGCGTCCCATGCCGAACAGCGGGGAAACACCTGATGACTCCGGGGCGCGGACGACGTCCAGGACGCGCGGAACCTCCCCACCGGCCCCGATGCCGTCCTCCTTCACCACCGGTACCCGCCGCCGGAGGACATCGGCGGCGGGCGTCCCGGCGATCCAGCGGGTCAGCGGGTCAGCGGGTCAGCGGGTCAGCGGGTGTCGGAGCCCGCGGCGGCCAGGGCCGCCCGTCCGGCCTCCAGCCGGGCGACGGGGATTCGGAACGGCGAGCAGGACACGTAGTCCAGCCCCACCTGGTGGCAGAAGTGGACCGAGTCGGGGTCGCCGCCGTGCTCGCCGCAGATGCCGAGCTTGAGGTCGGGGCGGGTCCTCCGCCCCTCCTCCACGGCGATCCGCATCAGCCTGCCCACCCCGTCGCGGTCCAGCGACTCGAACGGGGAGACCCCGAAGACGCCCAGCTCCAGATACTTGGAGAAGAAGGCGGCCTCAACGTCGTCACGGGAGAATCCCCAGGTCATCTGGGTCAGGTCGTTGGTGCCGAAGGAGAAGAACTCGGCGGCCTCGGCGATCTGCCCGGCGGTCAGCGCCGCACGCGGCACCTCGATCATCGTGCCGACCAGCGCCTCGACACCGGTCTCGGCCAGGATCCGCCGCGCCTCGTCCTTGACGTGCTCCAGCTCCTGCACCGCGGCCACCAGCGGGATCATGATCTCCGCGCGGGCGCCATCGACGGCCTTGGCCGCCTCGGCGATCGCCCGGACCTGCATGGCGAACAGGCCGGGGACGACCAGGCCGAGCCGTACCCCGCGCAGGCCCAGCATCGGGTTCTGCTCGTGCAGGCGCTTGACGGCGGCGAGCAGCCTGCGGTCCTTGGCGTCCGCCAGGTCCCCGGCGAGCGCGACCTTCACCGACAGCTCGCTGTAGTCGGGCAGGAACTCGTGCAGCGGCGGGTCGATCAGACGGATCGTGACCGGCAGCCCGGCCATCTCCTGGAAGATCTCCGTGAAGTCCGACTTCTGCAGCGGCTCCAGCGCGGCCAGCGCGTGCTCGCGCTCCTCGTCCGAGGTGGCCAGGACGAGGTCCTCGACCAGTTTCCGCCGGTCACCGAGGAACATGTGCTCGGTACGGCAGAGCCCGATACCCTCGGCGCCGAACCGGCGGGCGCGGGCGGAGTCCTCGGCGTTGTCGGCGTTGGCCCGCACCCGCAGCCGCCGGGAGGCGTCGGCGTGGGTCATGACGCGGTGCACGGCCCGGACGAGCTCGTCGTCCTGGTCGACCGCGCCCTCGAAGTACTCCACGACCGGGGAGGGGACCACGGGCACCTCGCCGAGGTAGACGGCGCCGCTGGAACCGTCGATGGAGATGACGTCCCCCTCGGAGACCACGACCCCGCCGGGGGCGGTGAACCTGCGCTCCTTGGTGGAGACCTCCAGCTCCTCGGCGCCGCAGACGCAGGTCTTGCCCATGCCGCGGGCGACCACGGCGGCGTGCGAGGTCTTGCCGCCCCGGCTGGTCAGCACCCCCTGGGCGGCGATCATGCCGGCCAGGTCGTCGGGGTTGGTCTCGCGGCGGACCAGGATGACGGCCTCGCCCGCGGCGGCCAGCTCGACGGCCCGCTCGGAGGAGAAGACGGCCTTGCCGACGGCCGCGCCCGGGGAGGCGTTCATCCCCCTGGTGATCCTGGCGCTCTCCGCGTCCCCGGCGAAGCGCGGGAACATGAGCTGGGCGAGCTGGGCGCCGGTCACCCGGGTCACGGCCTCGTCGAGGTCGATCAGGCCCTGGTCGACCAGCTGTACGGCGATGCGGAACGCGGCGCCCGCGGTCCGCTTGCCCACCCGGGTCTGGAGCATCCACAGCTTGCCGCGCTCAACGGTGAACTCGATGTCGCACAGGTCGCGGTAGTGGTTCTCCAGCGTCTCCATGATCTTCATGAGCTCGTCGTAGACGGACTTGTCGAGCCGCTCCAGATCCTGCAGCGGCATGGTGTTGCGGATGCCGGCCACCACGTCCTCGCCCTGGGCGTTCTGCAGGTAGTCGCCGTAGACGCCCTGGTGGCCGCTGCCGGGGTCACGGGTGAAGGCCACCCCGGTGCCGGAGTCCATGCCGCAGTTGCCGAAGACCATGGAGCAGATGTTGACCGCCGTGCCGAGGTCGGCGGGGATGCGTTCCTGACGGCGGTAGAGGATGGCGCGCGGGGCGTTCCAGGAGTCGAAGACGGCGGTGACCGCCATGCGCATCTGCTCGTGCGGGTCGGCGGGGAAGTCACGGCCGGTCCGGTCGCGGACGATGCCCTTGTAGGTCTTGACCAGGCTCCGGAAGTCGGCCGCGTCGAGCTCCAGGTCGTCGCGGCCGTTCTTGAGCTCCTCCAGGGCGTCGTCGAACAGCTCGGCGTCGATGTTCTGCACGGTCCGGCCGAACATCTGGATGAGACGCCGGTAGGAGTCCCAGGCGAACCGCTCGTTGCCGCCGGCCTGCTTGGCCAGGCCGTGTACCGACTCGTCGTTCAGACCGATGTTCAGGACGGTCTCCATCATGCCCGGCATGGAGAACTTGGCGCCGGAGCGGACGCTCACCAGCAGCGGGTCGTCCGCCTGGCCGAGGCGACGGCCCATCCGGCTCTCCAGCTCGGCCAGGTGGTGGGAGATCTCCTCCTCCAGGCCCTCGGGGAGTTCGCCGTCCTGCAGGAAGCGGCGGCACGCGTCGGTTGTGATGATGAAGCCGGGGGGCACCGGCAACCCGAGATTGGTCATCTCCGCCAGATTGGCCCCCTTACCGCCGAGCAGATCCTTAAGATCTTTGTTGCCCTCGGTGAAGTCGTAAACGTACTTGGGCACGGTTGCTCCTTCTGCGACTTCAAACGACGTGTGGTTCCGCCTGCTTGGGACTCTACCGACGGAGAACCCGACGAAACACCACCCACCCGGCGAAGACGCATTTATGCAGGTCAAGGCCCATATAGCGGTCTAATCCAATTTAAATCGGCGCCAAAACCGGTATGATATGGCCCACCCCAAGAACTGGTATAAACCAATTGGTATAAACCAATTGTCTCAGTATTCAAACGGGTTCACCGAAGGTTCACCATCCGGGGTATACGGCCGCCGGACCGTACCGCCGCAGGGGCGGCCCGGCCGTACGGCGCGGGACGGCCCTTCCGGCGGAGCCCGGGGGGGTGGGACACCGAGGAAAAACGGCGGCCGGCGGCCCCTTACGGGGACACCGGCCGCCGGCGGTCGGACGGATCCGTCCTCAGTCGTTGAGGTGCTGGCGGAGGTAGGACTCGGCCTTGTCGAGGGCCACCCGCTCCTGGCCCCTCGAATCGCGCTCGCGGATGGTCACCGCGTGGTCGTCGAGGGTGTCGAAGTCGACGGTGACGCAGAAGGGCGTGCCGATCTCGTCCTGGCGGCGGTAGCGGCGGCCGATCGCGCCCGCGTCGTCGAACTCGACGTTCCACCGGCGGCGGAGCTGGGCGGCCAGGTCCTTGGCCTTCGGCGACAGGTCGGCGTTGCGCGACAGCGGCAGCACCGCGACCTTGACCGGGGCGAGGCGGTGGTCGAGGCGGAGCACCGTGCGCTTCTCCATGACGCCCTTGGAGTTGGGCACCTCGTCCTCGTCGTAGGCGTCGATCAGGAAGGTGAGAGTGGCGCGGTCCACACCGGCGGCGGGCTCGATCACGTAGGGAACGTAGCGCTCGCCGCTCTCCTGCTCGAAGAAGCTGAGGTCGGTGCCGGACGCCTTGCCGTGCGCGGTGAGGTCGAAGTCGGTGCGGTTGGCGACGCCCTCAAGCTCCCCCCACTCCCCGCCGGTGAAGTTGAAGCGGTACTCGATGTCGACGGTCCGCTTGGAGTAGTGCGACAGCTTCTCCTGCGGGTGCTCGTACAGGCGCAGGTTCTCCGGGTTGATGCCCAGGTCGGTGTACCAGCGGAAGCGCTCGTCGATCCAGAACTGGTGCCACTCCTCGTCGGTGCCGGGCTTGACGAAGAACTCCATCTCCATCTGCTCGAACTCGCGGGTGCGGAAGATGAAGTTGCCCGGGGTGATCTCGTTACGGAACGACTTGCCGATCTGGCCGATGCCGAACGGGATCTTCCGGCGCGCCGACTGCTGCACGTTGAGGTAGTTGATGAAGATGCCCTGGGCGGTCTCCGGCCGCAGGTAGGCCAGCCCGGACTCGTCCTCGACCGGGCCGAGGTAGGTCTTCAGCAGCCCGCTGAACTGCCTGGGCGCGGTGAACGAGCCCTTGGTGCCGCAGTTGGGGCAGGTGATGTCGGCCAGGCCGTTGACCGGCGGCTTGCCGTGTTTGTCCTGATACCCCTCTTCAAGGTGGTCGGCGCGGTAGCGCTTGTGGCAGGACTGGCACTCGGTCAGCGGATCGCTGAAGGTGTCAACGTGGCCGCTGGCCTGCCACACCTCACGGGCCAGGATCACACAGGAGTCGAGGCCGACCACGTCGTCACGGCCCTGCACCACGGTCTTCCACCACTGCCGCTTCACGTTGTTCTTGAGCTCCACCCCCAGTGGTCCGTAGTCCCACGAGGCCCGCAGGCCGCCGTAGATCTCGCTGGAGGGGTAGACGAGCCCGCGTCGCTTGGCGAGGCTGACGATGGTGTCCATGATGTCGGTACGGCGTGCCATAACGGAAAATCTCCATCCGGCTGGAGGTCGGCGAGGAATTGATTGAGTTCCCAGCTTAGGGGAGCCGGGCAACCGGCAGGCGCGCATAAACCATCGCGCCCGCCTTGTGTGCATAAAGGTAACTAGGGATGATCTACGTCCTCGAACGCGCTCGGCTCGTTGATCATCAGGGTCATCAGCGGATACATCGTCATCCGCGCCGCCCCCAGTGCCCGCCGGTAGAATCCGGCGCCCTCCCACTCGCTGACCAGCGCCCACAGCTCCGGCTCGTCCACCGAGCGGACCACCCGGCCGCGCACGTACCCCGGCTGCCCGGCCAGGGTGCCGACGATGTCGTGCGCCTGCTTCAGGAACTCCTCGGCCCGGCCTGGCGGCACCGAGTAACGGATGACGGCGAGCATCCGCCCAGCATGCCAGAGTTCCCGCCCGGGTCCCGGCACGGACCGCTCCCCGGCGCCCGTGGACCGATCCGGCGCGTACGGCCGGCGCGTGTGGACCGACACATCGCACGTAAGCCGACATACCGCATGTAAGCCGACCGGCGCGGGAGCATGTCCCGGCGGGGGCCCCGGCGCTAGGCTCTGGCCGTGGCCGACAAACGCCGTGAGCGCCCCGTACATCCACTGGCCCGGCGCCGCCCCGGCAAGGAGAGACGCCCGCTCCCGCCGGGCGAGCGGTTCTTCACCCCGGGCGCCACCGGCCTGCGGCGGAGGGTCGAAAGACGGAGCGCGGCCCCGCTGGTCCTCCTGTTCCAGCTCCCCCGGTGGGTGCTTCCCGTGGTGCTGGTGGCGCTGCTCCTGGCCGCCTTCGCCGTGCCGTCCCTCTGGGGCGCCCTCGCGGTGCTGCCGGTGATCGGGTTCGTCGGCTGGCTGGCCTACATGTCGTGGCCGTCACTGGGCGTCAGGGGCCGGATCCTGCGCGTCGCCCTGCTCACCTTCCTGCTGCTGCTCGCCGCCGACCGTTTCGGAGCGTTCTAAGGCGATTTTGACAACCGTTTTCATTTGCGCGCATACTGATACGCATGATGTCCGACTCCTCCCGACGTACCCGCATGTGCACCGTAGGGCTGCTCGCTCTCACCACCGTTCTCGCCGCCACGACCGCCTGCGGCTCCGGTTCCACCGACTCCGCCCAGCCCAGCGGTGCCCAGGGAGGCAGGACCGACGTCACCGCCGCCATGTACCCGCTGCAGTGGCTGGCCGAGCGGGTCGGCGGCGGCGACGCCGCCGTCACCGGCCTGACCAGGCCGGGGGTCGAGCCGCACGACCTGGAGCTGACGCTCAACCAGATCGCCGAACTGGAGAGGACCAGGCTCGTCGTCTACGTCAAGGGCGTGCAGCCCGCCGTGGACGAGGCGGTCGAGCAGCACGCGCCCGGCCGAGGCTTCGACGTGACGGGCGCGGTGAAGGTCCTCCCCGGCCCCTCGGGGGAGGGCGAGCAGGGGGACGGCGAGAACACCGGCTACGACCCGCACATCTGGCTCGACCCCTCCCGCCTCGCGACGATCGCGACCGAGCTCGGTGAGAGGCTCGCCGCGGCCGACCCCGCCCACGCGCGGGCCTACAGGGACCGTGCCAACAAGACTTCGGCCGATCTCAACGCCCTGGACGGCGAGCTGGCCCAGGGCCTGGGCAGGTGCGGTTCGACGGCGATCGTCACCAGCCACAGCGCGTTCGGCTACCTCGCCGACCGCTACAAACTCCGTCAGATCGGGATCAGTGGTCTCGATCCGGAGTCCGAGCCCGCTCCGGCCCGTCTCGCCGAGGTGGCGAAAGTGGCCAAGCAGGAGAAGGTGACTACGATTTTCACCGAGACCCTCGTCAGCCCGAAGGTCGCCGAGGTTCTCGCCAAGGAGGTCGGCGCCACGACCGCGGTCCTGGACCCGGTCGAGAGCCGACCGGCGAACGGCGACTACCTGTCCGCCATGCGCCAGAACCTCAGCACCCTTCAGGCAGCCCTGCGCTGCTCGTAAAACGCCCTTCCGCTGCTCGTAAGGCGATCTGTGACATCCAACCAAGCGGTTTTCAGCATGAACGGGGGCCAGGTCACCCTGGACCGCCGCCCGGTGCTCCGCGGCATCGACCTGACCATCGAACCCGGCGAGGCGGTGGCCGTGCTGGGGGCCAACGGGTCGGGCAAGTCCACCCTCATCCGTGCCCTGCTCGGTCTACGCCCCCTGTCCGGCGGCACGACCCTGCTGTACGGCACTCCACCCGCGCGATTCCGTGAGTGGCGGCGGATCGGCTACGTGCCCCAGCGGCTCTCGGTGGGCGGCGGCGTGCCGACCACCATCCGCGAGGTCGTCGCCTCCGGCAGGATCGCCAGACAGCGGCGGTTCCGCCCGACCGGCGCGGCCGACCGCCAGGCGACCGACCGCGCCCTGGAGGCCGTCGGCATGGCGCATCGGGCCGCCGATCCGGTTCAGTCCCTGTCCGGGGGACAGCAGCAGCGGGTGCTGATCGCCCGCGCCCTCGCCGGGGAACCCGACACCTTCGTCATGGACGAGCCCACGGCCGGCGTGGACCACGAGAGCCGGCAACTGCTGGCCGACACGCTGGGCAGGCTCATCGGCCAGGGCAGGACGGTGCTGCTGGTCGCCCACGAGCTCGGCCCGCTGGAGCCGCTGATCACCCGCGCGGTGGTGCTCAGGGACGGGTGCGTGTGCCACGATGGGCCGCCGCCCCACGCGGTCGGCGCGCACGCCCTGCCCGGCCACGACCACGTGCATCCGCACGCCGACGAGAACCCCCTGAGCCCGCTCGACTGGAGGCCCACGTCGTGATCGAGCTTCTGCGATTCGACTTCATGCAGCGGGCGCTGATCGCGGCCCTCCTGGTCGGCCTGGCCGCCCCCGCCATCGGCACCTTCATGGTGCAGCGCCGCCTGGCCCTGCTCGGCGACGGCATCGGGCACGTCGCGCTGACCGGTGTGGCGCTCGGCTTCCTGACCAACACCGCCCCGGTGCTGACCGCCGTGGTGGTCTCGGTGGCCGGCGCCGTGGCCATCGAGCTGGTCCGCGAGCGCGGCAGGACCGGCGGCGACGTGGCGCTCGCGCTGCTGTTCTACGGCGGCATCGCCGGAGGCGTGCTGCTCATCTCGCTCGCGCCGGGCCGCGGCAACTCCACCCTGATGTCCTACCTGTTCGGGTCGATCAGCAGCGTCACCGTCGAGGACGTGTGGGTGATCGCCGTGCTGGCCGCGGCGGTTCTGGGCGTCGTCCTCTTTTTCGGACGCGAACTCTACGTGCTCTGCCAGGACGAGGAGGTCGCCAAGGCCAGTGGCCTGCCGGTGCGCTTCCTGAGCCTGCTGATCGCCGTCACCGCGGCGCTGACCGTGGTCATCGCCATGCGCGTGGTGGGGCTGCTTCTGGTCAGCGCGCTGATGGTGGTCCCGGTGGCGACCAGCCAGCAGTTCACCCGGAGCTTCCGGAGCACGATGCTGCTCTCCATGCTGTTCGGAATGGCCGCCACGCTCGGAGGGCTCACCTCGTCGTTCTATGTCAAGGTGCCCCCGGGTGCCATCATTGTGATCGTAGCGCTCGGAGGGTTCGTCCTGGCCCTCGGGCTCGGTAGATTCGTACGCCGGAGCCGACCACAGGAGTCCATTCCATGAGCAACAGACGCGATGCCGTCCATGACGTTCTCCGCCACAGCGAGGGCTTCCGTAGCGCGCAGGACGTCTACGCCGAAATGCGTGCAGAAGGAGCCAAAATTGGGCTTACAACCGTCTACCGGGCGCTGCAGGCTCTCGCCGACAGCGGCCACGTCGACATGCTCAGGACCGACGACGGGGAGTCGGTCTACCGCGCGTGCACCAGCGGGGACCACCATCACCACCTGGTCTGCCGCCACTGCGGCCGGACCGTGGAGGTCGCCGGTCCCGCGGTGGAGCGCTGGGCCGAGGCGGTCGGCTCCGAGCACGGCTTCACCGAGGTGACCCACACGGTCGAGGTCTTCGGCACCTGCGCCTCGTGCTCGACCGTCCAGGTCCCCGAGGCCGTGGGCCGGGTCTGAACCGCCCCGGTGTCACGGTGGGTTCGCACGGCCGCGGGCCCCGCCCGCGGCGAACCCGTGACTCGCGGCGGGGAAAGCCCCCCGATCACGTGCCGGAGAGATAATCTTCCGGAACGGCGGACCGCCGTGCACGTTCCCCGCGCCAAAACCGCACCCAACAGGAGTCAACATGCCATTCGGACATGACATGGTGCACTCACTCGCAACCGTGGTCGATCTGGTCAACACCTCCCCGGCCACCGGAGGCCCGGACTGCCTGACCGACCTGCGCCAGCTCGGCGCGTTCGTGGAACGCCGCGAGGTGAGCGGCATCGGCGAGCTGACCACCACGGACCTGACCCGGGTGCGGGCCCTCCGCGAGGCGTTCCTCAAGGTCTTCGCCGCCCCCGACCAGGCCACCGCGGCCATTCGGCTGAACACGCTACTGAGCGGGACCCGGATCATCCCCCGGCTGACCGAGCACGACGGCCACCCCCTGCACATCCACTACTTCGCGCCGGGGGCCTCGCTCAACGAGCATCTCTCGGCCGACCTGGGCGTCGCCCTGGCCCACCTGCTCGTCGAGGGCGAGTGGGAGCGCCTGCGCACATGCTCGGCCCCCGACTGCGACAACTTCTTCGTGGACGAGTCGCGCAACCGCTCCCGGGTGTACTGCGACAGCCGCACCTGCGGCAACCGGATGCACGTCGCCGCCTACCGGGCCCGCCGCCGCGCCTGAGACACCCCCCGGGGACCACCCGTGACCGGGCTCGCGCGGCGGGGGTCCGGCCGCCCGGCTCAGCTCAGGTCCGCACCGCGTTGGGCACGGCCCCGCCGTACCTCCTGTCGCGCTTGGCGTAGGTCTCGCAGGCCTCCCACAGGTCACGACGGTCGAAGTCGGGCCAGAGGCGGTTGAGGAAGACCATCTCGGCGTAGGCCGTCTGCCAGATCAGGAAGTTGGAGGTGCGCTGCTCGCCGGAGGAGCGCACGAACAGGTCCACGTCGGGGATCCCCGGCTCGTCCAGATATCGGGCGAAGGTCTCCTCCTTCACCCTGGCCGGCTTGACCCGCCCGTCGGCGATGTCCTGGGCCAGGCGCAGCGCGGCGTCCACGATCTCGGCGCGACCGCCGTAGTTGACACAGAACTGCAGGGTCAGCGTGGAGTTGCCCTCGGTCATCCGCTCGGCGTCCTGCAACTCCTGGATGACGCTCTTCCAGAGCCGCCCCGGCCGACCGGCCCACCGGACCCGGACCCCCATCGCGTGGAGGTCGTCCCGGCGGCGGCGGATGACGTCGCGGTTGAAGCCCATCAGGAAGCGCACCTCGTCGGGGGAGCGCTTCCAGTTCTCGGTGGAGAAGGCATAGGCCGACAGGTAGGGGACGCCCAGTTCGATCGCGCCCTCGATCACGTCGAAGAGCGACGCCTCCCCCGCCTTGTGCCCCTCGGTGCGCGGCAGACCGCGCTGCTTGGCCCATCTGCCGTTGCCGTCCATCACGATCGCCACGTGCCGCGGCACGAGGTCACGGGGGATGGGGGGCGGGGTGGCGCCGGACGGGTGAGGGGACGGGGGACGGATGTTCACGTGGCGGGCTCCCTTTCTACGTGTCGGAGAGAGCGTATGCCGTGCTCCAGGTGCCATTGGAGGTAAGCGGCGACCAGGCCGCTGCACTCGACGCGGTGCCGGTGGTCGGAGGCGTCGGCGGTGAGCCAGTCGCCCTTGAGCAGCGAGGCCATCAGGGTGATCGTCTCCCCGGCGGGCACCGCGGCGCCCGCGGGACGGCAGGCCCCGCACACCACTCCCCCCGCCACGATGGCGAAGGCCCGCAGCGCGGTGCCCTTGCACCGGGCGCACGCCTCCAGCGCGGGGGCGTAACCGGCGACGGCCAGCGAGCGCAGGAAGTAGGCGTCGAGCACCAGCCGGGGCTCGTGCTCCCCGCCCCCGAGCGTGCGCAGGCCCCCGACCAGCAGCAGGAACTGCCGCAGGGCCGGCTCCTTCTCCGCCATGATCAGCCGGTCCGCGGTCTCCAGCATCGCGGTGCCCGCCGTGTAGCGCGGGTAGTCGGCCACGAGCGCCTCGCCGTACGGGCGGATGGTCTCGGCCTGGGTGATCACATCGAGCGTGCGGCCGGTGTGAAGCTGAAGGTCGACGTGGGTGAACGGCTCCAGCCGCGCGCCGAAGCGCGACATGGTCCGCCTGACCCCCTTGGCCACACCCCGGATCTTGCCGGTCCGTCTGGTCAGGACGGTGACGATGCGGTCGGCCTCGCCCAGCTTGTGGGTGCGGAGCACGACGCCCTCGTCACGGTACAGACTCACCCGATCAGTCTAGTGCGGTGACCTGCGTGACGGGGCTTCAATCATGATCAACGGGCACGGATGGATCACGAGTGCGTGTTGTTCCCCTAAAACTCATTAAACTTTGGCCCCTGGCGACCTCTCCGCGCCATGTTTCACCCCATCCCTGCATGAAAGGGTCCCATGCCCCGCGTGGTCCTGCTGGGTTCATCCCCCGGCCCCGATGCCGCTCCCGGTCAGTCGACCCCGTCCGCCGCGCTGACTCTGCCCGCGTTGCCCGGCTGCCCCACGGTGATCGGCAAGCTGCACGGCCAGCTCGCCTCCCTCGACCCCGCACCGGTGACGATCGCCCGCTCGGGCGACGCCGCGGCCTACCGGGGCCTGCCAGGGCGGCTCGTCCAGACCTCCGATCTGGCCGGCGACCTGCGCGCCGTGGCCGACGCGGTCGAGCACGCCACCGAGAACCTGCTCATCCTCCCGGCCGGCTCACTGATCCACGACGAGCTGATCTACCAGATCACCAAATCGAAGCGCGGCGCGCTCGCGCTGATCGTCAAGGAGCCCCGCGAGGAGGACGAGAACGGTGACGCCATCGTCCCCGACGTCCCCATCGAGGAGGCGCTGCCGGAGATCGGCGACCGGACCCTGGAGGGTCTCCCCGTCCGGGTCCGCGCCGGCAGGTCCCGGGTGATCTCGGTGGGCTCGGCCTTCCACGCGGTCACCCGTCCCAACTCCGTCCTCCTCGGCCCGCTGCACCTGCACCACAAACACGCGGCCACGCTGGCGGAGGCCGCCCGCGAGCTCGCGGACATGGCCCACCTGTTCGGCCCGGAGGACGACCTGGTCCAGCTCCTGGTCCTGGGGCTGGTACGGCGGGGCGTCTCGGTCGGCGTCCGGGGGCGGCGGGACCTGTTCTTCCGCCGGCTGAACACCCCGGAGGAGGCCGCCCAGGCGGTGGCCGAGATGTCGTCGTTCAACGAGGACCAGGCCCGGCTGAACAACGCGGTCAAGGGCGCCGACGGTTTCTTCACGACCTACTTCGTCAGCACCTACTCGCGCTTCATCGCCCGCTGGGCCGCCCGGCGCGGGCTCACGCCCAACCAGGTCACACTGATCTCGATCGCGCTGGGCGTGGCGGCGGCGGCCTGTTTCGCCACCGGCGCGCGGGCCGGGATGGTCGCCGGCGGCATCCTGATCTACTTCGCGTTCGTGTTCGACTGCGTGGACGGGCAGGTAGCCCGCTACGCCCGCAAGTTCGGTGTGCTCGGGGCGTGGCTGGACGCCACCTTCGACCGGTTCAAGGAGTATGTGGTCTTCGCCGGTCTGGCGGTCGGCGCGGCCGTCTCCGGCGTGGGCGACGTGTGGACACTGGCACTGATCGCGCTCGGCGTGCAGTCCATCAGGCACCTGCTGGACTTCTCCTTCGGCGCGGCCAACCGGCGCAGACCCCCGTCACCGCTGCCCTCGGTATCGCTGTCGGTCAGTCCCGACACCGACCTTCGCGCGGCCCTGGAGCAGCGGAAGATCGCACGCAGCGGCGGGATCCGCGGCCTGCTGAGGATCTGGGCCAAGGCGGGCAAGTACAAGATCGTCTATTGGGTCCGCAAGATGATCGTGTTCCCGATCGGCGAGCGCTTCGCCGCCATCGCGATCGTCGGTGCCCTCTTCGACGCCCGGGTCACCTTCCTCACCCTGATCATCTGGGGTGGCATCGGCGCCACCTACTCTCTCACCGGACGTCTGATGAGGTCACTCGCATGATCACCCAGCCGCAGACCACCCCCGCCCCGGACCCCTACGAGGAGCGGCTGCGCGTCCAGACCGCCCGGCTCCTCGCCTACCGCGACGACGGCCCGCTGGTGGCGGCGCTCCGCGGCCGGGTCGGCCCGGGACTGCCCCCGGTGCCGTCCGTCGTCGTCGCGCTGCTCGCGATCGTCGCGATGGCGGCGACCGGGCTGCTGAAGGACGGCCCGATCCTGCTCGCCCCGGTGCTGATCATGGTGGCCCTGGTGCTGCCGACCGCGGCCCGCGACCACCTGGGGCGGCTCGACTGGCTGGTGCCGCCGCTGATCCGGGGGACCGAGTTTCTCACGATCATCCTGATCGGCCTGGACGCCGGGGCGCCCAAGTGGATGCTGTTCGTGCTGATCTACGTGATCGGTTACCACACCTACGACACGGTGTACCGGACGCGGCAGAGCATCTGGCCGCCCGACTGGGTGTTCAAGGCGGGCCTGGGCTGGGAGATCCGGCTGCTGCTGATCGGCGCCGGGGCCGCGCTGGGCGTGCTGACCTGGGTGCTGGCCGCGCTCACGCTCTACCTCGGCGTGCTGTTCGCCGTGGAGAGCGTGACGAGCTGGGTCCGCCTGGACAAGGCGACGGCGCTCGCCCAGGCCGGTGACGACCTGGAGGCCTCCCCCGAGGAGGCCATGGAGCAGGCCACCGGCGAGGCCGAGACCGCCTGAGACCCCCGCGGGGCCGAGACCCCGGCCCGAAACCCGGCCCGGCCGTCCGCCGGAGACATGGATCGATCCCGGGACCTCCGTGGGGCGGGGCCCGGGACACCCGCCGCAGGTGGACTCGTTCCAAAACGGCCTAGACCATCAGGGGTCCTCCCGAGCCTCCCGGGGGGCCGCGAAAGTCTCTCGCGGTCTCTCACTGTGCTAGAAAACAACGTGGAACTAGACAGATTGGATCGTGACATTATCGGGGCGCTCGTCGAGGATGCCCGTGCCACCTACGCGGAGATCGGCCAGCGTGTCGGCCTGTCGGCGTCGGCGGTGAAACGGCGAGTGGACCGGCTGCGCGAGACGGGGGCCATCACCGGATTCACCGCCCGGGTGGAACCCGCGGCGCTCGGCTGGACCACCGAGGCCTATGTGGAGCTGTTCTGTGCGGGCAAGACCTCGCCGGCGGAGATCGGGGTGGCCGTCACCCGCCATCCCGAGGTGGTCTCCGCGTGCACCATCACCGGCGAGGCCGACGCCCTGCTGCACATCAGGGCCACCGATGTGCGCCACGTGGAGCAGGTGATCGAGCGCATCGCCTCGGAGACGTTCGTGGTGCGGACCAAGAGCTCCATCGTGCTCTCCCGCCTGATCGACGCGCCGTTGATCACCTCACACAACGAATCGCCGTTCGTCGCCTGAACTACGCAACAAACCCGCGCCAACGCGCAAAAACAAGCTCTTGGCCCGCGTGAACCCCCGTTTCTAGGCTTGTGCCGTCCTCACCACGACGTCCCTTACGGGGTTTCCATGACCAAGCACTACCTCATGTGTCGGCCCGACCACTTCGCGGTCGAGTACGCGATCAATCCGTGGATGGACCCCGAGTCCGGCGCCGACCGCGAGGTGGCGGTCCGGCAGTGGGAGGGGCTCAAGAGCGCCTACGAGGACCTCGGACACCGGGTCAGCCTGATCGACCCGGTGGAAGGCCTGCCGGACATGGTCTTCGCCGCCAACGGGGCACTGGTCGTCGGCGGCCGGGTGTACGGCGCGCGGTTCACCCATCGGGAGCGCGCGGCCGAGGGGCCCGCCTACCTGGACTGGTTCGCCCGCAACGGCTACGACCGGCTGCACGAGCCCGCCTTCACCAACGAGGGCGAGGGCGACTTCCTCACGCTCGACCATCTGGTGCTGGCCGGGACGGGGTTCCGCACCGACGTCGGCGCGCACGGGGAGGCCCAGGAGTTCCTCGGCCGGCCGACGGTGTCGCTGCGGCTGGTGGACCCGCGGTTCTACCACCTGGACACCGCCCTGTTCCCGCTAAACGGACATAACGTGGCATACTTCCCAGGGGCCTTCTCGGCGGGAAGCCAGGAGGTGCTGAGAAGCCTCTTCCCCGACGCCGTCATCGCAGACGAGAATGACGCGACCGTGCTGGGACTCAACGCGGTCAGCGACGGCACCAATGTGGTCATCAACGCAGAGGCGACCGGCCTCCAGCTGGAGCTCAAGCGTCGCGGCTTCGAGGTCGTCCCGGTGGAGCTGTCGGAGCTCCGCAAGGCAGGCGGCGGCCCCAAGTGCTGCACGTTGGAGATCCGGGGATAACTCACGGTAGGACGGTCACGAACCAAGGAACGGCGAGTATCGGATGACGAGCACAGAAGAGTTCATTGAACTCAGCGAGCGCCGTAGCGCGCATAACTACCATCCTCTTCCCGTCGTGATCGCCGAGGCGCAGGGCGCCTGGGTGACCGACGTGGAGGGCAAGAGGTTCCTGGACTGCCTGTCGGGCTACTCATCACTGAACTTCGGCCACGGCAACCCGAAGATCATCGGAGCGGCCCAGGAGCAGCTGGCGAAGCTCACTCTGACCAGCCGCGCCTTCTTCCACGACCAGTTCGCCACCTTCGCCGCCGGCCTGGGCGACCTCACCGGCAAGGACATGGTCCTGCCGATGAACACCGGCGCCGAGGCCGTGGAGACCGCCGTCAAGGTGGCCCGCAAGTGGGGTTACCAGGTCAAGGGCGTGGCCCAGGACCAGGCCAACATCATCGTGATGGAGGACAACTTCCACGGCCGCACCACCACGATCATCAGCTTCTCCACCGATCCGGACGCCCACGACGACTTCGGCCCCTACACCCCCGGTTTCAAGGTCGTGAAGTACGGCTCGATCGAGGCGATCCGCGAGGCCGTCGACGCCAACACCGTCGCGGTGCTGCTGGAGCCCATCCAGGGCGAGGCCGGCGTGCTGATCCCCCCGGACGGCTACCTCACCCAGGTCCGCGAGCTGTGCACCGCGGAGAACGTCCTGATGATCGCCGACGAGATCCAGTCCGGCCTCGGCCGCACCGGAGAGACCTTCGCCTGCGACCACGAGGGGGTCGTGCCCGACATCTACGTGCTGGGCAAGGCCCTGGGCGGCGGTGTCGTCCCGGTCTCGGCGATCACCGCCGACGAGGACGTGCTCGGCGTGATCAAGCCGGGCCAGCACGGCTCGACCTTCGGCGGCAACCCGCTCGCCTGCGCGGTGGCAGGCGCCGTCATCGAGATGCTCAACACCGGCGAGTACCAGGCCAGGGCCAAGGAGCTCGGGGCGGTGCTGCACGAGAGGCTCCGCGGCCTGATCGGCCAGGGCGTGGTCTCGGTACGCTGCCGGGGCCTGTGGGCCGGCGTCGACGTCGACCCCTCCCTCGCCACCGGCCGGGAGATCTCCAAGGCGCTGATGCGCCGCGGCGTCCTGGCCAAGGACACCCACGGCTCCACCATCCGCCTCGCCCCGCCGATCGTCGTCTCCGAGGAGGACCTCAACTGGGCCGTCGACCAGCTCGCCGACGCCCTCAAGGAATACGCCGGGTAACCCGGCACGGGCCCGGTACGGCACCGTACAGGACCGCACGGGACCATGCGGGTACGGCCCGCGTCCCGCCTGTCGTTCTCGTGGTCGTCGCGACACCTCGGTCGAGGGCCGCGACGGGCCGTGAGATCCGGGAGGGGCGAGAGCGCTCCCGGGGCGCGGGCCGTACCCGGGCGGCCCGCGCCGCCGTCCGCCCGGCACCGGTACCGGCGGCGCCCCCGGCCGGCACTCCCCGCGGACGTCCCTAGGGGGTGAGCTTCACCGTACTGATCTCCGAGATCCCGTTGGTCCCGGCGGTGTCCCACCGGACGGAGAGCGGCACGGTGTCCAGCGACAGACCGGCCACCGCGTTGGAGAACCACGGGCCGTGGATGATCCGCCAGCTGAACGGCGGCCTGGGGATCCTGGCCAGGCGGGACAGGCTGCCGCCGATCAGGGTGGCGAGGCCGAACTGCGCGACGATGTTGGCCAGCCGGAGCGTACGGCTCAGCGGATTGCGGATCGGCGAGCAGACAAGCTGATAGATGGGCAGCCCCTTGGCCTTGGCCACATAGGAGTAGTGCACGTCGCCGGAGAGGAGGACCACGGGCTTGCCCAGCGCCGCGAGCAGCCTGGACAGGTCCTCGAAGGAGCGGCGGAAGGCCGCCCAGTGCTCCAGGTCGACGGCCTGGCGGAGCGCCTCGGACCACCGGGCCACCCGCCTGCCCCAGGCGCCCTGGGCCAGGGCCTCGTTCCAGTTCTGGATGTGGTGGATGCCGGCGGGCAGCAGGAACGGCACCGAGGTGCCGATCACGAAGCGCTCGGCGCCGCCCCGGTGGAGCTGCTCGGTGAGCCACTCCCACTCCACCGGATCGATCATGCGCCGGTCGCCGGGGGTGAGCTGGCGGGCACAGCGCGAGTCGAGCATGATCAGACGGGTGTCGCCGAGGTCGCGGCAGTAGCTCCAGCGGTTGTCGGCGGGGACCTGGTAGGAGTGTTCGGCGAAGGCGTCGAGAAGATCGGCCCCGTCGTCCTCCCCGGCGCACAGCTTGCCGAGCAGTTCGTCGGACGCGCGCTCCGCCGGGGACAGGTTGCCCAGATGCTGGTAGACCCAGTAGGCGCCGAGCCCGGAGACGACCCGGCGCCGCCACCACGGAACCCCGGCCATCTTCTCGCGCCAGGAGGCGGAGGTGTTGAAGTCGTCCCGCAGGTCGTGGTCATCGAAGATCATGGCGCTGGGCACCGTGGAGAGGATCCAGCGGATCTCCGGGTCGGTCCAGGCGACCCGGTACAGCTCGGCGTACTCCTCGAAGTCGGCGATCTCGGTCTTCGGCTCGTCGTCCCTGCGCCCGGCGATGAACTTCAGCATCTCCGCGGAGGGCTCGTCGGCGTAGACCTGGTCGCCGAGCAGCAGGAGCATGTCGGGCCACTCCTCCCGCGGCCTCTCCATCAACGTGCAGCCGTAGGCGCGCAGAACGTCCACCCCGTGGGAGACGGTGTGCGGCATGTCGTGCGGCACGCTGGTCCGGCAGGAACCGAACATCACCCGCCGCGGCCCTCCGGGGCCGAGAAGCCGGATGTGGCTGGGCGGCTGGTCCGGCAACGGCCAGACGGCCCTTCCGCCGAGGCGGACCTCGTAGGTCCCCTCCCCGGAGACGTCCACGATCGCATAGTGGTGGCCGTGCACGGAGAACGTCCGCGCCCGCGTCTCCACCCCGCCGACCTCGACCGTCACCTCACACGGCTCGCTGGTCTCCACCCATATCGACGCGCTCGTCTCGTCCACGTAACGCAGCAGCGGCCCGACCACAAGTTCCGGCACGTTCAACCCCTCAGCCACTACTCAACCGGCGGGCTCCGACGTCCTGAAGCCCGCCCTGTCGGCACGTCCCATCACGGTGCCCGGACCTTCACAGTGCCCGGACACCAGGGCGGATAACAACGGATGACACCAAAGTAGGGGAATACCCAAAACGCGGCCACAGGATCGCAAGTGACCGCATCACCCGGTAAAGGTCTGACAAATCATCCGGCGGCCACCGTCCGCCGGGCGAGGTGCCACCGACCGCGCGCTCTCGCGCCACGACGGGCAGACCCCCGGCGGGGCCGGGCCGCACGGCGGCTCATCCGGGCGGGCGCCGCGATGACGGCCCCAGGGGCCGTCCGCGAGATCTTTGAGCTTTTTTACCATCTCTTTGAGATCGTCAGGGGCGTCCGGGCCCGGCGTCACCGGGCACTCGGGCAGGTCTCCGGGGGACCCTCGGAAAACTCGGGCGGCTTCCCGGCGCCCCTCAGGAGCGGAGAGCCGGCCCCATGACGAGACGCTCGGCCGACGGCCTGCCGGAGGCCGGCGCGTCCAGGGCGTGGACCAGCCTCTCCAGTTCGAGCATGAGCCGCTCGGTGCGCTCGGTGCCGTAGGCGTCCTCGATCACCCCGTGGTGTCCGGCGACCCCGCCCTCGACCCGGTCCAGCAGCTCGGCCCCCCGGTCGGCGAGGAAGACCGCGACCTTGCGGCGGTCGGCCGGGTCGTGGCCGCGGTAGACCAGCGAACGGTCGATGAGCCGGTCGATCGCCTTGGTCAGCGTCGGGTGCGGCATCAGCACGGCCTCGGCCAGGTCTCCCATGGAGTGGCCGCGATCGTCGGCGAGGGCACGCAGGATGCGCCACTGCTCCACGGTCACGTCCTCGGCGGTCAGCACGGCCGCGAGCCCCCGGTTGACACTACGTTCGGCCCTGCTGAGGAGGTAGGCGAGCGAGGATCCCAGTCCGGTCGTCACCACGTGAAACTCCCGCCTGCCATCCCGGCTAAGTAATGGACCTGCCATACCCGTCTTTGCAGGAGGATACTCGTCTCTGTGGCAGAAGCCATCACACCGGTCATCGAGCCCCTGGAAGCACAACTGCTCCAGGGAAACGGTCTGCGCGTCGGGCTCGTGGTCCCCGTCTCCGGAGTCCTCGGGCTTGTGGGGCCGTGCGCGATCAACTGCGCGATCCTCGCCGCCGACGAGGTGAACCTCGCGGGCGGGATGCTCGGCAGGCCGATCGAGCTGGTGCTCATCGACGGTGGCCGCCCGCAGGAACAGGTGGCGGCCGAGGTCGGCGGGCTGGCGCGCACCGGGGTGGTCGACGCGGTGGTCGGCACCTGCGGCAGCGACGTGCGGATCGCGATGGTCCGGGCGCTGGCCGGGCGGATACCGTTCGTCTACGCCCCGCCGTACGAGGGGGGCGGCCAGGCCCCGGGGGTCTACTTCCTGGGCGAGACGCCCGAACACCAGCTCAAACCCGGCCTCGACTGGCTGATCGAGCGGCGCCGGGCCCGCAGGTGGTTCATGCTGGGCAACGACTACGTCTGGCCCCGTCTGGTCCACGCGGCGGCCCGCCGTCATCTGGCCGCCGGCGGCGTGACGGTGGTCGGCGAGCGGTTCGTCCCGTACGGCAGCCGGAACCTGGCCCCGGTGCTGGAGGAGCTGGTCGCCAGCCGGCCCGACGCGGTGCTGCTCAGCCTGATCGGCAGCGACCTGGTCACCTTCAACCGGGCCTACGGCGCGGCCGGCCTGCCCTATCCCCGGCTCTGCGGAGCGCTGGAGGAGCACGGCCTGCTCGGCATCGGCGGCGACGCGACCGGCGAGCTCTACGGCGCGATGGGATACTTCGCGAGCCTCGTCACCGACGACAGCCTCAGCCTCGGCGAGCGCTACGTCCGCCGCTTCGGCTCCAGCGCGCCACTGCTGAACGGGCACGGCCAGGGCTGCTACGAGGCGGTTCTGATGCTCACCGCCCTCGCCCGCCGCGCCGGGACCCTCCACGTCCCGGTGGTGGACACGGTCGCCGACGGCACCTCCGTCGTCACCGCGCGCGGTCGCCTGACCATGCGGAACCGGATGGTACGGCGAAGCGCGCACATCGGCCGGGCGGACGGCCTCGACTTCGACATAGTCCGCTGAGAATCCGCACCGGAGAACCTTTCCCTTTCAAGGATTGATCCTAAAGTGATCACGAGCACTCTCTGCGAGGAGCAGGTCCATGACCACTGAACCCTCCCTGGAGCAGTTCGGCTACCGGCAGGAACTCCACAGGTCCCTCAGCTTCACCGACCTGCTCGTCTACGGCCTGATCTTCATGGTCCCGATCGCGCCGTTCGGCATCTTCGGCGGGGTCTTCCAGGCCTCGGGGGGCATGGTCGCGCTCGCGTACGTCATCGGCATGATCGCGATGACCTTCACCGCGCTGTCCTACGCGCAGATGGCCCGGGCCTTCCCGATGGCCGGATCGGTCTACACCTACGCGGGCCGCGGCATCGCGGCGCCGGTCGGCTTCCTGGCCGGGTGGGTGATCCTGCTCGACTACGTCCTGGTGCCCGCGCTGCTCTATCTCATCGCGAGCGCGGCGATGGCCTCATTCGTACCGGTCATCCCGATCTGGGGCTGGCTGATCGTGTTCGTGGTGCTCAACACGGCCGTCAACTACGCCGGCATCCGGATGACCGCGCGGATCACGAAGATCATGCTGGTCGGTGAGCTCATCGTGCTGGGGATCTTCATCGTCGTCGGCCTGATCGCGCTGGCCCAGGGCAAGGCACAGTCGGGCGCGCTCACCCCGCTGTTCGACTCCTCGACCTTCTCCTGGCCACTCGTCTTCGGCGCGGTCTCGATCGCGGTGCTCTCCTTCCTCGGCTTCGACGGCATCTCGATGCTGGCCGAGGAGAGCCAGGTGGACAGCCGCAGGCTCGGCACATCCATGGTCGCCGCGCTGGGGCTGGCGGGCGTGCTGTTCATCGCGCAGACCTGGGTGGCCGCGCTACTGACGCCCGACAGGCACGAGCTGCTGACCAAGGGCGATCCCGCGGGCTCCGCGTTCTACGACATGGCCGAGTTCGCCGGCGGCCACTGGCTCAGGATCCTGACCGCCGTCGCCACGGCCATCGCCTGGGGCTTCGCCAACTCCCTGGTCGCCCAGGCCGCGACCTCGCGCCTGCTGTACGCGATGGCCCGCGACCACCAGCTGCCCGCATTCCTGGCCAAGGTCCATCCCAGGCACCGGGTGCCGGTCAACGCCACCCTGCTCGTGGCCGCGGTCTCCCTGGTCGTCGGGCTCTACCTGACCACCAGGGACGACGGCATCCCGCTGATCAGCGGGCTGGTCAACTTCGGTGCGATGACCGCCTTCCTGGCGCTGCACGTCTCGGTGGTCGTCCACTACTTCGCGCGGCGGGGCAGCCGCGACTGGTGGCGGCACCTGATCGCCCCGGTGATCGGCTTCGCGATCCTGATCTATGTGGTGATCAACGCCAGTATCGCGGCGCAGACCCTCGGGCTCACCTGGCTCGGCATCGGCGTGGTACTGCTCGTCATCTCCTACGCCCTCGGCCGCCGCCCCACACTGCACACCCTGAACGAACCTCAGGAGACCCCGTAGACCCCCGCCGGACGATCCCCGCCGGCGGCCTCCACAACGCGCGGCCCCTCCGCCCCGCCGATCAGATCACACGAGGACAGACCACATGTTCGACATCCTTCCCACGGTGGAAGAGAGCCCCACCCCGGCCCTCCTCACCCCGGCCCTCCCCAGAGCGGCCCTTCTCGCCCCGGCCCTTCTCAGCGCGGTGACGGGCCGCGGCCGGACGGGCGCCCGGTGAACGTCCTCTCCTACCGCCCGTCACCGCAGGAGCTGAGCTACACCTTCGGCGGCCGGGCCGCCGTGGCCACGATCAGGCCCGGCACGATCGTCGAGATGTTCACCGAGGACTGCTTCGCCGGCCGGGTCCGCTCGGTCGAGGACATGCCGTCCCGGGTCTGCGACTTCCCCTTCCTGAACCCGGTCACCGGCCCCTTCCACGTCGAGGGCGCCGAACCCGGCGACACGCTCGCGCTGCACTTCGTCTCCATCACCCCGGCCAGGGACTGGGCGGTGTCCGCCACCTTCCCGCACTTCGGCGCGCTGACCGGCACGCACGCCACGCCCATGCTCGCCCCGCCGCTGGACGAGGTCGTCTGGCGCTACGACATCGACGTGGAGAGAGGGGTGATCCGCTACCACGCCCGCAGGAGCGACTTCACCGCCGAACTCCCGCTGGACCCGATGCACGGCACGGTCGGGGTGGCGCCCGGCGCGTCCGAGGTCCGCATGACGATCACCCCGGACACCCACGGTGGCAACATGGACACCCCCGAGCTGCGCGCCGGGGTGACCGTCTACCTCGGGGTCAACGTCGAGGGCGGGCTGTTCTCGGTGGGCGACGGGCACGCCCGCCAGGGACACGGCGAGGTGTGCGGCACGGCCGTGGAGGCGGCCATGGACACCGTGGTCGCGGTCGAGCTGGTCAAGGGCGCCGTCACCCCCTGGCCGCGGATGGAGGACGACGGCCATCTGATGTCGACCGGTTCGGCGCGCCCGCTGGAGGACGCGTACCGGATCAGCCAGCACGACCTGGTCACCTGGACCTCCGAGCTCACCGGCCTGGAGATCCTGGACGCCTACCAGCTGGTCAGCCAGATCGGTGAGGCTCCGGTCGGCAACGTCTGCGACAGCAATTACACGATGGTCGCCAAGCTCCCCAAGTCCTGCCTCCGCGGGGCCGACGTCTACGGGTCGGCCCACGAGCGCCTGCGGGCCCTGGGCCGGCGGTATCTGACCCGGCGCTGACACCCGGCCGTCACCCGGAAGGGCGTCCCGCGTCACGCCGCGCGCCACCAGGCGACCGTCGCGGTCAGCGCCTCGTCCATCGGGGTCGGCGCCAGGCCGAAGGTGTGCTGGAAGGCGGTGGAGTCGAGCACGAAGGGCCGGACGAACTGGTAGCGCAGTTCCTCCAGCTCGCCGAGCATCGGCGAGAAGGCCCCCGCCGTACGGACCAGCCAGTGCGGCATGACCTTGACCCCCGGGTTCGGAACCCCGGCGAGCGCGCACAGCCGGTCCGCGATCCGGCGGACCGTCATCGGCTCGCCCGTCGGGATGTGCCACGCGCGGCCCCACGACCGGTCGTCGGCGGCGGCCGCCACGAGAGCGCGGGCCACGTCGGGCACGTAGGTCCAGCTGTGCGGCAGGTCCGGGTCGCCGAGATAGCGCACCGGCCTGCCGCCGAGCAGCCGGGGGACGAACCTGTCCCCCAGGTGCGACTGGTCGCGGCAGCCGGGGCCGAAGTAGTCGGATCCGCGCACCTCCGTCACCCGGACCCGGCCGGCGGCGTGCGCGGCCAGCGCCTCCCGCCACACGTGGACCCGGACGGCGCCCTTGGCGCTGGGCGGCGTGAGCGGGTCGTCCTCCCGCATCGGGCGGTCCGGCGCGGCGTAGACGTAGAGGTTTCCGAGGATGACGTAGTCGGCGCCGGTGGTCTCGGCCGCGGCCAGCAGCGACCCGGCGAGCGGCGGCCAGTCCCGCGCCCAGCGGTGGTAGGACGGGTTGACGCAGTTGTAGAGGGTGCCGGCCCCCCGGGTCAGGTGGGCCATCCGCTCCCGGTCGGCCGCGTCGGCGGCCACCTTCCGGACCCCCGGGAGGTCGGGCCCGGAGCCCGACCGGCTGACCAGGACGACCTCGTGCCCCTGCTCCGCCAGCAACCGGGCGACCTGGGAGCCGACCTGCCCGGCCCCCGCGACGACGTGCTTACCCATCGAACCTTTCCTTTCACTGGTTTTCACCGATCGCTCACCGGTTCCACAACGGCCGCGGCGCGGCGTAGAGGGCGGCGAAGGCGATCCCGGGCGACCGGCCGCGACCGGCGCCGCGGCGCCGCCACCGGACCGGAGCGTCTCCGGAGCGACAGCACCGTTCCGTTCTGAGAGCAATGCTCTCTCTAAAGAGCAGCGCTCGTCAAGAGCACTGCTCTCTTTTATTTACAGCGCTCTGGTAAGGTCCCGGCATGAGCTCAAGCCGTACAGCGCGGGAACGGGTCCGGGCCGAGCTGACCCGCGAGATCACCGACATCGCCCGAGGTCAGCTGGCCGTCGACGGGGCCGCCGGCCTCTCGCTGCGCGCGGTCGCCCGCGAGATGGGAATGGTCTCCTCGGCGATCTACCGCTACTTCCCGTCGCGGGACGACCTGCTCACAGCCCTGATCATCGACGGCTACAACGCCGTCGGCGAAGCCGTGGAACAGGCCGACGCGGCCCGCCCCCGCGAGGACCACACCGGCCGATGGCTGGCGGTGTGCCATGCCGTACGGGGCTGGGCACTGGCCCATCCGCACGAGTACGCCCTGCTGTACGGCTCGCCGGTGCCCGGCTACCAGGCCCCGGCCGACACCGTCGCCGCGGCGGTCCGCGACACCGTCGTCTACGGCCGGATCATCTCCGACGCCTGGCACGCCGGAACCCTGAACCCGCCGGACATCTGCCCGCCCCCGCCCCCCTCCTTCGCCGAGGACGCGGCCCGGGTGCGCGAGATGATGCCCGAGGTCCCCGACGACGTGGTGGCCCGCGCCCTGATCGTGTGGACCGGCCTGTTCGGCTGGATCGGCTTCGAACTGTTCGGCCAGTTCACCAACGCGGTCCTCGACCCCGCCACGGCCTTCGACCACGCCGCCCACTGCCACGCCCGCTTCCTCGGCCTGCCCGGCTGAGCCGCGAGATCCCACGACGGCTTCGCCCCCTCCCCCTCCAGCAGGGAGCGAAGCCGCCCGGCCCTCGACGTCGGCCGCGATCATCGGGGGCCGCGTCCGTCTCCTCAGCCGGACACCGGCTTGGAGACGGACGGGTCATCGGGGAGCGGGACAGACAGGGCAGGCACGCCCTGCCGTCCACGCGTTTCGGAGCGGGGCCGCGAAACGGAGTCGTGAACACCGGCCCGAGCAGCCCCCCCGGGAAGTCCCAGGCTCCTCGTCCGCCGGCCTCACAGCTTCACCCGCCCAGAGACTTCGATCCCGATCGACCTTCCAACTATCTCAACTTTCGACTACCTTCAGTGTCCAGTTGACTTCGAGGAGTCATTAACAGTTTCGCTGAAACCCCCAGTGAAACAGTGCGGAAAGACGGTCGGAGCTCAGATGCCAAAGGAAAGTGATCTCAACCCCGCGGAGTCGCCGACGGCCCTCTTCGGCTTCGAGCTGCGGCGGCACCGCAAGGAGCGGGGCTGGTCGCAGCTGCGGCTGGCGCGCAGCGTGCCGTACTCGGTCGGGACGATCAGCATGATCGAGACCGCGCGGCGGTCACCGTCCGAGGAGTTCGCCCGCTACTGCGACGAGGCGCTGGAGGCGGAGGGGGCGCTGGTGCGGCTGTGGCCGATGGTCAGCCGCGCGACGGCTCCTCCCTGGTTCCGGCCGTGGCTCGACGTGGAGGCGACGGCGGAGGCGCTCCGCACCTGGGAGCCGCTGATCGTTCCGGGTCTACTACAGACCGAGGACTACGCCAGGGCCATCCTGAGTGGCGAGATCGGCGTGACAACCGAACAAATAGAGGAACACGTTACCGCTCGAATGGAACGCCAATCCATTCTGAAGCGCCCCAAACCGCCCTTGTTCTGGGTGGTTCTGGATGAAGCAGTCCTGCACCGCCCAATCGGCAGCCCCACCGTGATGGCGGCACAGCTCACCTATCTTCTCGAAGCCGGGCAGACCTCTCGGACCACCGTCCAGGTTCTTCCCCTTAACGCCTACTCCACGATTGGCCTTGCCGGCGGATTCGCGATAGCGCAATCACAGGGAGTCTTCGATACGGCGTACGTCGAATCCGCCGGGGTCATGAGCCGAATAACCGAGCGCCCGGAGGACGTCAGCGTTCTAACATACAGATACGAAGGGATTCGCTCCGAAGCACTGTCCAAGCGCGAATCCCTAGAGCTGATCAAGGAGACATTGCAGCGATGGACGAGCTGACCCGGGAACTCAAAACGGTCGCATGGCGCAAGTCCACCTGGTCGGGACCTGACGGCGGCAACTGCGTTGAGGTCGCGAAACTGTCCGGCGGGCGCCGGGGCGTCCGCGACAGCAAGAATCCGACCGGACCGGCACTGGTGTTCACCCCCACCCAATGGA
This sequence comes from Streptosporangium sp. NPDC004631, assembly GCF_053601935.1. Taxonomy (NCBI): domain Bacteria; kingdom Bacillati; phylum Actinomycetota; class Actinomycetes; order Streptosporangiales; family Streptosporangiaceae; genus Streptosporangium; species Streptosporangium sp. NPDC004631. The sequence continues at coordinate 105,989 of NZ_JBSGCR010000016.1, read as the reverse complement.
ACACCTTCCTTGGTGGTATCAAGAGCGGCGAATTCGACTAACACCCGCACTGCGGCAAATCGCTGAAACCACTCAAGAAGGCGGTTCGGCGACGGGCGGGCCGGGCCGGGAACTCAGGGGCGCCGAATGGAACAGGTCTTCTTCCCCGGGAAGCGGCGACGGCAACTGCGTTGAGGTCGTGGAACCATCCGGCGGACGCGAAGCACCCGTGAAGGCAAGAATCCAGCCGAACCGGTAGCGGTGTTCACCTCAGCCAAGGGAACACCTTTTCGGAAGTATCAAGAAGGGCGAATTCGACTAACGCCGGCAGGGCGGAGCAACAGCGGGCCCCGGTTCCCGCCGGGGCCCTTTTGAATTCCACCGCAGCGCAACGCGGTTTCCGGCTCAGTGGCCGGGCATCCGGGAACCGTGGAAACCGGACGGGACGCGGCGCGGGAGCCGTACCGAGGCGACGAGGTCCAGAGCGGCGGCGTCCAGGACGAGCGGCCGCGAACCGTTCCCCGAGTGGCCGGTAACGATCGACAGCAGGCGGCCGGCCCGGCCGAGCCGGTCCTCGTTGAACACGGGGAACCCGACCGCGCCGCACGCGGGTTTCGCGGTGGGCGCGGTCGGGTGAGGGACGTGCTCGCCTTGTGGGCGGCCGTCGGGCGCGTGCCCCGGCAGATCGTGCCGGGCGGCGCGGGGCCTTACGCCTTACCTAGCGGGTGGCGCGGTTGACGGCGGAGATGATGGCCTTGAGAGCGGCGGTGGTGGTGTTGGCGTCGATGCCGACGCCCCAGAGCGCCCGGCCCGCCACCTCGCACTCGATGTAGGAGGCGGCCTTGGCGTCGGTGCCCGCGCTCATCGCGTGCTCGGCGTAGTCCAGGACCCGGACCTGGATCCCGATCCCGGACAGGGCGTCGCAGAAGGCGGAGATCGGGCCGTTGCCGACGCCCTCCACCTCACGGATCTCCCCCTCGACACGCAGGTCGGCGGCGATCGCGTCCTTGTCGTCGCCCCTGGAGACGGTCCGGTGGGACAGCAGGCCCAGGCTGCCCCAGGGGCCGGCCGGGTTCGGGAGGTACTCGTCGGTGAAGACCTCCCACATCTGCGCCGGGTTCACCTCGCCGCCGAGGGCGTCGGTGCGGGCCTGGACGACACGGGAGAACTCGATCTGCAGGCGGCGCGGCAGGTCCAGATGGTGGTCGGCCTTCATGATGTAGGCGACCCCGCCCTTGCCGGACTGGCTGTTGACCCGGATGACCGCCTCGTAGCTGCGGCCGATGTCCTTGGGATCGATCGGCAGGTACGGCACCGCCCAGGTGAACTCGTCCACCGGCACCCCCGCCGCGTCCGCGTCGCGCTCCAGGTGCTCGAAGCCCTTCTTGATGGCGTCCTGGTGGGAGCCGGAGAAGGCGGTGTAGACGAGCTCGCCGCCCCAGGGGTGACGCGGGTGGACGGGCAGCTGGTTGCAGTACTCGGTGACCCGGCGGATCTCGTCGATGTCGGAGAAGTCGACCTCCGGGTCCACGCCCTGGGAGAACAGGTTCATGCCCAGCGTGACCAGGCAGACGTTGCCGGTGCGCTCGCCGTTGCCGAACAGGCAGCCCTCGATGCGGTCGGCACCCGCCATGTAGCCCAGCTCGGCGGCGGCCACCGCGGTGCCCCGGTCGTTGTGCGGGTGCAGGGAGAGCACGATCGAGTCGCGGTAGGCCAGGTTGCGGTGCATCCACTCGATCTGGTCGGCGTAGACGTTCGGCGTGGCCATCTCGACCGTGGCGGGCAGGTTGACGATGACCTTGCGCTCCGGGGTCGGCCGCCAGACGTCGTTGACGGCGTTGCAGACCTCCACGGCGTACTCCAGCTCGGTCCCGGTGAAGGACTCCGGCGAGTACTGGAAGTAGATCTCCGTGCCCTCCATCTCGGCGGCCAGCTTCCCGCACAGCTTGGCGCCCTCGACCGCGATCGCGGTGATGCCGTCCCTGTCCTGGCCGAAGACGACCCGGCGCTGCAGCGTCGAGGTGGAGTTGTACAGATGGACGATGGCCCGCCTGGCTCCGCGCAGGGACTCGAAGGTCCGCTCGATCAGCTCGGGCCTGGCCTGGGTGAGGACCTGGATCACCACGTCGTCGGGGATCCGGTCCTCCTCGATGATCCGCCGGACGAAGTCGAAGTCGGTCTGCGACGCGGCGGGGAAGCCCACCTCGATCTCCTGGTAGCCCGTCCTCACCAGCAGCTCGAACATCTTGAGCTTGCGATGGGAGTCCATCGGGTCGATCAGTGCCTGGTTGCCGTCACGCAGGTCCACCGCGCACCACCGGGGAGCCCGGTCGATGACCTTGCCCGGCCAGGTGCGGTCGTCCAGCCGGATCGGGACATAGGACTGATAACGCTCAAAAGGCATGGGACTGGGCTGCTGCTGCGGGTACATGCAAGGCTCCTCGACGGGGAAGACAATCGCGGCCGACACGCATGGCTCGCTCCGCGACGAGGGAGCCGGCCTTCTACAGGCCCTCGTCGCGGCAGCTAAGAAGCAGCACGCGCAGCATGCCTAGCACGGTAGCAGACCATCCCGGATACCCGAGCCACGGTCTCACATGGCGAAACGCGGGAGGTCACGGCGTCCGATGGGGCACCGGGGACGGAGACGACCGCCCGCACACCGGCGTCACACCCCCCGTACGGCCTCACGCCGGCCGTTCCGGACCGGGAGTTACAGTGGCGCTACCGCCGACAACAGGGGGACGAAATGAAGGATAACGACATTCTCGCCCACATCCACGAGTTGATCGCCGAGGAGCACGCGCTCCGGGGCCGGCTCTCCTCCGGCGCCATCTCCTCGCACGAGGAGAACAACCGGATCGTCCAGTTGGAGGAGGCCCTCGACCAGGCCTGGGACCTGCTCAGACAGCGCCGGGCACGTAGGGAGTTCGGGGAGGACCCCGACTCGGCGGCGCCGCGCCCGATCGACGAGGTCGAGGAGTACCGCCAGTAGACCGGAACGGCCCTGACAGCGCCGCTCTAGTCGCTGGAGCGGCCCTGACAGCGCGGATCGACCGGTCCCTGCGGCCGGGTCGGGGCGAGCCAGGAGACCACGCTCTGCTCGACGTACCAGCCGTGCAGGTCCACCCAGGTCCCGGGGACCGCGCCGGGATCCGGGCACAGGACTCTGGACTGAATCGCATCGTTCTTGACGAAGCTCACCGCGCCCTCACGCTCCAGAATGGTGGACATCTGGTCGTCGCTGGAGACCAGGTAGCCCACGAGGACCCGTGACGAGCTGTTCTCGGTCAGTTGCAGGGCCGTCAAGGGGAGAATCGGCGCCTTCATCACGACCACCCCCACCAGGAACGGCGTGAAAACCGCGATCACGATCGCGATGCCGTGGGTGAGGCTCCGGGCCGACGCCTCGGGAATCGGGCCGGTCAGCAGGACCGTGGCCCCCGGCGGAAGCGTGAGGAGGATCGCGGTCGCCACGTCACGCGCGGCGAAGGCCGCGCCGATCGCCGGCCACAGCACCGCGTAGGAGAGCACGGCGACCAGCACGGGCAGCCCGTAGCACACCACGGTCCGCAGTTCCCGGCGGTCCGGGAACCGGTCTCGGACGAGCAATCCCACCGCGGCCGTCGACAGCATCGCCAGTGTCGGCAGGAAACGCAGTTGCCAGGAGAACACCCCCACCACGACGGCCAGGAGCACCACCCAGCCGGGGAGCCGTTCGGCGGCGCGCACCAGCCAGGAGGAGCGGCGCGCGCTGATCGAGTAGAGGGTGCCGAGCACACGGCCGCCCAGGATGAGGGCGGGCAGGACCCATATCGTCGTCAGGAGAACGCCGCTGAGCAGGCCCAGCGGGCTGATGCTCTGCACCAGCAGGAGCAGCGTCTGGGTGTCCTGCCCGCTGGCGTACCAGAGCCGGGTCACCAGCAGGACGAGGGGGAACACCGGGAGCAGCGCGAGCAGCCACTCCTGGTTCATCGGTGTGGCCTTGACCCGTCCGGTCTCCTTCACCGGGAGAGGCCCTCCCGAACGGGGAAGGTCCGCTCCCACGGCCATCTGCGCACCTCGGGAGGGGGCCCGCACGGCTGATCCGGCTGGGCCACGCCCATGGGGGGACGCTCATCGGGAGGAACGTCCGGAAACATCGAGCCGATGTGCTTCTCGTAGGCCTTCTCCCACCTCTGGTCATGCGGATCGGCGCAGGACCGGTAGAGCGAGAGGTTGACCAGGGTGCGCAGCGCTTTGTTGGGGCCCACGTTGACCGCCCACATCTCGTCCTTGTCCAGCGCGATGTCGTGATACTTGAGCCTCTTGGCGGTGTCCTTCGATTTCAAGGACTCATTGACGAATCCGGCCAGGAGGGCCGCGTCGGTGGTCACCGCGTCGAACTCGTCGTCCTTCAGACCGGCCACACAGTCACTGAGCAGGTTCTTACCGGTGACGACAGCCTTCGTCGCCTTCTCCAGCTCCTGCTCGGAGGTGGAGGTGCCGAGCGTGCAGACCTTCATGTCCTTCAGCTGTCCCAGCGAGGTGATGTTCCCCAGATAGTCGGATCTGGTTACCACCGACTGCTCGGTGTAGAGGTAGGGCATGGAGAAGCCGATGGCGGGCTTCTTCTCCCGGTCGGGCGTCACGCTGAAGCTGGAGATCACGAGGTCCACCTTGACAGGCTTGCCCTTGCCGTCCGTGGCCATCATGCGCGCCCTGTCCTCGGTCTCGATGGGCAGAAACTCGACCTTGCCGGACGGGAAACCAAGATCTGCGGCGATCATGCGAGCGATGTCGATCTCGAACCCGGTGAAGACGCCGATGCCGGACCGTTCCCGGTAGGAGATGCCAGGGATGTCGCCCTTCACGCCGATCCGGAGCTTGTCCTTGCCGATCAACCTGGCCTGCTCCCACAGCTCGGCCTCGGTGGACGACGCCCTCACCCACAGGACCGACGCGCCGACCACGACCGCGGCCAGAACCAGCGCGATCCACGCGAGGAGCCGGAACCGCCTCATCCGATACGGCCGGCCCCGACCGGCCGGCCGCGTGGGCTCCAACGGCGGCCCCGACCGCGATCCGTAGTCCTCGACGGGGGCCGTTGGCTCCTCAGCCGGTGTCTCCGCGTCCACAGGTTCCTCAGCCATGATCCCCCTGAACTCCTGTTTACCCGCAGGCTATGTCGCGATTACCGAAATCGGGCACGCCTTGACCAAGACGAGATAAACCAGCCGCGCCCCGGAGTCCGGCGACCGTCGTCCGATGCGGCCACCCGCCCCGCCCGCCCACTCCGCCCATTCACTCCACCCGTCCACCCCGGCCGCGCCGGAGCCCCGAAGAATCACCCTTAATTTACACACATCTTTAATATTATTTCATTCCAGGCGTGCAGATAAAATCCCGATCCACCCGAAATGCACCACATAAATCACCTCCATACATGCAGGCAAGAGCCCTAAAACGCTTCTTTGAAATATCTCACCCAACTCATGGACTCCGCATTTACTCGCCTGTATCTTGAGCGGTACCCAACGCATGACAGCAGAAATCCGGGAGGTGCCAATGGCTCCACAATGGCCGGCGACCATAACAGACCGGGAAGTGGTCTCCGTCAACAGAACGGACCGCTCGGACGGCTACGACTGGATCGCACACCTACGCTTCACGTACAGCAACGGCGTGGTGGGCAACTGGAACCTGTCCGGCGGCATATCCCACCGGGGCCGGTTCACCGAGTGGCTGACCACCTTCTCCGTGGACAACGTCCCCCCGACCACCCCGCCGGACCGGCTGGTCAGGGAGATGAGGGTGAAGATCGACTACGGAGAGGAAGGCGACCCGGGAGAGCTCCGCGCTGCCGGCACGCGCTCCGTCCTGCTCGACCAGACCACGACCTACGCGGACGGTCACACCGACGTCACGACAGGTCAGCCGCTCCTGGTACAGAAGACACTCCGCGACCTTTCCATCGAGGAGACGATCGCGCAGATCAGCCGCCTCATCGAGAAGGCCGGCAGCCGCCCTCAGCAGTAGCCCGGAAGGAGAGAAAGTGCGGGAACCGGCGCCTCAGTCGTAGAAACCCAGGCGGCGCAGCTGCTTGGGATCGCGCTGCCAGTCCTTGGCGACGCTGATCCGCAGATCGAGATAGACCCGGGTGCCGAGCAGCGCCTCGATCTGCCGGCGGGCCTGACTGCCGACCTCTTTGAGCCTGGCGCCCTTGTGCCCGATGACGATGGCCTTCTGCGAGGGACGCTCGACGAACATGTGGGCGTAGATGTCGAGCAGGCCGTCACGGCCCTCACGGGGCAGCATCTCGTCGACGACGACCGCGATCGAGTGCGGCAACTCGTCCCTGACCCCCTCCAGGGCGGCCTCGCGGATCAGCTCGCCCACCAGCACCTGCTCGGGCTCGTCAGTGAGCCGGCCGCCCTCGTACAGCGGCGGACTCTCCGGGAGCCGGTCGATCAGCACCTCGGCCAGGACGTCGAGCTGCTCCCCCGACTCCGCCGAGACCGGGACGATCTCCGCGAAATCGGCGAGCCGGGAGACCGCCAGGAGCTGCGCGGCGATCTGCTCGCGGGTCGCCAGGTCGCACTTGGTCACCACGGCGACGACCGGGGTCTTCCTGATCGCGGCAAGTTTCTCGGCGATGAACCGGTCGCCCTTGCCGACGGGCTCGTTGGCGGGCAGGCAGAAGCCGATCACATCGACCTCGGTGAGGGTGGACAGCACCAGGCTGTCCAGCCGCTCGCCCAGCAGGGTGCGGGGCCGGTGCAGGCCGGGGGTGTCCACGATCACGAGCTGGGCGTCCGGACGGTGCACGATGCCTCTGATCGCCCGGCGGGTCGTCTGGGGCTTGGACGAGGTGATCGCCACCTTCGTGCCGACCAACGCGTTCATCAGCGTGGATTTGCCGACGTTGGGCCTACCGACGAAGCAGGCGAAACCGGCATGGAAATCTGTAGCTGAGGAACTCACGTCAACCATTGTCCCCGATGCCGGACTCAGCTCTGACGCAACGTCCCGTCGGGACCGGCCACAAGCGGCGTCCGCCCGCCCAGATCGCGGACCGCCTGCGCGTCCGCCGGAGCCGGCCCGTCCCCCTCGGTGACCAGTGCGGCCGCCTCCAGGGACTCGGCTCCACTGGACACGGCCATCGCCACGGCCACCTGCAGCGCCGACAGCGTCAGCGACGGCAGCGCCACATTGGTCGCCACGTAGGTCCGGCCGGTCTCGTCACGCACGGCCGCCCCCTCGGCGGCGCCGTTGCGGGCACGGGCTGAACGGGCCAGCACGATGATCTTGTTGTCCTCGGGGTCGAGGGTCGCGTCACTCACGGCACAAGGGTATTCAGCCCACCGAACCCGGCGCGACCAGGCCCACCCCGCCGCCCGGGCCGCCTCCGCGCCGGTCCGCCCTGACGACCGGCACGGGCTGGTTCCACCGCCGCGGGCGGACGCGCGGATGTCCCGCGGCCTCCGGTCAGGCGGCTGCTCGGTCGAGCAGGAACCGTGCGAGCCGCCCGGTGCGCTCGGCGTCGACCCGGGCGACCCCGGTGTGCACCAGGGAGACCAGGGTGTGCCCGGTGAGGGCGAAGACAAGGTGCATCTCGTACGGATATCCGTTCAGCCGACCGCGCAGCCGCCTGCCCTGAACGTCTCCGCCGACGGCCCCCAGCTTCAGGTCGGACACCTTGAAGGAGGTGCCTCTGCCCGCCGTGGAGCTCTTCGCGACCCGGCAGGTACTCAGCGCCTTGGTGAGCTCGGCGAAGTGGAGTCGCGCGTCCTCGCCGGCGTAGGAGGCCAGGCTGACCCCGGCCAGCTCACCCAGCCGGTCGCCGGGGTAGGTCACGGCCACCCGCGCCTCCGGCTCCCGCCGGGGCGGCCTGCCGCCGGCGGTGTCGAGGATCAGCCGGCAGTGGCGGTTGGACGCCTGGAACGGGGGTGCCCAGCCGTCACGCGGCTTGGCCGAGAACCCGTCCGGCAGCCTCGACGCCTCCTCCCGCAGCATTCCCCGGAGCCGCGTCAGCTCCGCGCGGGCGTCCCCACCGGGGAGACCGTCCGCCGCCCCGCCACCGCACCCCGCCGCGCCTCCGGCCAGAACCCCGCAGACGGCAGCGGCAATGACCACTCGAATCCCCCGCGTCATGACTCTTCCCCCGATGTCACATGCGAGGCGTCTTGTCCCCTTGTCCCCGCCGATCCCCTTTCTTCCCCATCGGCAAAAACGGCAATCATCAAGAAACGCCTAAGGGTGCCCTCAACCGCCTTATGTGGCCGAGAACACCCTTCAGCGAGAGACGCGGGCCGTCTGTCGGCGGCCTCGCGCACTCTTTCCCGAGGGGCTGTCCTCGCGCCGCGAACCCCTCCCGGCGCCGGGGACCTCCCCGACGGCACCCGCGCAACCAGGCGCCGCGACAGGAGGATGACGCGTGCCGCTTGCAGAACGCTTGCGGACCGCTTGGGGGCCGCCCACCGTGGACACCGGCGGGAACGAGGCCGGCTGCGGGGACCCGGTGGAGAACCGACCGAGACGCGTGAAGACGGGATCGCGGAGAGGACTGCGCCGTGGAGAGGGGTCAGCCCTGGTCCGCGGCGGTGGTGACCGAGTCGGGCTCGGCGGAGACGGCCCTCCGGACGAGAACCGTGCCGATCCGGTTACGGCGCCCGGCGAGGCTCTCCGCGGTCAGGCTGAGCCCCTCCACCACCGCGTGGGAGCCCGCGATCGGCACCCGGCCCAGCGCGTGGGCCAGCAGCCCGCCCACGGTCTCGACGTCGTCCACCTCAAGCTCGATGTCGAACAGGTCCTCCAGATCGTCCACGGGCAGTCTGGCGGTCACCCGGACCGAGCCGTCGTCCAGCGGCTCCACCCGGGGAGCCTCCTGGTCGTACTCGTCGGTGATCTCGCCCACGATCTCCTCAAGGATGTCCTCGATGGTGACCAGGCCCGCCGTCCCGCCGTACTCGTCGATGACGATGGCCTGGTGGATCTGCCGGGCCTGCATCTCACGCAGGAGCTGGTCGATCGGCTTGCTCTCCGGCACATAGGTGGCCGGACGCATGATCGTCTCGACCTGCTCGGCGCCGCTGCCGCCGCCCGTCTCCTGCACCCGGCGCACGATGTCCTTGAGGTAGGCGATGCCGATGACGTCGTCCTCGTTCTCGCCGACCACGGGAATCCGGGAGAAGCCGCTGCGCAGGGCGAGCGACAGGGCCTGGTTCAGGGTCTTGCCGCGTTCGATGAACACCATGTCGGTGCGGGGCACCATGACCTCGCGGACCAGGGTGTCGCCGAGCTCGAAGACCGAGTGGATCATCTCCCGCTCGTCCGGCTCGATGACCCTGCGCTCCTCGGCCAGGTCGACCAGGTCGCGCAGTTCGGCCTCGGAGGTGAACGGCCCCTCCCTGAAGCCCTTGCCGGGGGTCACCGCGTTGCCGAGCAGGATGAGCAGCTTGGGCAGGGGGCCGAAGATCCTGGTGAGGCCGTACACCAGGGGGGCGCTGGCGAGCGCGATCGGTTCGGCGTGCTGGCGGCCCAGCGTGCGGGGGGAGACCCCGACGATCACGTAACTGATCACGATCATGACAGCCGCCGCGGCGGCGTAGGCCCCGCCCTGGTCGCCGACCCAGTCGATGAAGAGCAGGGTGGCGATCACCGTGGCGACCAGCTCGCAGCTCAGTCTGAGCAGGAGCAGCAGGTTGAGGTAGCGCGGCGGGTCGGCGACGATCGCCTGCAGGCGCACCGCCCCCCTGCGCCCGTCGCGGACGAACTCCTCGGCCCGTACCCGCGAGATGCGGGCCAGGGCCGTCTCCGCACTGGCTATCAGGCCGCCGACCACAACGAGGACGACGGCCGAGAACAACCACCCGTTGGCGAGGTTCACCGCTGGGGGCGCACCTCCCGCCACGTTTCCAGGAGCTCGCCCTGCAGGCCGAACATCTCCTTGTGCTCCTCGGGCTCGGCGTGGTCGTAGCCGAGCAGGTGGAGGATGCCGTGCGTGCACAGCAGCTCCAGCTCCGCCTCGGTGCTGTGCCCCGCCTCGGCCGCCTGCCTGGCGGCCACCTGCGGGCAGAGCACCACATCGCCCAGGAGCGCCGGATCGGTGGGGGCGTCGCCCTCCTGCCGGGCACCGCTGCCGGGGCCGGGACGCAGTTCGTCCATCGGGAAGGCGAGCACGTCGGTCGGGCCGGGCTCCCCCATCCACTGCTCGTGCAGCACCGACATGGCCTGTTCGTCCACCACCAGGATGGACAGCTCGGCGAGCGGGTTGATGTCCATCCGCTCCAGCACGTGCCCGGCCAGCGAGACGATGATCCCCTCGTCGATCTCGACGCCGGACTCGTTGTTGACCTCGACGCTCATCGGTCGCTCACCGTTCTTCCACGGGGCCGCTTGACCATGCCCTTGATCGGCTGCGGCTCGCTCTGTCGCAGCGTCTCGTCATAGCGCCCGTAGGCATCCACGATGTCGCTGACCAGCTTGTGCCGTACCACGTCGGCGCTGGTCAGCCGGCTGAAGTGAATGTCGGGGATGCCGTCGAGGATCTCCTGAACGACCTTCAGGCCGCTCTGCGTGCCTCCGGGCAGGTCGACCTGGGTGACGTCACCGGTGACGACGATCTTCGAGTTGAACCCCAGTCGCGTCAGGAACATCTTCATCTGCTCCGGCGAGGTGTTCTGCGCCTCGTCCAGGATGATGTAGGCGTCGTTGAGCGTACGGCCGCGCATGTAGGCCAGAGGGGCGACCTCGATCGTGCCCGCGGCCATCAGCCGGGGGATGGAGTCGGGGTCGAGCATGTCGTGCAGCGCGTCGTAGAGTGGGCGCAGGTAGGGATCGATCTTCTCGTAGAGGGTGCCGGGCAGGAAGCCGAGCCGTTCGCCGGCCTCGACCGCCGGGCGGGTGAGGATGATCCGGTTGACCTTCTTCTCCTGCAGCGCCCTGACGGCCTTGGCCATCGCCAGGTAGGTCTTGCCGGTGCCGGCCGGGCCGATACCGAAGACGATGGTGTGCCGGTCGATCGCGTCGACGTAGCGCTTCTGGTTCACGGTCTTCGGGCGGATCGTCCGGCCCCGTGAGGAGATGATGTCGAGGGAGAGCACCTCGGCGGGGCGGTCGGAGGTCATCCGCAGCATCGCGATGCTGCGTTCCACAGCGTCCGTGCTGAGCTCCGCCCCTCCCCGGACGAGTTCGGACAGCTCCTCGAAGAGGCGCACCAGGACGCTGCTCTCCTCCGGACTGCCGGTGATGGTGATCTCGTTGCCCCGGACGTGAACGTCGGCGCGGAAGGCGGCCTCGATGACCCGCAACAGCTCGTCACCTGAGCCCAGCAGGCTCACCATCGAATGCTCGTCCGGAATCACCACCTTTGCCTGGGTCCGACTGGGCCCCTTCGACCTAGGCTGGGGGGTTCTGCTGGAATCGTTTGTCTCGGACATGGGCGGGCCTTACGGCCTGTTCGCCTCCAGATATCGGCGTGTCACTTCCACGCCATCGTATCCGTGATCCGCGCGATCGCGCCTGCCGGTTTTACCCGGGCGGCCAGGCCATGCCGCGCCCGCCGAGCACGTGTCCGTGCACGTGGAAGACGGTCTGACCCGCTTCGGGGCCGGTGTTGAAAACCACCCGGTACCCCGAGCCCGCGATGCCCTCCTGCTCCGCGACCGCGTGCGCCGCCTTGAACACGTCGTCGGCGAGCCCGTCGTCGGCCTCGGCCAGCGCCGCCGCGTCCGGGTAGTGCTCCTTGGGGATCACCAGCACGTGGGTCGGCGCCTGGGGATTGACGTCCCGGAAGGCCAGGGTGCGGTCGGTCTCATGGACGATCTTCGCGGGGATCTCCCCGGCTGCGATCCTGCAGAACAGGCAGTCGGCTTCGCTCACCATGCAGGCACCCTATCCCGTGGTGACGTTGTCAATCGGTGATGGTTCATCGTCGGCAAAGAAAGATCCACCCGGATAAGGTGGGTATGCAAAACTTCAACAACGACAGACCATGCGATTAGCGCGATATGGCCGCCTGGCGAGGACACGACTGGGTCATGCCCCCTAATGAACCGGAAGAGCGTAAACCCTCTGGGAAGGCCGAGCGTCCTACTGATGTGACCACCGAGACCCTCGTGGCCGACAGGTCGCTCGGGGCGGTGCCCGTCGGATGGGATGCCGACATGGCCGTTACCGCGCTCTACAGCGCGCACTATCGGTCTCTTGTGCGTCTCGCAGTGTTGCTCGTCCGCGATATCGCAACCGCGGAGGAGGTCGTGCAGGACGCGTTCGTCGCCATCCATGGCGCCTGGCGTCGACTGCGCGACACCGACAAGGCACTCGCCTACCTGCGCCAATCGGTCGTCAACCGATCGCGCTCGGTGCTTCGGCATCGAGCGGTCGTGGAGAAGTACGCCCCCAAGGGACTGCCCGACGCGCCCAGCGCCGAGAACGGCGCGATCGGCGAGCTGGAACGGTCGGCCGTCATCGAGGCGCTTCGCGGCCTGCCCGCGCGACAGCGCGAGGCACTGGTTCTGCGCTACTACGGCGACCTGTCCGAGGCGCAGATCGCCCATGCCATGGGCATCAGCAAGGGTGCGGTCAAGAGTCACACGGCTCGTGGCATGGCCGCCCTACGAACCTCACTGGAGCAACTGTCATGACCGACTCTCCCGATGATGAGTACGGCGAGCTGCTCCGCCGTGCCCTGAACGCGGAGGCGAACTCGGTCGTTCCCTCCCCCGACGGGCTGGAGATCATCCGCACCCGGATAGAGAGACGGGGGCTCCGCGGGCTGATGTGGTGGCGCGCCGGGGCCTCGGTCGCCGGGGCCGTCCTCGTCGCGGCCACCGTCGTCATGGTGGTCCCGCAACTGCGTGAGCAGGTGACCGAGCAGGTCACGAGCGGGGAGGTCAACTTCACCGAGTCGACCTCGCCGGAGATGTCGGCCACCTCGCGCCCACCCGTGGAAAGAGATCAGCGGCCTCTGCCCGTCATCAGGCCGGGCGTCACGTCGCCGTCGATCGGCCCGTCCAAGACCTCGGCCCCGAGCCCGACGGCGACCCCGAAGCCGTCCAGGACCCCGAAGCCCACGCCGTCGCCCACCTGCCCCACCACGCCGGCCACCACGGTCGAGCCGGAGGGACTGCCCAAGGAGTGCAAGGAGACGGAGACACCGACTCCGACGCCCGCGGAGCCCGGTGGTCCCTCCGACCCCCCGTGCGCGGTCGGCGAGTGCCCGCCGCCGGTGGACAACCGGCAGCCCCTGCTGCCGACGGCGGCGGCGACCCCGACCCCCAGCGGGCGCTAGCCCGTCACCAGCGACCGGTGCGCGCCTGAAGCACCGCCGCCGCGGCGACCCCCGCCGTCGAGGTGCGCAGCACCGTCGGTCCGAGCAGCACCGGTACGGCTCCCGCCTCGCGGAACGCGGCGATCTCCTCCTCGGCGACCCCTCCCTCCGGCCCGACCACCACCACGATGTCGCCGCCGGTCGGCAGATCCAGGGTGGACAGGGGGGAGGCGGCCTCCTCGTGCAGCACCAGGCCGAGCGCGGCCGACGCCAGCAGGGCGGCGACGCCGGAGGTGGCGGCGGGCTCGGTCACCTCGGGCAGGTGGAAACGGCGGGACTGCTTGCCCGCCTCCCGCGCCGTGGATCGCCAGCGGGCCAGTGACCTGGCCGCCCGGTCGCCCTTCCACCGGGTGACGGACCGGGCCGCGGCCCAGGGCACGATCACGTCGACGCCGGTCTCGGTCATCATCTCCACGGCCAGCTCACCCCGGTCGCCCTTGGGCAGCCCCTGCACCACGACCAGGCGCGGGCTCGGCGGGGGCACGTCGTAGCGGCGCAGCACCTCGACACGGAGCGAGTCCCTGCCCGCGTCGCGGACCACGCACTCGGCGACGGCGCCCGCGCCGTCGGTGAGGTCGAGCCGCTCCCCCGCGCGCAGCCGCCGTACCGCCGCCGCGTGGTGTCCCTCGGGGCCGCCGAGGGTGAACTCCGGTCGCGCCAGGTCGGCGGCCTCGGCCAGGAAGACCGGGACGGTCATCGGCCAGCGGCCCGCCGGGCGCCCCCGGCGACCCGGACGACCCGCTGAGCGGCCCGCTCAGCGGCCATTGAAGGCGTCCCTGAGACGGGAGAAGAGGCTCTGCTGCCCCGGGGCGAACTTGCCGGGCGGGCGCTCCTCGCCGCGGAGCTTGGCGAGCTCGCGCAGGAGCTCCTCCTGGGCGGGGTCCAGACGGTTGGGCGTCTCCACACTGACGTGTATCAACAGGTCGCCCCGGCCGGTCCCGTTGAGACGCTGGACGCCCCGGCCGTACAGCGGGATGGTCTGCCCGGACTGGGTGCCCGGCCGGACGTCCAGCTCCTCGGCGCCGTCGAGCGTCTCCATGGTCAGGATCGTGCCGAGGGCCGCCGCGCTCATCGGGATCTGCACGGTGCAGTGCAGGTCGTCGCCGCGGCGCTCGAAGGTGTCGTGCGGACGCTCGACGATCTCCAGGAACAGGTCGCCGGGCGGCCCTCCGCCGGGGCCGATCTCGCCTTCGCCGGCGAGCTGGATGTGGGTGCCGTCCTCCACCCCGGCGGGGATGCGGACCTTGATGGTCCGCCGGGTGCGGACCCGGCCGTCGCCGGAGCACTCCTGGCAGGGGTGACGGATGATCGAACCGAACCCGCCGCACTGGGGACAGGGGCGGGACGTCATGACCTGACCGAGGAAGGACCGCGTGACCTGGGAGACCTCACCGCGTCCGTGGCAGACGTCACAGGTGTCGGGGTGGGTGCCGGAGGCCGCGCCGGAGCCGGTGCAGACCTCGCAGAGCACGGCGGTGTCGACGACCAGCTCACGGGTGGTGCCGAAGGCCGACTCCCGCAGGTCGAGCTCCACCCGGATGGTGGCGTTGCGGCCGCGGCGGGCGCGCGAACGTGGGCCTCGGCCCCCTCCTCCGCCACCGCCGGCCGCGCCGAAGAAGGCGTCCATGATGTCGCTGAACGGGAAACCCGCGCCGAACCCCCCGGCTCCCGCACCGCCGCCGGCGGCGAACGGATCGGCTCCCATGTCGTACATCTGGCGCTTGCCGGGGTCGGACAACACCTCGTACGCCTGCGTGATGTCCTTGAACCGCTCCTGAGTCTCAGGATCGGGGTTCACATCGGGATGCAGTTCCCTGGCCAGGCGGCGGTAAGCCTTCTTGATCTCTTCCGCACTGGCATCGCGGCGTACCCCGAGGGTGCCGTAGTAGTCGCTCTTAGCCACTTAGTTGACCTCTTAGGATGCAGCCAGGATCTGGCTGACGTAGCGTGCCACCGCGCGCACCGCGCCCATCGTGACCGGGTAGTCCATTCGCGTCGGCCCCAGCACACCGAGCCGGGCCAGTTGCTTGTCCCCCGAACCGTATCCGGCGACGACGATGGATGTGCCCTGAAGCCCGGTGTAGGGGTTCTCCGAGCCGATCCGCACCGTCAGCGCCGAAAGATCCGAGGTCTCGCCGAGCAGGCGCATGAGCACCACCTGCTCCTCCAGGGCCTCCAGCACATCGCGCAGGCCGACGGTGAAGTCGGCTCCCGCGAGGTTGGCGGCCCCGGCAAAAACGATCTTCTCATCGTGCCGGTCCACAAGAGACTCCAGCAGCACCGACAGGATCGTGGCCGCGAGCGGCCGGTCCTCCGCCGGAAGCCGCTCGGGCAGGTCCGCGACCATGTCGGGGACCCCCGCCAGACCGCAGCCGTCCAGACAGGCGTTGAGGGTCGCGCGCAGGTGGGCCACGCGGTTCTCGTCGACGACGTCGGGAAGCTCGACCACACGCTGCTCGACCCGCCCGGTGTTGGTGATGAGCACGAACATCAGCCGGCGCTCGCTCAGCGGGACCAGCTCGACGTGCCGCACCTTGGAGTTGGTCATCGTGGGGTACTGGACCACGGCGACCTGGCGGGTCAGCTGGGCCAGTAGCCGGACCGTGCGCATCACGACGTCGTCGATGTCGACCGCGCCCGCGAGGAAGGTCTCAATGGCCCTTCTCTCCGGGGCGGACAATGGCTTGACCTGCGAGAGCCGGTCGACGAAGAGCCGATAGCCCTTGTCGGTCGGCACCCGGCCCGCACTGGTGTGGGGCTGGGCGATGTAGCCCTGCTCCTCCAGCACCGCCATGTCGTTGCGGATGGTCGCCGGCGACACACCCAGGCTGTGACGGTCCGCGAGGGCCTTGGAACCCACCGGCTCGTTGGTGGACACGTAGTCCTCGACGATGGCCCGAAGGACCGCCAGCTTACGGTCGTCGACCAACGTGCTCACCTCCCTACCTGCGTTCGGACGGGAAAACGTCAGGTCTGGCACTCTGTGTTCCCGAGTGCCAAGTGTACGGCTCCCGTCCTCGGGGTGCGATAACACGGCAGCACGATGATGGGGCCAAGTCGTTATCAAGTCACCTGCTATCGCTATCCAACCGGTAAGCCCCACAATTTGATATATGTCCCATGATTTCGGATCCCCCTCGGGCGACGCCGGTTCGGGCCCGCCCGGATACGGCGCCCCCCAGCAGCCCTACGGCCAGCCGCACCAGCAGCAGTACCAGGGTGGCCCCCCCTACGGTTACCCGCCCCCCGGATACGGCGCCCCCCAGGGGCCTCCGCCGAAGCCGAAGGTCAAGCCCGGCATCGGCTGGATCGTCGGCGCCTGGCTCGTCTTCGTGCTCAGCGTGATCGTCGGCGTGGCCGGCTTCGCCGGCGGCATCTTCAGCGCGGTCACCGACGCCGCGCCCACCAGCTCGTTCGGCCCCGGCGAGAACGTGACGGTCACGCTGAACCCGGCGGACAGACCCGCCATCTACGTCTCCGCCGACAAGGGCACCAAGTTCGAGTGCCAGATCCAAGGTGCCCCCGGAACGGTCCGACTTCAGCAGCCGGGCACGCAGCAGACCGTCACCAACGACGGCGTGCTGTGGGAGCTGGCGCTGCGGGTGGGGGTGGACAAGGCCGGCGACTACCAGCTCACCTGCACCGCCTCCGAGGGTTCGGCCGCCACGTTCGGCGTGGGCAAGGAGATCGCCGCCGACTCGGTGGTGGGCGGCGCGATCGCGCTGATCGCGGTGCCGGGCACGGGTTTCCTGCTGGCCGTTCTCGTGACGATCATCGTGCTGGTCAAGCGGAGCGGCGCGCGCAAGCGCCAGGCTGCCGCGGCCGGTCCGTGGGGGCAGCAGGGACCGTACGGCAGGTGATGATTTGCTACCGTCCACTTGATCCCTGACAGGAGAGGGTGGGCGGTCGGTGATGTACGAGCGTGACGTTCTGGCGGGAAGCAGGCGGCGTCCCCTGAAGGGGAGTGTCCCGGAGGTTCCCGCGGAGCCGGACCTGGTCGTGGAGGACGCGGAAGGGGGCTTCTGCGGCGCCGTGGTGGCCTGCGACAAGGAGGCCGTCACACTTGAGGACCGATTCGGGCGACGGCGGGTGTTCCCCCTGGAGAGCGCCGCCTTCCTGCTGGAGGGCAAGGTCGTGACACTGGTACGGCCCGCCGCCGCGCCGCGGGGACCGAGGCGGAGCGCCTCGGGCTCCATCGTGGTCGAGGGCCTGCGGGCCCGGGTGGCCAGGGAGAGCCGGATCTACGTGGAGGGCGTGCACGACGCCGCGCTCGTGGAGAGGGTCTGGGGTCACGACCTGCGGGTCGAGGGCGTGGTCGTCGAGTATCTGGAGGGCGTCGATCACCTGCCCTCGATCGTCGAGGAGTTCGAGCCCGGCCCGGACCGCCGCCTGGGCGTGCTCGTCGACCATCTGGTCCCCGGCTCGAAGGAGAGCAGGATCGCCGCCCGGGTCTCCTCCCCGCACGTGCTGATCGTCGGACACCCGTTCGTGGACGTCTGGCAGGCGGTCAAGCCGTCGGTGCTCGGCATCCCCGCCTGGCCGGCGGTGCCGCGCGGCGTCCCCTGGAAGGAGGGCGTCATCGCCGCCCTGGGCTGGGGTGCGGAGCCCGGTGACGCGTGGCGCCGCGTTCTCGGATCGGTCACCTCATACGCGGATCTGGAGCCGGAGCTGCTCGGCCCGGTCGAGGAGTTGATCGACTTCGTGACCGTTCCCGGCCGGGACGGCTGATCCCACCCCCGTCGCGAGGGGCCGTGAGCGACGGCTCCGGCCACCCGGCCTCACGTCAGGTCACGCACCAGCCCGTCGGCCAGGAGACGGCCGCGCAACGTCAGGACCGCGCGGCCCGCCTTGAACGGTTCCACCTCCAGCAACCCCTCGGCCAGCGCCCGGGCGACCACCGGCGGACGCTCGATCTCCTTCAGCGGATATCCGCCGGCGAGCCTGAGCTCCAGCATCAGCCGTTCCACCGCCCGGTCCCGCGAGGTCAGCACCTCGCGCGCGTGCGCGGGCGAGACGCCGGAGGCGAGGCGACGGGCGTAGGCCGCCGGATGTTTGACGTTCCACCACCGGGTGCCGCCGACGTGGCTGTGCGCGCCGGGGCCGACACCCCACCAGTCGCCGCCGGTCCAGTAGAGCAGGTTGTGCCGGCAGCGCCCGGCCTCCGAGGTCGCCCAGTTGGACACCTCGTACCACGCGAACCCGGCCTCGGCCAGCATGGCGTCGGCGATGAGATAGCGGTCGGCGGCCACGTCGTCGTCGGGCATCGGCAGCTCGCCACGCCGGATCCTGGCCGCCAGCCTGGTGCCGTCCTCCACGATCAGAGAGTAGGCCGACACGTGGTCGGGCCCCGCCTCGACGGCGGCGGCCAGCGAGGCGCGCCAGTCGTCGTCGCTCTCCCCCGGCGTGCTGTAGATCAGGTCCAGATTGACGTGGTCGAACCCGGCCTCCCGCGCCTCCCGCACGGCACGCGCGGGACGCCCGGGGGTGTGCCCGCGCTCCAGCACCCGCAGCACGTGCTCGCGGGCGCTCTGCATGCCGAAGCTCATCCGGGTGAACCCTCCGGCGCGCAGCTCCGCCAGATATGCCCGGTCCACCGACTCCGGATTGGCCTCGGTGGTCACCTCGGCCCCGGGGGCGAGGCCGAACTCCCGCTCGATCACGCCCAGGATCCGGACCAGGTCGGCCGCGGGCAGCAGGGTCGGGGTGCCGCCGCCGAAGAACACGGTCTCGACCGGGAGGTCCGCCTCGCCGAGGTTGGCCCGCGCACGCCGTACCTCGTCGACCGCGGTGTCGGCGTAGTCCCGGTGCGAGGCGCCGGGGCCGAGCTCGGAGGCCGTGTAGGTGTTGAAGTCGCAGTAGCCGCAGCGGGTCACGCAGAAGGGCACGTGGACGTAGAAGCCGAAGGGCCGCTCCCCCAGCCCGTGGAGCGCGCTGTCGGGGAGGCTGCCTGAGGCCGGTACGGGATCGCCGTCGGGAAGTGTGGATGGCACGACACCAAGTCTGCCGCTCCGCTCGCGGTGCCCCGCACAGCGGGCACGGATGAGCTCCTATCCCATGCGGGAGCGTATCGGACACCTCAGAGCCGGACAGGCCGAACCTGGACTCCAACTTGACGTTCGGTTCCGGTCACCCTCAGGGGGAAAGTGGTACACGCTGTGTGGTTGATCTTTCCGGCATATCGCTATGCGTCCCCCCTTCGGAGAGCCGATGAGCCATGCAGCCCCCGCCGGCGGCGACCGGGCCACACCACCCCTGCAGAACGCCACCCGCTACCTGTCCGCGGGCGCCTACCTCGACGACCGCTTCCGCGACGGCGTACTGAACGAACTGCTGGGCGACCCCTACCGTGCCGTCGCCCCGTCCTACGCCGGGTTCGACCTGACCCCCGTGCTGTCGCACTGCCTGCGGGCCCAGCGGATGGCCCTGATCCGCGACGCTCTGATCACCGTGTCGATGTTCGTCCTCTGCCTCGCCGGCGGGCTCTGGATGTTCTCCCTGCTCCCCCTGGCGCTGCTGTCCCTTCCCCGCGTCCGGCGGGGACCGCTGATCTGGCGGGTGCTGCTGACCCTCTGGGCCCTGGTCAACCTCATGGGGTTCCTCCTCTTCCTGGTCTGGGCGAGCGTCCTCTCCCTGCTCAGCCCGGCGGCGGCCTTCGACCTGGAGACGGGCACGTCGCCGTCCGTGACACAGCTCGGGGGGAGTCTCCTGTTCGTCCTGCTGATCACGCTCGCCCCCCTGGCCATCGCGGTCGGCTACCGGATCCAGCGCTACCTGGCGCTGACCACCGAACTGCGCCCCGGCGCCCCCGCCGGGGCCGGCGTGGACACGGGCCGGCAGCGCAGCCGCACGGCCTACCTCGATCAGGCGCAGTGGGGCAACATCACGCTCTTCGGCACCGACAACCCGTTCATCGGCGCGGGCCCCGTACGGCGCTCGTGGTCGATCGTGGCGGAGATGGACCGGCTGACGCACTCCGACAACGCCCCGTCGGCCTCGCCCCGCCCATACGTGCAGATCGACCCGGTGGACCTGCACTCCTTCGTCAGGCGGCGGCTGCTGGAGATGCGCGACGCGGTCAACGCGGCTCCGGAGCGGCTCACCCAGATGCACGTCGGCGACCACCTCACCGCCCGGGGCACGTTCACCCGGCTCGACTGGCCCGGCTCGGGCGCCCCGCGCCGCTGGGAGGGGCAGAGCCATCCGCTGATCAACACCGCGAACGGCTGGCCGCACTTCGCCGCCCCGCCGGAGGTGATCAGCGACGCGACCCGGCAGCCGCAGGGCAGCCTGAAGTACTACCAGCGCGTCACCGTCGGCACCGACGGTCAGGAGATGATCGGCTCCAACGGCCTCCTCCTCGCCCCCGGCGAGGACAGGGAGATCGTGATCTCCGCCTTCATCCATCTCGCGGTCGAGGGACGGATGCTCTACACGCAGTTCGTGCTGACCGTGCTGCCGCCGATCCTCCGCGAGTACCACATCGTCGACGAACTGCCCAACCTGACCAGGCCGGCGCTCGTCTGGCGGGCGGTCAGCCGCGGCAAACTGGACCTGGTCGCCGACACGCTCTTCGCACCGTTACGGCTCATCCGCGCCGGGGTCCGGGCGATCCAGT
The DNA here is from genome assembly GCF_053601935.1 of Streptosporangium sp. NPDC004631. Lineage (NCBI taxonomy): Bacteria > Bacillati > Actinomycetota > Actinomycetes > Streptosporangiales > Streptosporangiaceae > Streptosporangium > Streptosporangium sp. NPDC004631. The sequence continues at coordinate 85,083 of NZ_JBSGCR010000016.1, read as the reverse complement.
GGCAGCGGGAGACGCGGAACCCCGCCGAACTCCCCGTCTACCCCTTCGGCGCGCGGGAGAGCGTGCGGGAGCTGGGATCCGCCTACGGCCGGGGCGGGTTCATCCAGCGACTCGACACCGACAAGTACACCAAGCTCATCGAACGGCGGCTCACCGAGGCGGTCCTCGACTACCTGGAGTCCAAGAAGATCGACACCCGCGAATACCGGGCGCAGGCCACGAACCTCATCAACAACGGCGCCCTGATCACCGGCGGCACCTTCAACGGCCCGGTCGCCGCCGGGCCCGGAGCGAACGCGACCCAGCACGGAGGAGACAAGTGACCCAGGACAACAGCGGTTTCCACATCACCGGCGGCACCTTCAACGGCCCGATGGCCGCCGGGGCCGGTGCCCAGGCCGTGCAGCACACCGGCGCCGCCACGAGCGGGGACCGCACCACCGAACTGCTCGCCCTCATCCGCGACCTGGTACGGCGGCACGCCGCCGAACTCGGCGACACCCGGCCGGTGCTCAGGGACGCCGACCAGGTCGAGGCCGAACTTCAGGAGGAGAATCCCGACCAGGACTACCTGTCCGGCTCCCTGTCCAGGATGGCGGCCCGGGTCGCCTCGGTCGCCGCCATCGCCGAGGCGGTGGCGGCACTCGCCGCCCTGGTGTCCTAGAGACCGCCACGGTGACCACAGGGGGAACGCCCGCGGTCACCGTATTAGATCTCGTGCTCGGCGCGCCGGGGCAGACCGTACCGCTCGGCGAGCGGGTTCCACAGCTCCAGGAAGCCCCGCTTGGCGTCGGTGGCCCTCCCGGAGTGCGACAGGCCGTTCCGGTAGTCCTGGTCACCGCTCCAGTCGGTACGGCAGTCGCCGTCCTGGCGGGTCGCCCACCTGAGGAACGCCTCGTCGGCGTCGCGTGAGGCGGTGAGGGCCGCGGCCAGTCCCTCCTTGACCGCGGCCCCGCCGTCCAGCGCGTCGACGGAAAGCGCCTGGAGCTGGGTGACCTGCTCGCGCCTGGCCTCGGTGACCCGGCGGACCGCCGCGAGCCCGTCGGCGGTGCCGGAGCACGACCGCAGCCTGTTAAGAGCGGGGCCGAGACCCGACCTGCTCCCGCCGCTGTCGGTGAGCAGGGAGTCGAGTGCCCGGGCCTGCAGCCGGTCGGCCTGGTCCGGCCGGCTGGACGGATCGGACCGCCCGTCCTGATCCGTGTCGCCGGAGTCCGGGCTCTCCGCCGCCTCCCCGCCCTGCTTCTCGGGCCGCGGCTCGGACCGCCCCCCGGACGCGGGGTTGGCGCTTGAGGCCGAACCGGAGCCGTCGCCGCGCACGGCGAACCACACGACCCCTACCGCGACCAGCAGCGCGGCTGCGGCCACGACCAACGGCCACGTTCTGCGCCCCCTCTCGCCCTGCCACACCTCGCCGGAACCATCGGACGCGGGAGGCGGGGACCACTCCCCTGGTCCGATGTCACCCCGCTCCCGCCGCTGCGGGTCCGGCCACGGACCCGGCTGGGAACCAGGCTGGACACCGTACTGAGGACCCGGCCGGGGTCCGCCTCCCCACGGATCCGGCTGCGGGCCCTGCCACGGGCCGGGTTCGGGGCCACCCCGCTGCGAGCCGTCCCACGGCCCCGCGGGGACGGCCGGGCCTTCGGCCGGAATGGCGGGGGGCGGAGGGGGTGGGAAAGGGGGTGGCTGTTCGGTCGGGGCACCACATCGGGGACATCTCGGCAGTCCGACCGTCCGCGTGCCGCACCGGTTGCAAAAAGCCTGCTGCTCCACAGGTTTCGACGGTAGCGAGCCGGCCGCGTCCACGCAGCGAATGCCGGTAGACCGTTGACACCTACATCGCCCAGGCCCGTGCTCCGGGAACCCCGGGCAGGGTCGCCGGTAGGCCGACCCTTACGACTCGGCGCTCCCCGCACGCCTCCGCCGCAACCGCAAAGGCTCGGGGGCTAGGGCGCCACGCTGCCCAGAACCCGTTCGGCGACCTTCTCCCACCGGGCGGAACGGCCCGGGGAGGCCAGCAGGCGGCGCATCAGCTCCTTGTCTCCGTGGTAGGCGCGGAAGGCCTCGGTGACCGTGACGCTGTTGTCCGGCCGTGCGACGATCTCGATCGTGTCGCCCCGGCCCAGTTCACCCCGCTCGATCACCTGCAGGTAGGCGCCGACCCTGCCGACCTGGGTGAAGCGCTTGATCCAGCCCTGCTCACCCATCCAGTTGCGGAACACCACGCACGGTACCCGGGGGCGGGTGACCTCCAGGAGCGCGGTGCCGACCCGCCAGCGCTCACCGAGCATGGCGCCGTTGACGTCGATCCCCTCGGTGGTGAGGTTCTCCCCGAACTGGCCGTCGCGCAGTTCGCGGCCCAGCTCCTCCTGCCACCAGTCGTAGTCCTCGCGTGCGTAGGAGTAGACCGCCTGGTCGGACGAGCCGTGGTTCACCTGGTCGCCCCGCTCGTCACCGGCCAGGCCGTTGTCCTCCACCCTGACCCGGCCGTCCACCGCCGATTTGTCGATCGCGGTCCGGTTGAGCTTGCCCGCCCAGGCCGCGTCGACGACCAAGCCCACATTAACGGTGATGACACGCATAAATAGACGTTAGCCCTATTCACCCTTCAGGGCGAGCCGATAATCCACCCGCCCACCCCACGGGGTACGGCCCGGCCGCCGCCGCTCCGTACGGAGACCTGTCGCGGAGACCCGCCGCCGAGCCCGTCCCGGACGACGGGCGGGAGGCTACTTCTTGGACTTGTCGCCGGCGGACTCGGTGGAGAGCGCGGCGACGAAGGCCTCCTGAGGCACCTCGACGCGGCCGACCATCTTCATCCGCTTCTTGCCCTCCTTCTGCTTCTCCAGCAGCTTGCGCTTGCGGGAGATGTCTCCGCCGTAGCACTTGGCGAGGACGTCCTTGCGGATGGCGCGGATGTTCTCGCGGGCGATGACCCGGGCACCGATCGCGGCCTGGATCGGCACCTCGAACTGCTGCCTCGGGATGAGCTCGCGGAGCTTCTTGGCCATCTCGACACCGTAGGCGTACGCCTTGTCCTTGTGGACGATGGCACTGAAGGCGTCAACGGCCTCGCCCTGGAGCAGGATGTCGACCTTGACCAGCTCGGACTCCTGCTCGCCCGAGGGTTCGTAGTCGAGCGAGGCGTAACCACGCGTGCGGGACTTGAGCTGGTCGAAGAAGTCGAAGATGATCTCGCCGAGCGGCATGGTGTAGCGGATCTCGACGCGGTCCTCCGACAGGTAATCCATGCCCTGCAGGTTGCCCCGGCGGTTCTGGCAGAGCTCCATGATCGCGCCGATGAACTCCGACGGGACAAGCACGGTCGCCTTCACCATCGGCTCGAAGACCGTCTCGACCTTGCCCGAGGGGAACTCCGAGGGGTTGGTGACGACGACCTCCTTGCCGTCCTCCATGATCACTCGGTAGACCACGTTGGGCGCGGTGGAGATGAGCGAGAGGTTGAACTCGCGCTCCAGGCGCTCCCGGACGATCTCCATGTGGAGCAGGCCGAGGAACCCGCAGCGGAAGCCGAAGCCGAGGGCCGCGGAGGTCTCCGGCTCGTACACCAGCGCGGCGTCGTTGAGCTGGAGCTTGTCCAGGGCTTCGCGGAGCTCGGGATAGTCGTCGCCGTCGATCGGGTAGAGGCCCGAGAACACCATCGGCTTGGGGTGGTCGTAGCCGCTGAGCGGCGAGGCGGCGGGCCGGGTGCCGGAGGTGACCGTGTCACCGACCCGCGACTGGCGCACGTCCTTCACGCCCGTGATCAGGTAGCCCACCTCACCGACCCCCAGGCCCTTCTCGGCGACCTTGGGCTCGGGGGAGATGACGCCGATCTCCAGGGTCTCGTGGGCCGCGCCGCTGGACATCATCAGGATGCGCTCGCGCTTGCCCAGGTGCCCGTCCATGACCCGGACGTAGGTGACCACACCGCGATAGGTGTCGTAGACGGAGTCGAAGATCAGCGCGCGGGCCGGCGCGTCGGCCGCGCCGACCGGGGCCGGAACGCTGTTGACGACGTGGTCGAGCAGTTCCCTGACTCCCACGCCGGTCTTGCCGGAGACCCTGAGGACCTCCTCCGGCTCACAGCCGATGAGGTGGGCGATCTCCGCGGCGTACTTCTCCGGCTGGGCGGCCGGAAGGTCGATCTTGTTGAGCACCGGAATGATCGTCATGTCGTTGTTCATGGCCAGGTAGAGGTTGGCCAGGGTCTGCGCCTCGATGCCCTGCGCGGCGTCGACCAGCAGGATGGCGCCCTCGCACGCCTGGAGCGAGCGCGAGACCTCGTAGGTGAAGTCCACGTGCCCGGGAGTGTCGATCATGTTGAGGACGTAGTCGGCGCCGTCCATCCGCCACGGCAGCCGGACCGCCTGCGACTTGATCGTGATACCGCGCTCGCGCTCGATGTCCATCCGGTCGAGGTACTGGGCGCGCATGGAACGGTCGTCGACCACACCGGTGATCTGCAGCATGCGGTCGGCAAGCGTCGACTTACCATGGTCGATGTGCGCGATGATGCAGAAGTTGCGGATCACCGCGGGATCGGTCTGGCCAGGCTGAATGCGCACCGGTGTCCGTTTCGACGGGATTGATGACGATCTACGACTGGCATGCCAGCCGTCTTCCATGGTGACATGTCCAGGTGATTGCCCGGACCAGAGCAGAGCGCGGCCTGCGGTTTCTCGTGGCGGTGGCCGCCTTGCTCCTCGTGCTGCCCGGGGTGGCCGCGGTCACCCTCACGACCCAGTTTACCGGGACACCCGCCTCCTGGGCCAAGAGCACCGGCCACGACGCCCTCTGGCTCGGCCACGCCTGGGTGGACGGCCGTAAGGACGCCGCCGACGTGAAGGCCCTGGCCGTACGGCTGCGCAAGACCGGGATCAAGGACGTCTACGTCCACTCGGGTCCGTTCGACGTCGACGGCACACTTTCTCCGACTAAATACCCCAAAGCACAAAATTTCCTGAAGTGGTGGCGCGCGGAGCTGCCGAAGGTCCGGGTGTCGGCGTGGCTTGGCCAGAAGGTCGACGGAGCCCTGGATCTCGACGACCCGGCCGCCAGGCAACGGGTACTGGACGGCGTCAGCGCCGTCATGGCGCTCGGCTTCGACGGCGTGCACTACAACTTCGAGCCGCTCGGAGACGACGACACCGACTTCCTGGACCTGTTGACGCGGACCCGCCCGATCGTCGGTGACGGCCTGGTCTCCACCTCGACCCCGCAGATCGAGCCGTTCCCGCTCACCCGCCCGGCCGTCCGCACGGTCATCGGCCATGACAAGTACTGGTCGCCCGCCTACTTCCGGGAGGTCGTGGCACGCACCGACCAGGTGGCGATCATGACCTACGACTCCTTCCTCCCCTCCGAACTGCTCTACGGCGGCCATGTCGTCCGGCAGGGCTCCCTGGCGCTGGAGCTCGTGCCCGAGGAGAAGACCGTGCTGCTCGGCGCACCCGCCTACCACGACCACGGCGTGGCGTGGAGTGACGCGGCGGAGAGCGTGGCGACCGCGGCGGAGGGCGCGCGACTGGCCCTGACCTCGTACGGAAGGCACCGGGAACGGTTCGGCCTCGCGCTCTACGTCGACTTCGCGGCCACCGCCGACGACTGGGCGGAGTACGACCGGGCCTGGTACCGCCGGTGAGGCGTGGTTCCGGGCGTGGCGGGAGCACGGTAAACTGATCCGGCATCCCTCTGTCCAGGTTGTCGATTTGAGCGACCACCTGGATGGTTGGTAGCTTATTGAACTGCGTGTGGCGCGCCCTCTCTGCCCGCGCGCCCCACTCCGACGACATTCACCGAGGCTTCTTCGTGGCGAACATCAAGTCCCAGATCAAGCGCAACCGGCAGAACGAGAAGGCCCGGCTGCGCAACAAGGCTGTCAAGTCGTCCCTGAAGACGGCCGTCCGCAAGTTCCGCGAGGCCGCCGATCAGGGCAAGGCCGACGAGGCCGTCGAGCTCATGCGCGCCGCCTCCCGCCAGCTGGACAAGGCCGCCAGCAAGGGCGTGATCCACAAGAACCAGGCCGCCAACCGCAAGTCGGCGATCGCCCAGCGCGTCGCCGCCCTGTCGGCCGCCAAGTAACCCAGGTTCTTCCGGACGCCGCACTCCCCGCCGGGGGGTGCGGCTTTCTGGCGTCACACGCCGCACCGCGCACCGTCGGCCGCCCGCCGCCGCACCGCCTTCCGCCGTGGCACCGCCTTCCGGCACCACCGTCACCGCCTTCCGGCGTCCCCGTCCTCCGGATCTCGCGCGCCGCGCCGTTTCGGCCGGAGGCGTCACAGACCCCGGCCGGCGCTGGTCACGACCGCGCTAACGGCCGGTGCGGCTGGCGACAACGGTCTGGATCATGTACTCCAGCGCATAGGCGGGATCCGCACCGCCCCCCTTGACCTGCTCGTCGGCCCTGGCCACCGCCTGGAGCGCGCGGGCGATGCCGTCGGGGCCCCAGCCGTTCAGCTGCTGCTGAGCTCTGCCGATCTTCCAGGGTGGCATGCCGAGGTGGCTGGCGAGCTGCCCACCGCGCAGGTTGCGAGGGGCGCCCCCCACCTTGGCCAGCGAGCGCAGGCCGCCGGCGACCGCGCTCACCAGGAGGACCGGGGCCGTACCGGTGGCGAGTGCCCAGCGGAGTTGCTCAAGAGCGTCCCCCAGACGGCCCTCGACCGCGGAGTCCGCCACGGTGAACCCGCTGACCTCCGCCCGCCCCCGGTGATAACGGGCCACGGCCGCCCCGTCGATGGTCTTGCCCGGGGTGTCGAAGGCCAGCTGACCACAGGCGGCGGCGAGCTCCCGCAGGTCGTTGCCGACCGCTTCGAGCAGGGCACCGGCCGCGTCACCCCCGATGGTCCGGCCGGCCCGCTTCAGCTCGGCCTTGACGAACGCGAGCCGCTCGGCCGGTTTGGTCATCTTGGTGACGGTGACCACGCGGGCACCGGCTTTCCTGACCCCGTCGACCATGGCCTTCCCCTTGACCCCGCCGGGGTGGACCAGGACCAGCACGGTGTCCTCCGCCGGATTGGCGGTGTAGGAGACGATCTCGGCGGCGACGTCCTTGACGACGTCCTGGGCCGAACGGATCACCACCACCGAGCTGTCGCCGAACAGCGACGGCGAGGTCAGCCGGGTCAGCTCCCCGAGCTCGACCTTCCCGCCGATCAGGTCGTGGACCTCGGCGCCTGGGTCGGCCGCCCGCGCCGCGGCGATCACCTCACCCACCGCGCGGTCGGCCAGCAACTCCTCGTCGCCGACTACCAAGGTCACGGGTGCTGGGTCGGTTGCCGCCATGCTCAGCAGCATGCCATGTACCGGTGGCCGAATCGCAATCAGCAAGCGATTCGCAATTCGAATGCAGGTGAGTTGAGAACGTCAGCGGGGGGACGGAAGAGCCGGTCCGGCCACCGCCTCGCGTGGGCGGGGCGGCGATGGCCGATGTGACCGTCTCCAGGTTGCGGACCGAGAGATCCTTAGAAGCGGTAGCGCAAGATCCAGCCTATGTCCCGGAAGCCTGGGATGCGCGCCATCACCCACATGCCCCACCGGCCCGACGCGGGCAGTTTGTCCAGGCCCGGCATGTCGACGCTGCGCAGCACGTCGAGGCACTTCAGCCCGTCGTGCCAGCCCTCGATCTCATACGGGTCGTCGACGCCCCAGTACAGCGTCGCGCCGGCGTTACGCACCGCGGGCACCAGCTTCTGCAACCGGATGCCCAGCGTGCCGTAGCAGTCGAAAAGCAACTGCCCGCCGGGAAACCGTCCGGTGATCCGCTGGATGAGTCGCTTGCCGTCCTCCTTGTGCAGATACATCGTCAGGCCCTCGAAAACGGCCACGGTCGGGCGGTCGTCGGGCACCTCGTCAAGCCACTCCTCTCCGGTCACCGAGGCACCGATCATCCGGTAGTCTCCCGCGGGTCGCGGCAGCAGCCGCTCGCGCAGCTCGATCACCTCGGGGTAGTCGACGTCGAGCCAGCGGACCGACGGCGGCGGGCCGAGCCGGTGGACCCGGGCGTCCAGGCCACAGGCCAGGTGCAGCACAGTGGCCTCCGGGTGGCCGGCCAGGAACTCGGCGGTCCAGTCGTCGAGCTGCCTGGCACGGAGCGCGACGCCGGCCGCGGTCGTGCCCTTCACCCCCGTCTTGCGGAAGTCGTAGTCGATGCGCCGGACCGTCCGGTCGGCCTCGTCGTCGTGCAGCACGGAGTTCGGCGAGCGGCTGTCCAGCGCGTGGCCGTACAGCGTGGCGAGCATGGTCTCCTGAGCGCCACTGAGAGTGATCTTTTCGCGGTCCATGCCCCCTCGATCGGATGTGGTCATCAGCGGCCGATGTCGGCCACAGGCTCAAGCTACGCCCGCCTCACCCGCGTGTGAACCCAGGAAGTCATCTGAAGGACGGCCGGCGGACCGTGGTCGCCGGTGCGGTGACCACGGATGTTCACCGGGTCGCGGCCGTTCACCGGGCCGTGGTCGTTCACCGGGCCGTGGTCGTTCACCGGGCCGTGGTCGTTCACCGACGCCGGTCAGACCGACGTCACCACTCACCGCACCGGCGCGGAGTACACCCGATCCGGTGAAAACATGAGATCACCGCACCAGGTCAACGGCCTCGGGGGACGACGGCCAACCCGGTTTCACCGGCCACCACGGCGAGGTCTCCCGACAGGTCCGTCCGGTAGATCCGCGCGCCGAGGCGGTTCAGCCCGGCGAGGGTCGACGGAGCGGGATGGCCGTAGTCGTTGCCCGCGCCGACGCTGATCAGCGCGGCACGGGCACCGGTCGCCGCGAAGAACGCAGGATCGTACCTGGCCGATCCGTGATGAGGAACCTTGAGGATGTCCACCTTCGGCAGGCCACGCCGGAACAGCTCGGCCTGTGCCTCAGTCTCGATGTCTCCGCTGAGCAACGCCGTTCCCCGCGCCCAGCGCACATGCACCACGACGCTGGCGTTGTTGAGGTCGCTCCCCTCCCCTCCCCCTGTCTGCGATGTGTCAGCCGGTGGGCCGATGACGGTGAGCTCGGAGGGGCCGAACCGCCAGCCCACCCCCGGCCTCGCCGCCCATTCGACGGTCCGGCGGCGGGCGAGGTCGGCGCTCAGCCGGGCGTTCTCACGCTCGGCGCCCCGATACGGGGTGACCACCACCGCTCCCACCGCGCGCCCGCGGAAGACGCCGTCCAGCCCACCCACATGGTCGAAGTGAGGGTGGGTGAGGATGACCAGCGGCACCTGCCGCACCCCTGCGGATCTCAGGCACCGATCCATCAGCACCGGGTCGGGACCGGCGTCCACCACCACGGCCCGGCCGGGCCCTGCGGCGACCAGCAGCGCGTCCCCCTGGCCGACGTCACAGGCGACCAGCAGCCACCCCCTGGGTGGCCAGCGGGCCACCACCGATCCGGCCACGAGGACGGTGACGGCCGCTCCGGTCAACCCGGCCAAGGCGAGTCTGCGCGACCACCGGTACCGCAGCGTCAGAACGGCGAGCGGGGCTGCGACGGCCAAGGCGGTCAGCCCGACGAGACCGCCGGGCCAGGGAAGCACACCCAGCGGGAGTCCGGCAGCGTGCTCCGCCACCTCGACGATCCATCCGGTGGCCAGACCCGCCGGTCGGACCAGCAGCCGCGCGATGCCCATGTGCAGGGGTGCCGTCAGCGCCGCGACGAAGCCCAGCAGGGTGGCGGGCGCGACGGCGGGGCCCGCGAGCAGGTTGGCGGGGATCGCCACCGGAGCCAGCTGCCCGGACATCAGAACCAGCACCGGGGTGACGGCGGCCTGTGCCGCCGTCGGCACGGCGATCGCCTCCGCCGCCCAGCGGGGCAGGCGCGCCGCGAGCCGGTCTCGCCATCGGGGAGCGAGGACCAGGATGCCGGCGGTGGCGCAGACCGACAGGGCGAAGCCGTAGGACCTGGCGAGGACGGGGTCAAAGAGGATCAGCCCCAGAACGGTCACAGACAGGGCCGTGACGCCGTCGCGTGAGCGGCCGGTGCCGAGCGCCACGGCGGCGACGCCTCCCATCAGGAGGGCGCGGAGCACACTGGGCGACGGGCGCGCGACGATCGCGAAGGAAAGCATGGCGAGCACGGCCAGCACCCCCCGGACCGCGAGGGGCAACCCCGCCACCCGGGCCAGCGCGATCGCCGCTCCGGCCACGATCGCGAGATTGGCTCCGGAGACGGCGGTGAGATGACTGAGTCCGGCCTGTTTGAAGTCGGCCTTGACCTGCTCGTCCATCCGGGACACGTCGCCGACCACCAGCCCCGGCAACAGGCCGCGCTGCGCGAGGGGCAGCACATCCGCGGCCTCGCGCAGCCCCGATCTGAGCTCCCCCGCCACGCGCTGGATCCACGAGGGCCCGCTCAGGACCCGTGGCGGGCCTCGTACCAGCACCACCGCGGCGAGCAACTCACTCACGTCCGCCGGGCCGAACCGTCCCCGAACGGCGATCCGCTGGCTGGGCAGTAAGGTCCGCCACGCCTCTCCCGACGTGAGCAGCACCACCGGAGCCCGTGACGTCACCCTGCCCGTGGCCGTCTCGATCACCTCGATCCGCGCGGGCACCACGAAGCTCTCTCTACGGGAGACTCCCCCATGCTGCACTCGCCGCCGAGGATCGTCCGTCACCACCGCCTCCACCAGTGCCGAGGCCCGTTCGGCCGCCAGGGCGGCCACCGGCCCCGTACCGGTCGCGTGCACGTGGAAGGCGACCGTCCCGGCCACGGCCGCCACGCACACCAGCACCGCGAGCACCACGTTCCGCCAGCCGGCGATGCCGTCCGCGGGCACCGTCACCGCCACGAGCAGTACGGTCGCGGCGGCGACCAGGGCCGCCACGGCCCCCGTCGACGCGGGACACCCCAGCAGGACAAGAGCGATCCCCCAGGAGGCGAGAGCCGGAAGGACCAGGTGGAGCGCGTGGGGCCGCGAGCTCCGCCGGTCTGGGCCGTCGTCGATCGTGGCGGCGGAGACGCCGGGACGCCCCACGGCCGTGCCCCTCACGGCTGTGCTCCACGAGAGTCCCCAATCAGCCGTCCTCGGCGGAGACGCCCGGTCAACCGAGTTCCACGAGCGTGCCCGGTCGGCCGCGTTCCGTGGAAGTGGCCGGTCATACGCGAACCTTGTCTTTCATATCCGTGTACTTCCGGTCACCAATAGTTCACTAGTGACCTAGTAGCCAGACAAGAAAGCGGGCCTGCCCGGTGGTGAGACACCGAACAGGCCCTCGATCCCCACCTGCCTCAACAGGAAGTGATCTGTATGCACAGTACCAACCTGCGCAACACCCGGTCCGGCATCGTTCACGCCGCTCTCGCCGGTTACGTCATCTGCCAGACCCGTACCAACGCCGGCGCCTACACCGCCACCGACGAGCCGATCAGCTGCCGGAACTGCCTCAAGCAGCCGGTCACCCGGGCCGGCGTCGCCCAGGTGCTCGCCGCCGACCCCCTCGCCGCCGACGACATCGACGTCACCCGCCTGACCCGCGCCCAGTTCGACGGTGAGGCGTGCATCCGCTGCCACGCCTCCGAGCCCGGCATGGTCCGCGTCGGCCACGGTGAGAACGGGCCGCTGTTCCAGTGCCTCACCTGCTCCCTCCATTCGATCACCGACAAAGAGATCAAGATCGCCTTCCTGGCCGGGAACATCTCGACCATCACCATCCTGCGCGACCTGTTCGACGAGTTCGGGCTCGACCCGGATCGGCGGGCATGGAGCGCTAAGGAGCTGCTGACGGCCGAGGAGCTCGACGAGATCACCCACACGGTGAAACTCATCGTGTGGCGGCGCCGCGGCGTCAAAGTTCCCGGTGACCCGATGAGCCTGGCCGCGATGAACGCCGGCATCCTCGTCGGCGTCGAGGCGGCCGAGAAGTACGGCGTCGCCGAGGCGTACCGCCGGGTGGAGCGGGGCGTCGGCGTCCTCACCCCACAAGAGACCGAGCGGACCCTCCGGTTCGTGCGGGGCCTGGCCGAGTCGCGCTACATCGAGAACCCCGACAACGCCGAGGGGCCGCCGTGCGGTGACCTGCGGTGCGGTCTCTGCTACGTGGTGGCCGCCGCCGACCTGACCGGCGGTGAGGTGTGATCCGCGCCGCCACGACCCTCGTCGTCGTCATGCTGGCCGCCGTTGCCGCCGTCGTCAGCTATAAGCACATTCTGGAGGTGGTCACCGAGCACGGAGAGTCGGGGTTCACCGCCTACCTGGTGCCGTTGTGCATCGACGGCCTGCTGGTCGCTGCGTCGCTGGTGCTGCTCGACTCCGCCCGGCGTGGCCTTGCCCGGCATTGGCTGTCGTGGGTGGCTCTCGCTGTCGGCATCGCCCTGACCCTGGGGGCGAACGTTTTGCACGGCCTGAAGTTCGGGCCGATCGGGGCGATCACCTCGGGGCTTCCCGCGGTGACGTTGACCATCGCGTTCGAGCTGCTGATGGGGCTGATCCGGCGCGGAGCCGTACCCGCCGCGGCGCCGGTCGAGGCGGTAGCTGTACCCGTGCAGGTCACAGACTCGACGGTTCGGGCAGATCTGCCCGAACTGGAAGAGGAGACGTCGGCAGACTCCGCCGACCCGGGTACGCCGACTGATGCAAATGCATCAGTTGAGCCGCCCGACGTACTCGCCGTACCCGTGCCGTCACCTGCGCCTACGCCGGTTCTCACACCCGCACCCGACGAGCTGTTCCCGGTCGCTGCGGCCAGGTTCGCCGATGAGGTCGCCACAGGCGTGGTGCCGACGCTCAGCCTCATCAAGCGAGAGATGAAGGTCGGCCAGGCCCGCGCCACGAGGATCCGCCTGTACCTCGACCAGCTCGCCCGACTCGCCCTGTCCTAGATCAGGTCCGCCCCCGGATCAACCGTCGAAAGCAGGTCCGGGGGCGGGCTCACCCCAACCCAGCGGATTGGAGACACCCCATGATCCACCATCTCTACCTGACGGGCACGCCCGCCGAGCTCACCGGCGACCTGATGAGGGAAATGGCGCACGGCCGCCGCCTGACCCTCGTCTCCCTGACCAAGACCGCCGAGGACACCTACTCGATGTGCGTGCAGGTGGCGCGGTGAGGGTCGTCTACGTCGTCACCGACGCCCCGCCGCGACCGTTGCGTGAGCGGGCCTGGGACCTGACCCTCACCGCCCTGGCCTGGCTGCTGCTGGCCCTGGCCGCCCTTGGTCACGTCCTGACCGTGACGGCCGGTGCGCTGGACGCGCTGATCACCGCCGCCGCCGGCACCCGCCGCCTCGCCTACATCTGCCGCCTCATCGCCCAGGCGATCCGCGACTCCCGAAAGGACACCCCGTGAGCACCGACCGTCCGGCGCGTAGCCGTATCCCCGAGCTGTCCGCGATTCCCTGGGCCGGGCCGCGCGCCATCACCGAATACGCGAAGGTGGGCCGCGCCATCGCCCGTGACCTGAGCGGCGAGTTCGACATGGGCGCCGAGGAGCTCTACGCCGTCCTGGTCCGCTCGTTCAAGGGGCACCCGGTGCTGAGCGTGTTCGGCGCGCCGGACGTGCGGCTGCGCGCCCGGCGCGTGGTGCGGCGGCTCAAGCGGGCTGCCGAGTTGCAGAAGGGCGCCGCCGTGGAGTTGGTGAAGTTCCACGCCCAGTTCCGCAAGGAATTTGTCGAGGTGCTGCCCCAGGCCAAGCCGGAGAAGCGGCGCGCCCAGTTCGATTGGAACGACAACTGATGGCCGCGCGTAGCAGGGAGCTCGCTCCCGTCGAAGACTCGTCGGTGGACAAGGTCGTCGCCAAGGGCGTGTCCAAGCTCGTCACCCTGGGGAGTCCCTGGATTCTCGGCGTGCTGCTGTTCGGGGTGGGCACCGCGTTCCACGTCATCCTCGACAGCGATGACCCCGACGTCGTCGCCTGGACGGCGTTCCTGATGTCGGTGGCGGTGCTGGTGTTGTCCGCCGTCACCTACGGCCAGTCGCACGCCCGCGGCCCGTGGGGCAAGACCCACACCACCGCCACGACGCTGCTGATCGGCCTGTGGGTGACCGGTGCCACGATCAACGGACCCGTCAACGTCGTCACCGGCCGGATCGCGCTGATCGGCGGATTCACCCTGTGCGCGACCTGGAACATCCGCACCGTCATCAGGCTGAAGGGCATCGACGTCCAGGCGGTGGTCGGCGACCCGCTGACGCTGCTGTTCGGGCAGGGCGCGGCGAGGGCGGGCATGCCGGCCATCGAGGCGCGCACCACGACCGCGACCGGGCACAAGGTCGAGGGCGCCGTACAGCTGGAAGCCGGACGGCAGACCGCCGACGACCTGCAAAAGAAGATCCCCTACGTCGAATCCGGCATCGGCCTGCCGCCCGGCTCGATCATCGCGAGCGGTGACCCCGACGACGCCAGCAAAGCCAGGGTCGTCATCTCCGACCCTCGGGTGATGAAGCGCCCCATCGCCTGGCCGGGACCGTCCAGGCCGGGCGCGTCGATCGCCGAGCCGCTGCGGATCGGGCTGTGGCAGGACCTCGACGAGGTCGAATACGTCATCGTCGGCCACCACCAGCAGGTCATGGGCATGACCGGGTCCGGCAAGTCTATCGGCGGCGCGTGGAACGAGCTGGGCGAGATCATCACCCGGGACGACGTCGCGACGTTCGCCATTGACATCACCAAGGGGGAACAGACGCTCGGCCCGCTGGCCGAATCCCTGCACCGGTTCGAGACGACCAAGCAGGGCGCGAAAGAGCTGCTGCGGGACCTGCAAGGGCAGGTCAAGACCCGCACCGACGCCCTGTCGGCCAAGGGCCTGCAAAAGTGGGTTCCCGGCTGTGGGCTGACGTACTGGATCGTGTGGATCGAGGAGTTCCCCGACGTCTTCGACGCCCTCACCGACAAGGAACAAGAGACCTTCCTGTCGATGCTCAAGGCGATCCGCTCGGCGGGCGGCTCCATCGTGATGAGCCTGCAACGCTCCGACTACACGCAGATGCCCACCCTTGCGCGCGGCCAGCTCGCCAAGGCGTGCTTCGGGGTTGAGTCGGCCCAGGACGCCGGGTTCGGCCTGTCGGACGCCCAGCAGGACGCGAACGCCCGCCCGGAGTTGTGGAGCAACAAGCAGCCGGGCATGGCCTACCTGGACGCCCCGTCCATCCCGGAGGATCGGATCGCGATGCCGATGCGGACTTTCGCGTGGGGCTTGGACTCCGCGGGCGAGTTCGACGACGAGCGGGCCAATGCGGCGATGCGCGCCCACGCCGCTCAGTGGCCGGCCGCGGCTAAGCCGGTCGATGAGGGCACCGCGGCCCTGTCCCGCCTGCCCGGTGGCGCCCAGGCGCTCGCCGCTCCCGCCGCGGCGTTGGAGCGGCCCGAGCTGCTCGCCGCAGCCGACGAGAACGAGGAGGAGGACCACTCCGAGGTGGTCGAGGAGTACCAGACGCTCGACGACCCCGACCCGACCGTGCAGGCCGGGCCGGACGACGAGATTCCCGACCTGCCCGAGGGCGAGCCACCGTGGGAGTTCGCTCCGCCGCCCGTGCAGATGGACGCCGCGGAGCGCGGAGCGGCTCTCATGAAGCACCTGCAAGGGTTGTGGGACGGCGGCGCACGCGACTTCGCCACCCGTGACCTGAGGCCGTTGTGGAAGGCAACGGACATGACCCGGCAGTGGGCACAGAAGCAGCTACGGCGCCTGGTCGACGAGGCCGGAGTGCTCGGCTACGACGAGGACGCTCAGCGGTTCCTGATGCCGGAGCGGCCCGAGGTCGGCTAGAGGTTCTACGGTGAGCCCGCCCCCGCTGGGGGCGGGCTTTCGCGTTGCCTGGAATTCCAGACACGGAGGTGTCCAAAGTTGGACACGTGTCGTGATCTTCGCGGAGGGGCGGAACTGAGGAAATTTCCTCAGCGTTGCCCCGCGCGCGTACGGCTGCGGTTGGCCGGGATGGCACCACCAATTGGTAGTGCCAGCGTTGCCCCGCGCGCGTACGGCTGCGTGGGAGAGAAAAACCCGTCTGATTCAGACGGGTTCATTGCCCCGCGCGCGTACGGCTGCGCGTGGGAAGCGCGCGCGAGAGCTTTTGATCTTGCTGCCACGGGTGCCACGAGGGGTGCAACATACCCCTGCCACGGGGTGCAACGAGGGGTGCAACGGGGGTGCCACACCAGGTGCAACGGGGGTGCCACGAAGGGTGCCACGGACCGTGGCACCGCCTCTGACCTGTAACCCCCTCGTACGTGGCACCCCAATCCCCTCGCGAGGTGCCACGCCCTCAGGCTTCCACAATTGTGGAATCACTCGCCGTGGTCGGTATCCTCGGAAACCTCGGCATGGCATGGCAAGGCATGGGGTCCGGGTCGCACGCGGTCCGGCCAAGAAGGACAAAGCCACCACGTCGAGAAGAGGAATCGTGTCAGTCGAGGACGGAAGGCCGATCAGTGAGGCCATGGCCATGCTGGTGGGGCTCTTGGAAGACCGCATCGCGCTCGTCATGGAATCCGGCGAACGCGCGGATGTTCAGATCATGGGCGCGATCACGTCCCTCTCGGAGCGCGTGACCGAGCTTGAGAGGCTCATGGTCAGGGTTGTCGGCGTCCTGGAGAACCGCGCCTGACCTAGTACGGCTGACGCCCCCGTCCGGAAGCGTCGAGGCGGGGGCGTCGTCGCGTCGTTACTCGCCGGGCCAGTTCTCAACGCCCGGGAGCGGACTTGAGTAAGAATGTCGGCGTTAACACCGCTACTCGCCTGGCCAGTACTCAACGCCCGGGGCGTCCATTGTCTCGGTGGTCGTGATGCAGCTCCCGAACCCGGATCCCTCGCCGGGGGTACACGACAGCGTGTGCCCCGACGACTCCCCACGCCCGAGGGGCATCCCCCGGCCACGCCAGAGGTTTAGAAGAGCGTGGGGGCCATCGTCTTTCTCAGCGCCCGGCTGCCCGGACCCCTCGGCCCAGTAGGTAGCGCAGCTCTCCCGCGATGGCGTACGGGGACTGTTCCGGAGTGGTGTGGAACCCGCCCTCGATGTTCACCAGCGGCCCGTCTCCGCCGCGCGCACCTCCGCCCTGGGAGATGGCCTGCCACTGCCGGTCCGTCAAGACGGGCTCGGGGCGGCCGGTGCCGTTGTGTACCAGCGACGTGCCCGGCATCAGGTAGCCGCCGCTGTCGTAGGCCGGGGGCTTACCGATCACCTGAGCCGCCCGCGCGGCCACCTCGCGAACGTTCAGCCCGGTCTGCGGCGCCTCGATGATGCGGTCAGGCCCGCTATACAGCCACACATGCCCACTGTGCGGGAAGCCCAGGTATCCCGCCTGAGGCTTGCTCACCGGCTCAACCCACCGCATCTGAGCCTGACTGACCCGCGGCGGGTCGTAGCCGGCCGCCTGCAACGCCCGCATGGTCAGGCCCGAGCAGTCGAAGCTGCCCGGCCCGGTGGCGCCCCACTGGTACGGCTTGCCGACCTGGGCGCGGGCGTAGGCGACCGCTTTTCCTCCGGACAGGCCGCCCGTCTCGGCGTCCTTGCCCGACAGGAACGTGATCACGTCCGCGACCATCTTCTTCGGCACACCAACCAGGAGTTTCGCCCACTGACTGTCACCCATCGCCGCCGATGCCTTGTCCAGCAGCGGGTTGAGGAACTGCTCGGCGCCGACCTTGACGCCCTTGGCCAGCAGATCGCCGATGATGCCGCCGGAGGCGAACCCTCCCATGAACTTCGCCGCCCCGGACACGCCGCCGGTACGCGCGGCCTTGTTCGCCGAATGCACGTAGTCGGCGCCCACTGCCCGCGTCCACTCCGGCCGCATGATGGCCTCGCCGCCGGACACGGCCGCCAGTCCGACGTCTCTGCCGGGCGTGTACCCGGGGTAGATGCCGCCCTGGGCAAGCTGCGGAATCTCCTTGAGCTTCAGGTCGAGGCCGAGGGCGTCATTGACGGTGTTCCACAGCTTCACGATTCCGCCGTTGTAGACGGTGCCGATGATGAAATTCACCGGCTTTTTCGCGTAGTCCTGAATTTTGTCCCACGCCGTTTTGATCATCCCGACGCCCTTGTCGAACGCGTTCGGGATCGTCTCGGTGATGAACGTTTTCAGCGAGTCGAACGCGGGCTTGATGACCTTCGTCCATGCCGTGTCGATCGCTTCACCGATGCCCTTCCAGGCGGGCTTGATCACGTTCTCCCACAGCCAGGAGATCTTGGGGGCGAGGGTCTCGGTGATGAACCTCCGCAACCCCTCCAAGGCGGGCTGGATGACGTTGTCCCACGCGGTTTTGACCGCCGCGGAGATGCCCTTCCACGCCGGGACGATGACCGTGTTCCACAGCCAGGAGATCGCCGGGCCGAGCACGGTGGACACGAACGACTTCAGCGCCGAGAACGCGGGCTTGATGACGGTGCCCCACGCCCAGGAGACCGCCGCTGAGATCCCGTCGAACGCGGGCTTGATGGCGTTCTGCCACAACCAGGTGGCCGCCTCGCCGACCGCCTTGAGCGCGGTATCGACGACCTGCCGGAACTCCTGACTGTTCTGGTAGGCGTAGACGAGGCCGGCGGCCAGCAATGCGATTCCGGCGACGATCAGCCCGATCGGGTTGTCCGACATCGCGACGTTCAGAATCGTCTGCGCGATACCCCAGGCTTTTACTCCGAGTACGACTGCCCCGATCGCCGCGGCGATTCCGGCGATCACCCCGGGCGGTAGCTTCGCGATCAGCCCCGCCAGGCCCGACAGCCCCGCCAGAGCGGGAGGGCCGAACGGTGCCAGCGCGGACACGATCTTCCCGACCGCGGTGCCGACGTTGCGAAACAGCTCGGCGACCAGCGGCGCGTTCGCCTTCGCGTAGGCGATGAATCCCTGGAACGCCTGCGACTTGCCCAGGCCGGTTGCCCAGGTGGCGAACGCCGCCGCGGCCTTCTGGATACCGCCGACGATCACCGGGACGAACGGCAGGAAAACCTTGATCACCCCGGCTACGCCGGTGGCCGCGCTGCCCAGCGATTTGACGAGGCCGGTGATCGCGGTCGGCGCCTGGGCCGACACGTCGCCGAAGAAGTCCTTCCAGAACTTCCCGCCGAGCGCCTTCGACGCGGACTTCTCCAGTTTGACCAGCGCATCGGCGCTGCCTGTGATCAGCGGGGAGAGCGGCTTGAGCAGGCTCTTCAGAATCTTCAGGCCGCCCGTGACGGCCGGAAGAACCTTAGGCTCCAACGCCTTCTGCCACTTTTCGTACGCGGTCTTGAACGCGTCGATCTGCTTGGAGGCCGTCTGTGCGGCCGGCGACAGCTCATCGAACTTCTTGGCCTCCACACCGGCAGGCCCCACCGCCGGGGCGGCTTTCGGCTTCTCCTTCGCCGCGGTCTGCTGCAACCGCAGCAGTTTGAGTTGGGCTTCGGAGTCCTTGACCGCCTGATTGGCCTTCTTGATCTTGTCCTTGGCTGCGACGACCTGGGCGCTTCCCTTGATGCCCGCCTTGTCGGCGGCCTTCTGCTCCTTGCTGAGCTTCCTGGTCTGGGCCACCGATTCCTTGTGGCGCTGCTCGGCCTCCCGAACCGCGAGATCGGCGCGCTTGCGCTCCAACTCGGTCGCCTTCGGATCGGCGGCCACCTCAGCGGCCCGCTGCCGGGCCTCCTCCACCGATAGAGCCGCCGACTCCTCCGACAGGGCCGCGTTCGCCACCGACCGGGCGAGATCCTCGGCGGCCTGCTTCGCTGCCCGGCGCGCCTCGGTCAGCCCCTCCTCGGCCTGCTTCGCCGCGACCTTGGCGTCCGTGATACGCCGCTCGGCCTGCTCCAGCGCGGCACTCTGCGAGGCGGCCTCAGCTGCCGCCTGCGCCGCTGAAGTGGTCGCCTGCGCCGCTGAGGTCGTCGCACCGGACGCGGCCTTGGTTGCCTTCTCCTGCTCCTTCGACGCCTCCGAGATGCGCTTCAGGCTCGGCACCGCCACCGCCGCCAGAGCGCCGAACCCGGCACCGGCCGCGAGTAGCGTCCCGCCCAAAGCGCCGGCACCCAAAGCACCCGCGGCAACCGCCGGCATCGCGGCCAAAGCCGCGGTCACCGTGCCGATACCGGCCAGGGCGCCCGCGACATCGACGTCCACCCGGGCGTGAGCCGTACGACCATCCACCCTCGACACCCCGGCGTCGACGGCGGCCAGCTGGCCCACCGCCGCGGCGATGTCGGCATCCACCTTCACCCGTGCCGTACGGCCATCCACCCGGGCCAGCCCTGCCAGCGACGCGGCCAACGCGGCCTGAGCCGCCGAGGTATCGGCATCCACCCGGACCCGCGCCTGCTCACCCGCCAGCCGGGCCGCCTGCTGCCGCACCGCCTCCAGCGCCGTACCGGCCGCAGAGGTGTCAGCCGTCGCCTGAACCGTCACCGGCCGGATACGGGCCTGAATGCCGCGCATGATGCTCTCGCCGACCTCAGTCCCAACCCGGACCGCAGCCGGAAGGATCTGCTTCTTCAGGTCGGTAATGAAGCCCTTGGCCGACGGGACGACAGGGACGATGACATCGCCAGCAGTGAACTCACCCACGGCTACCACCACCGGAGGAGACGTCACGCTCTAGAGCGCCTGGCCTGTGGATACGCGGAAACAGGGCCGACGAGGGCGAACACTCTCCGTAGTTCTCCCAGACCCCAGACCCGTAGCCGGGGTTGGCTTCTACACCTGCCGACTCTGCGTTGGGTGGGGGGAGGGATTTGCCCCCGGGTATCGGGCAAATCGGACATTGGTTGGTTACGTTGTGTGAAGGGCTCACCGCATGATCCGTCCGTGTCGGGCCTGGGCGCGGTGCTGCCATTCGTCGCGAATTTCGGCGCGCTGGTGTGGTTCGCCGAGGGCGGCCAGGGTGAGGTCAAAGGCGTCGTGGCGGATGAGGTGGCGCCATCGCTCGACGGGGCGCCTGGCTGCGTCTTTCCAGTCCAGGAGGACGGGGCCGTGCTGGTATGTCCAGGTGGCGCCGTCGCCTGGGGTGGGGAAGGTGATCGCAGCGAGGAGGCGCTTGTCTCGAATGGGCTCCTCGCCTGCTGCTGTTGAGAGCGTGTTGCGTGTGTGTATGAGGTCGTCGAGGGTGCGGGCGTCTGCCTCACAGCGCAGCCATGCCGCGAATACGGGGCCTGGCGCGTGTCCTAGGTCGCGCTGCTCGGTGGTGTCGGGGATGTGCTGTAGGTCCTGGGTGAGGCGATAGGCGGCGGCGTCGTACAGGCCGGCGAGCTCGGTGAGCCAGGCGGGTACGGCGGCGGCGACGGCGCGCACGACGACGCTGTCAGCGCGCTTGCTCATCTCTCCGGCGCCCTGCTGGATGCCGTAGGCGGCGGACAGGCGCCTGCCGTACTCGGTGAGGGCCTTGTGGGTCTCGCGTGCGGTGGATGGGATGTCGGGCGGGCTGGTGTCGGTGTGGCCGGCGGCGGTGATGGTGTCGCGGACGGCGATGGCTTCGGCGATCTCCGGCGGGATGTCGAGGCCGGCGGTCTGGGCGGCGTCGACGGCGCCCAGGGCTTGCCGGAGGTTGATGTACGTCATCGGTCAGTCGGCGAGGTCGCTGCCGGCGAGGGCCTCGATCTGCTGGGTGCTGAGGCGGCCAAGCTCCGCGGGCGTGTTCACGTGGTGTTCGGCTTCGAAGGCGAGGCGGGCGCGGGGGCTGGTGTAGTCGGGCAGGGCGCGGAGTCGGGCGATGCCCTGGGCGGCGTCGGGGCGGGTGGAGGTGTAGGCGTCGAGGACGCCGCCCCAGACGGCGCCGCCGAACGCGCCGGAGGCGTACTCGCTGGCGCGTTCGAATATGGAGCGGGCGAGGATCTCATCTCCATCCCGGGTGGCCTTGGCCAGGAGCCTGGCCGCGTCGCGGGGGTCGTCGATGCGGGAGGCGATTTCGTCGGACTGGCGGCGGAGTGCGATCTCGTCGGGGGTGGGGCGGCGGCCGCCGCTGCCGAATAGCTGGGTGCGCAGGAGGGAGGCGGCCGCGGCGGCGTCGTCGAGGCGGGCCTGCTTTTCGGCTTCCGCGCGGGCGCGGGCGGCGAGGTAGGTGCGGGCGATGCCGACGAGGCGGGCTTGGTCGCCGGGGGCGGTGCGGGAGCGGATCTGCCGTTCGGCGTCGGCCTGGGCGCGGCGGACGACGTCCATCGCGGCGGCCTGGTCGTCGGTTCCCTCGGGGGTGGCGTCAGGGTTGGCGCTCCACCCCATCGTCGTCTTGATCCAGTTCGCGAATACCTCTTCGCCGCTCACGTACGCTCCTTTGTCTTAGGCGGCTCCACGGGGGTGGTAGGCCGCGATGTCCTCGACAGCGATCAGGTAGGGGCGTCGCTTGGTGGCCCTGAGGCGGCCTTCGGCTATGGCCCGGTAGATGCTCGCCGGTGTGACATTTGCGATGGCGGCGGCTTCTGCGACCGTCAGATCTGATGATCCGTTTCGGTCGTCTGTTATGGCGATTTCGGTTGAATCGTCTCTACCGGCCTGGTGGGCGATGAGCCATCCGGTCACGAGGTCGCCGGCGGTGACGAGGTCGGCGTAGACGTCGGGCCGGGCGAGGTTGGCGCGTCGCGCCCTGGTGAGATTTCCGTGGTGACGGAGGATCTCGGCCAGGGCGGCGACGCTGAGACTGCGGTCGGTCATCGGGCTACTCGGTGCCGTACCGGCGGGTGAGGCGTCGGATGAGGGCGTGGGCAACGCGGGGGCTGAACCGTGCGGTGTGGTCGAGGACGCTCATCATGCCGTCCACGATCACTTCCGCCTGTTCGTTGAGAACGGTCTCGATGGCCTCTTCCCGCTGCTCGGGAGTCAGGCCGTAGGGGTCGGTCATGGTGGGCTACTCCCTGCATCCGGGGTGGGTGGTGAACCCGGCCTTGGTGAGTGCCGGGTCGAGGAGGTAGCCGCACGCGGTGCATGAGTTGGGGTCGGTCGGACGCGGTTTAGGCGGGGTATCCGCGACAAGGGCGACATCCGCGTCTTTGCAGCTCAGGGCAGTCGCGGACGTTTCCCTTGTCGCGGATACATCCGCGACAGGGAGTTGTTCCGCGACAGCCTGACCAGGCAAGTCGCCCTTGTCGCCCTTGTCGCGCTCCCCCTGCCTGGGGATGTACCGAACCCACGCATCATGGAGATCGTCGGCGCTGTAGCCCTTGCGATTCGGCCCGCTGTTCTCGCGGACGTCCTTGGGCTTGATCTCGTACAGCTCTAGGAGCTTCGCGAGATCACGGGCACCGAACGGGCGCCCGTAGTAGTCGCTCCAAGGGGCATCCTCGATCTTGCACAGGTGGTCCAAGATCGTGGATGTGTGGAGCTGGCGGGCCTCCCCGAAAACGGTCTTCAGGTCCTTGAGCAACCGGACTGACATCGACCCCTTGGTGTCGGCTTCCTGGTCGCGTTCGGTGAAGGCGCGCGCCGCCTCCCGCGCCCGTTTGCCCCACTCCTCACTTGCCTGGTCGGCGACGATGATCAGGGACTCCCAGGCATCCGCCGCACGGTCATCAACGGGCATCTCGGGCTCGGCGTTCTGCATGGCCGCGATGTTCGCGCGGACCCACACGTTGAGCCGGTCGCGCAGGTTGTTCAGCGGGGGGCCGTCCCTGCGGGTCCGGTAGGGCTTGACCGTCTCGCCAGGCGCCCGCCGCCGCATCTTAATGATCACGGCCCTGTCCATGATGGTGTCGGGCATGTTGCCGATCCCGGCCAGGGCCACCATGGCGAAGGTCGGACAGGTCTCCGGCCTGCGGATGGTCGCGTCCCAGCGGATGTATGGGCGGTTGCGCTGGAATCCGGCGTTGATCAGGCCGCGCAGATCCTCATGATCGCCTGCGGCTTTCGGTCCGAACACGGTGTCGGCCTCATCCAGCATGAGCGTGGGCGGGTCATCACCGATCGAGCGGACCAGGGCGGCCGGGCTGATGTTCACCGTCACCAGCGCCGAATAGCTGGTCGCCTCGACGATGTCGAGCAGCCGGGACTTACCGCACCGCTTCTGCGGGCTGCTGATGAACAGGCGGGTTGCGATCTCCCAGGCGGGCACGCCATGGGTGGCAGCGATCCACAGCGTGATCGCATCGGCGGCCTCTTCGGACGGCAGGATCACGTACCTCTGCAAGGTCGCCTTGAGTTCGTCGAGAAGTTCGGCGCCGGACTGGTCGCCAGCGACACGGAGGTGACTCACGCGCTCCTCCTCGGGAACTCGGTACGGACAGGACGGCGGGCGGCGGCCAGGACCCGGTCACGGATCGCAGACCAGGCGCGGGCCATTTCGTAGCAGGCGTGGGCGTAGCCG
Organism: Streptosporangium sp. NPDC004631; assembly: GCF_053601935.1. NCBI lineage: Bacteria > Bacillati > Actinomycetota > Actinomycetes > Streptosporangiales > Streptosporangiaceae > Streptosporangium > Streptosporangium sp. NPDC004631. The sequence continues at coordinate 60,902 of NZ_JBSGCR010000016.1, read as the reverse complement.
ATCTCCCATCCGCTGCGGTGTCCGTCGTTGTAGCCGGCGGTGTAGGCGCGACGCTCGGCACGATGCTGGGCGGCGAGGTCTTCGACGAGGCGCCGCATCTCGGCGAGGTGAGCGTGGTCGTCACACATCACGCGGCCCGCCTTCCGCGGCGGGCCGCCTTGAAGGGGTAGAGGTCGTATCGCTGCCCGCAGCCAGCGCGGCGGCTGAGCACCTTGGGCGCGGGCGAGCTGCACACGTGAAGGTGGACGCCCTCGCAGCGCGGGCAGTCACGCACGATGAGGGCGACCCGGGTACGGCCGGGACTCGGGATGAGCACCTCGGCGGGAACGAAGGCCGGGAGCGCGGTCTGCCCAGGAACGTGACGCGGGCCGCGCTTCCGGTTACCCTTGGGGCTGTCGTAGTCGCCCATCTGGGTGTTCTGGTCCTGGTGGGAGTTGGCGCTCCCGCCGGGACCTTTTTGCTTGCTAGGCGGCGGCATCGGCGCCCCTTCCCATCCTCGGCTCGGCGAGCCTGAGCAGCACCACCAGGCGGCGGCACGTCTCCGGACTCGGCAGGCCGATCACGTCGATCAGGGGGCGGATTTCCGCTTGGGCGCCGCTGTGCTCACTCACTGGCGCCACCGTTCTGGGCGGTGCGGAGAAGGTTAAAAAACTCGGCGAGGGCGGCGACGACGATGACGCGACGCCCCTCGATCTTGACGCTCTCGATCTTGCCGGAGGCCACGAGGTCCCGCGTGAGACGCTCCCCGATCCCCAGGGCCTTGGCCCCGGCCTTGACCGAGCAGCCGAGAACAACCGGAGGATCGTCCGCGTGGCTTTGAAAACTTGTTCGCATGATGGCAGTGGTACCAGAGGAACTCTCAACCGCGCAACTTATTGCCGTACTACGCCGAAACCTGCTCGGGTATGCGAACAGGCTCACCACCATCTATGGTCGGCATCATGCGCTTCCTGTCGTTCGACGCGAACAGCTCGTGGGTCAGCTACAGCACCGACACCCCGGGGGTGTACGTTTTCGCGCGCCTGGTGCCTGATGAGCGCGGCGAGCTGGTCGTCCGGGACCTCATGGTGTCCAGTGACGACCAGCTGACGGGGTCGGATCTGCGGGGGCTCTCCGTGGGGAAGATCGAGGCAATGGTCAATGGGCGACCGTTCCTGAAGCAGCACTTGGCCGCAAAATCCGCCGACGACCCTCACGTGTCCGCCCTAAGAGGAGGGCTCGTCGAGGCCCCGGAGCGACGCCGGGAAGGGAAGCGCTCCCCTCTGGCGCTTCCCCGCCCTGACGGAGTCGATCCAGAGGATTTCTATAAGCGGGTCGCAGGGGTCTACCGCCTGGCGACTATGGAGACAGCGCGGCCCGCTGTGCGCATTTCTGAGGCGTCAGGGGTGCCAGTGGCGACGGTCCGCCGATGGGTCAACGAGGCCCGACGCCGTGGCTTCCTGCCGAAGGGGCAGCCGGGCCGCGCTGGGTGACTAGTTCTCGATCGGCTTGAGGCGCGTCGGGTCGAACCGGCGCGCCTTCGTCTTGTCGTGGGGTAGCACGATGTAGCCAGGCAGGATGCTCAGAACGACGTCGCGCTTCTGTGCGGGCGTTGCCTGGGCGAAGTTCTCGGCGACGTCGCCGGCCAGGATGGTCCGGAGAATGCGCGGCGCTGACGCGGTGACGTAGAGACGGGCTTCCTCGATCCGAGCCATGACCGGCTTACGGGCCTCCATGTACTCGGCGAGGGACAGCTCCCTCCTTCCCCACATTCCCGCCATCTGCTTCAGGTCTTCCTCGTCGCGGGCGAGGTCGGCGCGGGCCTGGTCGACGTTGCCGGATGAGGTGGACGCGCGTAGGCGAACGAGGACGTCAGGTGTGGTCAGATACTCCACAATCTGACGTTCCACCTCCCTCTCGCACATGAGGGCGCTAATCGCGATCTTCCCGCAACCACCATTCGGTGTGGCACACCAGTAGCGCGGCTGGGCCTTGGGCTTGGTACCCCCCGCTGCTCCCTGTAGGTCGTGGCCGCACAGGGAGCAGCGGAGCACGCCGTTGAGCCAGCGGGTTAGCTGATTGCTGACACCGGAGGCATTCTCTGCGAGCCTGGCGCACACCGCCTCCCAGGTATCACGGTCGAGGATCGCCGGCCATGTCGCGGCACCGGTGACCTTTCCGAGGTGGACGCGGAGACCAGCCACCCGCGGGCTCTTCAGTACGGACTTGATCGACGCCGTATTCCACCTCTCCGAGCGCACGGGCTTGATGCCGCGGGCGTTGAGGTTGTCAGCGATGGAGTAGAGGCTCATCCCCTCAAGGAGCCGCGCGGCCATCCACCTGATTTCCTTGGCTTCGTCCTCGACGATTTCGGTTCGCTGCTTGCCGTACCCGAACGGCCGGATGCCCCCGCCGCCGGGTTTGCCCTGCTCGGCGAGTTCCTCGTGTTTGCGGGTGACCCTACGCGCGGTGTCCCGGCTGGACTTGTTCGCGAATGCCAGGAGAACCCGGGCCTGCGTGACGCCCGCATCGGTGGAGAGGTCGAGTCCGCCGGAGACGTCGGTGACGGGAACGCCCTTGGCTTCAACAATGTCGATGAGGTCTTCGAGGTCGCGTGGGTCTCTCGCGAGCCGGTCAAGATCGTAAACAAGCAGGCCGTCAGCCTCGCCCGAAGCCAGCATGTCGAGTCCCCGCCGGAAGCCCGGCCGTACTGTACGGAGGGCGGTGGACCCATCGGGCAGCATGATTTTTCGGCGCTTGAAGGCTGAGGTGGAGTTCTCGATGATCACGTGTGTGTCATCTGGGCCGAGAGTCCAGCCGAGGAGGGCAGCGCGCTTGCGGCCGTCCTGCCCTTGGCGGCCGACACCGGCGGCATCTCCGGCCTTGTCGTCGGAGATACGGAGGAGGAGGGCGGCCCTTGTAGGAAGCATGCCGTTAGGTTACCTTGACTTTATTGGGTCGCCGATGCCGCTGATCTCGCGGAGTTGTTCGATGCTCCGGAAGCCGCCGTGGCCGTCGCGATACTCGGTGATGCGGTGGGCGAGCACCTCACCGACGCCCGGGAGTTGTTCGAGCTGCTGCGGAGTGGCGGTGTTGAGGTCGAGGACGGCCGTGGCGGGGTCGGCGGGAACGGGCGCCGCCGCTCCTGCGGGACCGGAGGCACCGACGGTGATCTGCTCTCCGTCGACGAGCCTGCGGGCGAGGTTGAGAGAACCGGCCGTGGCACCTTCGCGCGTGCCTCCGGCGGCCCGGAGCGCGTCGGCGACCCGGGAGCCAACGGGCAGACTGATCACTCCGGAGCGGCGAACCTTGCCGGTCACGTGGACGGTGACCTCGCCGACCGTGCCGCCGCCGACCCCGGCTCCGACCCCGCCCACCGGGCCACCGCCGACGGTGGTGGGCTGCGGGGACGGGCCGGCTGACGGCGCCGAAAGGGAAGACCCAACGGGCGTGGGTGGAGCGAGAGGCTCGGGCTCCGGCTGGGAGCGCCAGGCGTAGACACCACCCGCGACGACCGCGATGAGGGCGACGAGGAGGAGCACGCGTAGCCCGGGACGGCCCGGGTCGAACATGGGCCCCTGCGCGGCGACAGCCGTACGGAGGGCTTCGAACGAGGGTGGGAGCGGAGCGGATCGGATCCGGGCGGCGGGTCCGAGGGATCGGGCAAAGCCCTCGGAACGCGCGTGACCGTCCGAGTCGGCGGGGCAGCCGGATGGAGACGGATCATCTGAGAGAGGTACGCGATCGGATCGGGGCAGGCCGTCTCGACCGGCGGAACCGCCAGGGCCTGGGGCGCCGTCCTCGGGGACCGGACGGGTGGGACGGTAAACCTGGTCGGCCAAGTGAACCGGACAGGCCGGGTCTGCCACGGGGGTGGGACAGGGCGAGGCGACCAGATGAGCCGGGCGCGTCTGATCGGCCGCGGAGGTGGGGGGAGGTGGGGCGGGGTGTGCGGTCGGGTGGGCTGAGCGGGCCCGGTCAGGGCGGTGACCCGGGAGGGGCCCAGGATCGCGGGCGGTGAACGCCGTCAGCGCCCGCAGCCGCGCCTCTGCCCGGAACCGCTCGGTGGCCTGATCTGTGGTCCGCACGTTCCGGACGCTATGACGGCGGCGCACCGCGGTTCTCAACCGAATCCGACTCTGGGGAAAACTCGACGACGTCCCCGCGGAGCTGTGGACAACACCAGGACGGATGGAACGCGCAAGGGCGAAGCCATAGGGCCGTAGGCCCCGGGCCGAAAGTGGGCCCACAGGCCGGACAGGTGAACGGATGGACGGCCGGACGGGGGACGAGGGGACGTGAGGCGGCCAGACGGGTGGGCGGCCGGGCGGGGACTACTGGATGGGGGTGCCGCCGCGCCAGACTCGGCGGGGCTTGAGGCCGAACGACCAGGCGAAGGCGCCTTCGTGGTCGGCGTCCCACTGGACGATGTCGGCCAGGCGGCCGGGGGCGAGGACGCCTCGGTCGGGAACACCGAGCACGGCGGCTCCGCCGATGGTGGCGGCACGGAGCGCGTCGCCGACACTCATCCCGAAGGCGGCCACCGCGAGGCTGATGACCAGGGACATGGAGGTGATCCCGCAGTGACCGGGGTTGTGGTCGCTGCCGAGCGCCACGGTGACCCCCTGGGAGAGCATCCGCCGCACCGGTGGCAGGCTGCCACGCTGAAGCGCGGTTCCCGGACAGACCACGGCGGGGACGCCGTAGCGGGCCAGGATCGAGATGTCCTCGTCGGAGGTGTGGTGCAGCAGGTCGGCGGAGGCACAGCCGAGCTCGGCGGCGAGTTGGACGGCTCCGCGCCGGCTGTAGGCGCCGGCGTGCACGCGGGGCAGCAGTCCGACGTTGCGGCCGGAGGCGAGGACCCAGCGTGCCTCGTCGGTGGTGAAGTGGCCTTCGTCGCAGTAGACGTCGACGCTGTCGGCTCCGGCCGCCGCCGCGTCGGCGCACCAGGCACCCACGGCCTCGACGTAGTCGCGCTGACGGCCGAAGTATTCCGGCGGGACGACGTGGGCGGCGAGGAAGGTGACGTGCACGCGCGGCATCATCGGCTCTTTTTCGAGCTCGCGCAGGAGCCGCACGTCGGCCAGCTCGCCGTCGCGGGTGAGGTGGTAGCCGGTCTTGGCCTCGACCGTCGTGGTGCCGCTGAGCAGCCATTCGCGCAGACGCTCGCGGACGCCGTTGCAGAGGGTCCACGGATCGGTGCCGCGGGTCACCGTGACGGTGGACCCGACGCCGCCGCCGGCCGCGGTGATCGCGGACGAGGTGGAGCCGCCGGAGCGCATGGCCATCTCGGCGTAGCGGTTGCCGGCGTAGACCGGGTGGGTGTGAGCGTCGATCAGGCCGGGCGTGACCAGCGCGCCGCCGAGGTTCTCGACGTGGTCGACATCGACGATGTCATCCACCACGCCGGGCACGCTCTGAGGCAGGTCCGCCGCGCGGCCGACCCACGCGATCCGGTCGTTGTGCACCAGGATCGCGGCGTTGCTGCACACGTCGTTGCCGGTCCAGAGCCGGCCGATGTTGGTCAGAAGGCGGACCGTCATAGCATCACCGCCTTGCGCGCAGGGGAAGACGTCGGGAGGGAGACCGTCTCAGGACAGGACGAGCCGACCCGGCCGGTGCGGGGCGCCATGCCCACCGGGTCCGCTCTGTATCCGGACGACATTGGGGGGTCTCCTGCTCTCATCCGCATATCGTTGTGCGGCGACAGTATCGCCGAGATCATGATCGGGCGATTTCAGTTCAGTTACGTTATTTCACAAGTGAGCTCGCTGTACAGGCTAATTGGGAAGAACGCCGTTTCACCATGGCCACATCCGGCTCGCCGGCTTCATGGTTTCACTCGGCCCGAGTACGTTTGCACAGCTCAAACCACTGTTTGCTCATCCGTAACAGCGGCCGCCAGGACAACAGGCGGCCCAACATCTCGCGGGATTTGACTTATGGTAGCAATCCAAACCCCGCCCGACCACTGTCACTTTTACGGCTTTTGTCGGGTTTGTCGCGCCCTCAGTGCACCCCACAGACCCCCTCCGGCGCAAGCTTGACGATTGCGGTGCGACCTTCGATCTACCTAGGGTGATACTCGGGGAAATCGGAACGCCTCCCCGGCGCCCCCGCGACAGCCGGTGATCAAGGTCTGCGGAGCGCACGGCCGTCCGCGCCGGCACTCCACGGATCCAGGGCCGCCCGGCCAGTGGACGACTCCCGTCACCCCCATCCCCTAAATAGGCTCTAAGCAGGACATTCCGTGTAACCTTTCGTGCGAGCTATCTGTAAGACGCATGTATGGGGGAGTCACCTTGTCCGTCTCCGCAGACGCCGGTCGGCGTCGCATCGAAGAGCTGCTCCGAGAGAACGAGGAGCGCATCTTCAAACGCTGGCTGAAGATAGCGGGATCACCCTCCGGCGGTCACCCCGGTGGTCACCCCGGTCGCGCCGACACGGCCGACCGGCTCCAGGAGCTCTACCAGGCGCTACAGCGGTCGTTCGCCGACTCCGGAGACCTCAGCGACCTGCGCGGGCTGCTCGCCGAGCTCTCCCGGACCCGCGCCCGTCAGGGGTTCACCCCGACCGAGACGGCCGTCATGGTGTTCGGGCTGAAGGAGGCGCTCTACGAGACCATCGAGGACGACGGCTCTCCGGAGGCCCTGCGAGGTTTCATCTGGTTCTCCCGGGTCATCGACGACCTGGGACTTCTCACGATGGAGAACTACGCGACGGCGAGGGAGAAGGTCATCATCGATCAGGCGGAGCAGCTCCTGGAGCTCTCCACCCCGGTGGTCAAGCTCTGGGACGGCATCGTGGCGGTGCCGCTGGTCGGCACGCTCGACTCGGCCAGGACCCAGGTGGTGATGGAGAAGCTGCTGCAGACGCTGGTGGACACCGGTTCCGAGCACGCGGTCATCGACATCACCGGCGTGCCGGCGGTGGACACCCAGGTCGCCCAGCACCTGCTCAAGACCGTGGTCGCGGCACGGCTGATGGGCGCCGAGTGCGTGATCTCCGGCATCCGCCCGCAGATCGCCCACACCATCGTCACCCTCGGCATCGAGTTCGGCGACATCGTGACCAAGTCCTCGCTCGCCGACGCCCTCGCGCACGCGCTTCGGGAGAGCGGCGTCGAGTTCGTCAGCAGGAAGACCCGCGTCGCCGTGAGAACCGAGGAGGGCTGATGGACCGCGTACCCGTCCTCAAGCTCGGGGACATCCTCATCGTCTCCATCCAGATCGACCTCCAGGACCAGAGCGTCCTCGCGCTTCAGGAGGACCTGGCGGACAAGGTGGTCTCGACGGGCGCACGAGGAGTGATCATCGACATCACCGCCGTGGAGATCGTCGACTCGTTCATCGGCCGCATGCTGGCCACCATCGCGGCGATCTCCCGCATGCTCGACGCCGAGACGGTGGTCGTCGGCATGCGTCCGGCGGTGGCGATCACCCTGGTGGAGCTCGGCCTCTCCCTCGGAGGCGTGCGCACCGCCCTCAACCTCGAAAAGGGTGTCGCGCTGCTCAACCACATCGAGGGCGCGCAGATCGCCTCGGCCGCCCGGTGACATCCCCCGCCGAGCTGCCCGTCAACAGCAACAGCGACGTCGTCCTGGTACGGCAGAACGTCAGAACCGCGGCCCTGGACGTGGGGCTCTCGCTCGTCGACCAGACCAAGGTGGTGACCGCGGCCAGCGAACTGGCCCGTAACGCGCTGGTCTACGCGGGAGGCGGGCAGGTGCGCATCGAGATCGTGCACAGTGGCGTGCGCCGGGGCCTGCGCCTGACCTTCAGCGACGAGGGACCCGGCATCCCCGACATCCAGCAGGCGCTCGTCGACGGGTGGACCACCGGCGGCGGGCTCGGCCTGGGCCTCAGCGGCTCCCGCCGCCTGGTCGACGAGTTCGATGTGAAGTCGGCTCCCGGCGAGGGGACGCTGATCACGGTGACCAAATGGGCCAGGTGATCCGTTCCCACGACGACACATGGACGAGGGCCGAGGACGCGAGCGCGATCGGCGCCCTGCGCCGAGCGGCGGTCGTACTGGCCGAGCGGCGGGGATTCGACGAGGAGGACGCCGGGCGGGTGGCCGTCGCGGTGAGCGAGGCCGCGTCGAACCTGGTCAAGCACGCCGTGGAGGGGACCATGCTGATCCGGCCGCATCCGGAGATGGCTTCGGCGATCGAGGTCGTCGCCGCCGACCGGGGGCCGGGCATGCGCGACATCTCGCGTGCTCTGCGCGACGGTTACTCCACGGCGGGCACCCTCGGCATCGGCCTGGGCGGCATCGCGCGGATGGCCAGCGGATACGAGGTTCACTCCATGCCGGGGCGGGGCACGGTGCTCGGCATGTACTTCACCGCGCGCGACGCTCCACGGCCCTCGGGCCGGCTGAGCGGCGTGCGGCGCCCGATCGGCGAGGAGATCGCCTGTGGTGACGCGTTCGCCGCCGTCGACACCGGCGCCGTGGTGACCGTGATGCTCTGCGACGGGCTCGGCCACGGCAGCCTGGCTGCCCACGCCTCGCAGGAGGCGGTACGGCTGTTCCTTGAGCGCCCGGACCTCGCACCGGCCGGTGCCCTGGAACGGATCCACCTGGGGCTGGGTCAGACCAGGGGCGGCGCGGTCGCCGTGGCCCGGATCGACCGTACGGCGGCCACGGTGAGCTTCGCCGGCCTGGGCAACGTCTCGGCGTGGATCGCCCACCAGGACGGCAGGCAGGGAATGATCTCGGTGCCCGGTATAGCGGGCCACCAGGCCAGGACCCTGCGCCAGTACGAATACGCCGTGCCACCGCACAGCGTGGTCGTGCTCCACTCCGACGGGCTCTCCGACCGCTGGGACATCACCTCCTATCCGGGGCTCGTCACGCGCGCCCCCTCCGTCATCGCCACCACGCTGCTGCGCGACGCCGGAACCCGCAGAGACGACGCCTGCGTGGTCACCGTGAGGCCGGGGACATGACCGGCGACGAACTGATCCGGATGCGCGTCCAGCAGGAGCAGGACGTGCTCGCCATGCGCAAGCTGGGCCGCGAGGCGGCGAAGGCCGCCGGGCTGCAGTCCCAGGACCAGATCCGGCTGGCCACGGCCCTGAGCGAGGTCGGGCGGGAGATCCTCAACGAGGGGTTCGAGGCGTCGGTCGTCTTCCTGCTGGAACAGGACGGCCTGCTCGTCACGATCGGCTTCCCGCCGCGGACGGATTTTCAATCGGCGGACGGCGTTACGCTGGCGGGGCGTCTCGTCGACACGATCGAGTTGGACCCCGCCAAGGGGACAGTGAGCATGCTCAAACGGCTTCCGCACGGCGGCCCGAGGCCCTCCGCGGAGGAGATACGCGCCAGGCTCGCCGAGCTGACACCCGCGACGGCCTTCGAGGAACTGCGCCGGCAGAACCGCGAACTCGCCGCGACCCTGGAGGAGGTCCTCCAGCTCAACTCCGAGCTGGAGGAGACCAACCAGGGTGTGCTTGCCCTGTACAACCAGCTCTCCGAGGAGCTGGAGGAGACCAACCGCGGCGTTGTGGCGCTCTACGCGGAGCTGGACGAGAAGTCCGCGCAGCTGCGGAAAGCGAGCGACGCCAAGGATCGGTTCTGGGCCACGGTCAGCCACGAGCTGCGCACCCCGCTCAACTCGATCATCGGCCTGGTCCGTCTGCTGGTGGGTCCCGGCGGGGAACCGCTGACCGACGAGCAGCTCCACCAGATACAGCTCATCGGCTCCTCCGCGGGAACGCTCCTCACCCTGGTGAGCGAGCTGCTCGACATGGCCAAGGCCGAGTCGGGCCGGCTGGACCCGCAGCCGTCGGCGGTGGACCTGGTCGCCCTGGCCGAGCAGTTGCGCAGGACGCTCCGCCCCACCAGCGAGACCGACCGGGTCACGCTCTCGGTGCGGATCGCGCCGGAGTCGCCCGAGATGTCGGCGGACGAGGTGATGCTCACCCGGACCCTGCGCAACCTGATGTCGAACGCGCTGAAGTTCACCGAGGAGGGCGAGGTCCTCCTGGACGTCAGCCTCGACGCCGCCACCCACGAGGTGGTCTTCAGGGTGACCGACACCGGGATCGGCATCCCCGAGGAGCACCAGGAGCGCGTCTTCGAGGAGTTCTACCAGGTGCCGGGGCCGATTCAGGTGCGGACCAAGGGCACCGGGCTCGGCCTGCCGTACGCCCGCCGGCTGGCGGAGGCGATGGGCGGCACGCTCCGGCTGGTCAGCACGGCCGGGGCGGGGACCACGGTCACCCTGAGGCTGCCGCACCGGCACGACGAGGCGCCGGTGGTCGGCCGGGTGCTCGTCGCGGACGACGACGCGGAGTTCCGCGCCACCGTACGGCGGATGCTCGCCGGGTTCGCCACCCACGTCGACGAGGCCGCCGACGGGCTGGCCGCGCTGGAGATGATGGCGGAGAACCCGCCGGACGTCGCGCTGGTGGACCTGCTGATGCCCCGCCTCGACGGTACGGCCCTGCTCCAGCGGCTGGCCGACGACGAACGGCTGCGCGAGATACCGGTGGTCGTGGTGACCCTCGCGGCCGCCCACCAGTATCCGCAGGAGGCGCACACCGTCATCGCCAAGAGCGAGCTGCGCGGGGACAACCTGCGGGAGGCCGTGCGGAGTGCGCTGCGGCGAAACGACGGCTCGGAGTCAGGAGCGCGGTGAGAGGGGGGCAGCGCGATGCCTGAGGGGCCGGGAACGATACTGGTCGTGGACGACACGCCGACCAAGCTCTACATCCTGTCCAGCTGGCTGCGGCGATCGGGACATCAGGTGCTGCAGGCCACCGGCGGGCTGGAGGCGCTCGCCAAGGTCAGGGAGCTCCACCCCGACCTGGTCGTCCTCGACGTACGGTTGCCCGACATCAGCGGCTACGAGGTCTGTGAGCAGATCAAGGCCGATCCGGCGACGGCCTCGATACCGGTCGTCCAGATCTCCGGGGCGGCCATCACCCCCGCCGACCGGGCCCACGGCCTCGAACGCGGAGCCGACGCCTACCTGGCCGAACCGGTCGAACCGGACGAGTTCACCGCGACGATCGAGGCCACCCTGCGCTACTACCGGGCGCGGCAGCGGGCGGAGCGGATGGCCGGGCGGCTGGCGGCCCTCACCGAGGTCACCCTCGCGATGAACTCCGCCGAGACCTTCGACGAGCTCCTCACCACCGCCGTCGAGGGCACCTCCCGGATCCTCGGCCGGCAGTCCGGCACGCTGACGCTCCCGCCGGACGGCCGGGTCCGGAGATACACGGCCATGCCTCGGGCGGGCGCCGCGCCCAGGGCCACGACGCCGGACACGCTGCTCACACTGGGCGCGATGTCGCTGGGCGACGCGGCCGGGACCCAGGTCTTCACGGTCCCGGCGGACGAATGGCTGAGACTGATGCCCGACGCGGAGATCGGCGGCGACGTCTTGGGGGTGCTCTGCCGCACCAAGGCCGGCCGACCGGCCGTCTACCTCGGGGTGGAGGCGGTGCCGTCGCTCGACGAGGACGAGTCCAACATCCTGCGCCAGCTCGGGCAGGCTCTGGCCCTGGCGGTGGACGCGCTGCGCGCCTACGCCGAGGAGCACGCGATCGCCCTCACCCTGCAGCGCAGCCTGCTGCCCGCGCGGATCCCCGAGACACCGGGGCTGGAGATCAGCTGGCGCTATCAGCCGTCGCTGGACAACGTGGAGGTCGGCGGCGACTTCTACGAGGTGCTGCGGCTGGACAGTCGGGTGCTCATCGCCATCGGGGACGTCCAGGGGCACTCGTTGCTCGCCGCGACGGTCATGGCGGAACTCCGCCACGCGCTGCGCGCCTCCCTCATCGGCACCGTGGACCTGGGCGCCTCCATGGCACTGCTCAACAACGTCCTGCGGCGCTATCACCCCGGCATGACCGCCACGGTCTGCCTGATCCTCATCGATCCGGCCACCGGGAAGATGGAGATCGCCAACGCGGGTCACATCCCGCCGTTGTTCATCGGTCACGGGGAGTCCCGCTACGACCGCCTGGGTAATCTCCTGCTGGGCGTGGCCGAGGAGACCTACCGGATCGACCGGCTGACCCTGCCTGAGGAGGGGGGCGTGCTGCTGTTCACCGATGGGCTCGTCGAGGACCGCGACAAGCTGCTCGACGAGAGCCTGGAGATCGTGCGGCACCTGGCGGAGACCGTGGAGGACGATCTGGAGCTCTTCTGCGACCGGCTGATCAAGCAGTTCGGCGCCCGGGAGGACGACGTGGCGCTCGTGGCGTTCCGCCGCAGCCCCTCTCGCTGAAAACCGCGGGTCGCCCCGGGGAAACCGGACCGGTGCCCGCCCCACCGCGCCCCGCCCCACCTGTGGTCGAGGCGGGGCACGGACGGGACGTGGGGCGGGCGGGGCCCGGGTCAGACGGTCTCGACCGGCTTGGCGGTCCTCTCCAGCTCGGCGAAGAGACCGGGCAGAACCCTGGCGTGCAGGATCGTGCCGTCTCCGGTGTGCTCAAGGCCGAGCACCTCGCCCTCCCGGTGGGCCCGGGAGATGAGGTCGCCGCGCTGGTACGGCACGAGCAGCCGGACCTCCTGGTCGAAGCGGGGCAGCTCCCGCTCGATCACGGCCATCAGCTCGTCCATGCCGGCGCCGGTGCGGGCCGAGACGACGACGGTGTGCCTCTCCCTCGCGGTCAGCTGGGCCAGCACCACCGGGTCGGCGACGTCGGCCTTGTTGATGACCACGATCTCCGGAATGTCGCGGGCGCCCTCGATGTCGGCGACCACCTCCCGCACCGCGGCGAGCTGCGACTCCGGATCGGGGTGCGAGCCGTCGACCACGTGCAGGATCAGGTCGGCGTCGCCGACCTCCTCCAGGGTGGAGCGGAACGCCTCGACGAGCTGGTGCGGCAGATGCCGGACGAATCCGACTGTGTCGGCCAGCGTGAACAGGCGGCCGTCCGGCGTGTGCGCCCTGCGGACGGTCGGGTCCAGCGTGGCGAACAGGGCGTCCTCCACCAGCACTCCGGCACCGGTGAGCCGGTTCAGCAGCGAGGACTTGCCCGCGTTGGTGTAACCGGCGATGGCGACGGCCGGAACCTCGCGCTCCAGCCGCCGCGCCCGCTTGGTCTCACGCGAGGCGGTCATCTCGACGATCTGGCGGCGCAGCTTGGCCATCCGCTCGCGGATCCGGCGCCGGTCCAGCTCGATCTTGGTCTCACCGGGGCCTCGGCCGCCGATGCCGGCGCCGCCCGCGGCGCGTCCACCGACCTGGCGGGACAGGTTGCCACCCCAGCCTCGCAGGCGCGGCAGCAGGTAGCTGAGCTGGGCGAGCTCCACCTGCGCCTTGCCCTCGCGGCTCTTGGCGTGCTGGGCGAAGATGTCGAGGATCAGCATGGTCCGGTCGATGACCTTGACCTTGACGACCTCCTCAAGCTGGCGGAGCTGGCCGGGGCTCAGCTCGCCGTCGCACACGACGGTGTCGGCGCCGGTGGCGGAGACGATGTCGGCGAGTTCCTGCGCCTTGCCCGAACCGATGTAGGTCGCCGTGTCGGGCTTCTGACGGCGCTGGATCAGCCCTTCCAGCACCTCCGAGCCGGCGGTCTCGGCGAGCAGCTTCAGTTCGAGGAGCGAGTTCTCGGCGTCGATCGCCGTACCCGAGGTCCAGACGCCGACCAGGACGACCCGCTCAAGTCGCAGCTGGCGGTATTCGACCTCGGTGACGTCCTCCAGCTCGGTGGAGAGGCCCACGACCCGGCGCAGCGCCTGGCGTTCGGCCAGATCCATCTCACCGGTCTCGGGCAGGTCGTCGAATCGGTCAAGGTCCAGCGGCTCACGAGTGTCTATGTCGTTGCTCCATTCAGATGCGTGGTCCGTGTTCTCTTAGGAGAACGCCCGAACACCTCAGGTCTCTTCCCCATGATGGTGCCACGCGAACGTCCGGGCCCTCATCTGGTTATCCGGCCGCTCACCCACCGTCACCCCCGGCCGGAAGGTGACGGCCGGCGCTTCCCGGCCGGGTTCCGTGGACGACCTCAGGAGGGAAGCACGTCGACGCTCCCCGCGCCGGCCCGCACCGAGACACGGTGGGAGGAGGACGGGACGTCGGTGACCTTGACGGTTCTCTCCCCCGAGCCGGTCTCGGCCGTCACGTTGTAGTCGGCCTGCGGCAGCCGTACGGCGGCGTCGCCGGAGCCGGTCTCGATCTCGACGTGGTCGGGCACGGTGTCGAACCTCAGCTCGACGTCGCCGGAGCCGGTGGTGGCGACGAACCGCTTGGCCCCCGTGGAGGCGGCCTCGATGTCGCCGGAGGCGGCGTGGGCGTTCACCTCGCCCGTCAGTGCGCGCATGGTGATGTCACCCGCGCTGGATCCGAGCGTCGCCTTGAGGCCCCTGGGAACCTCGACCTTGTAGTCCACCGAGCAGTTCCCGCCGGAGCACTCCTGGCTCAGGGTGAGCGTGCCGCCCGACACGGGGTGCTCGGTCTTGGGCCTGTTCTTCTGGTCACCGGTCCAGTGGAGCGTCTCGGTCACCCGGACCCCGGACCGGTCCGACTCGTTGACCACGATGTCCCCGGAGTCGGTGTGAACCTCCAGCGCGGTCAGACTCCCGCCGACGTCGTATGAGGTGATGGCCTGCTCCTGGTCACCGAGGTCGACGTCGAGGCGGCAGCCGGACAGCACGAGGACCGAACCCAGGAGTGCCCCCGCGGCGATCGTCTTCTTCTTCATGAGTCCCAGTCCTCGATTTCCGGGAGGCGTCTCCGCCTCCCACGAACGGCTCCGCCTCTCCCCTGTGGAGGGAGCCACCTCAACTGTCGTCGAGCGCGTCCCCCCGTTCATCGGGGAAGCCCCCGACACGGCCCCTTAGGAGACCCCTGTTTTTGACCGGTAAGTGACCATGAAGTAGCGTCGATTCCACAATTCAGAAGTGGTTTTCCACTGTGCGGAAAGGAAGCCCATGGACGGCGTTGAGATCACCGGTCCCCCGCAGGACCGGTTCGAGGAGATCCTCACGCCGGAGGCCCTGGCCTTCACGGCCACCCTCCAGCGGGAGTTCGACCCCCGGCGTCTTGAGCTGCTGGACGCCCGCCAGGCACGCCAGGCGGAGCTGTCGGCCGGCGGCACCCTCGACTTCCTGCCCGAGACCCGGCGGGTGCGCGAGTCCGAGTGGCGGGTCGCCCCGCCCGCCCCCGGCCTGGTGGACCGCCGCGTGGAGATCACCGGCCCGGTGGACCGGAAGATGACGATCAACGCACTGAACTCCGGGGCCAAGGTCTGGCTGGCCGACTTCGAGGATGCCAACGCCCCCACCTGGGAGAACACCGTCAACGGCCAGCTCAACCTGCGTGACGCGCTGGACCGGACCATCGATTTCTCGGCGGGTGACAAGCACTACGCGCTCAAGCCCGACGAGGAGCTCGCCACCGTCGTCGTGCGTCCGCGCGGCTGGCACCTGGAGGAGAAGCACCTCACCCTCGACGGCGCCCCGTTCTCCGCCTCGATCGTCGACTTCGCCCTCTACTTCTTCCACTGCGCGCGGCGGCAGCTCGCCAAGGGCAGAGGCCCCTACTTCTACCTGCCGAAGATGGAGTCGCATCTGGAGGCCCGCCTCTGGAACGACGTCTTCGTCAGGGCCCAGGACCTGCTCGGCATCCCGCGGGGCACGATCCGGGCGACCGTCCTGATCGAGACCTACCCGGCCGCGTTCGAGATGGAGGAGATCCTCTACGAGCTGCGCGACCACTCCGCCGGTCTCAACGCGGGCCGCTGGGACTACCTGTTCAGTGTGATCAAGAAGTTCCGTACCCGGGGCCGGGAGTTCCTGCTGCCCGAGCGGAACGCGGTGACCATGACAGCCCCGTTCATGCGCGCCTACACCGAACTCCTGGTCCGCACCTGTCACAAGCGCGGCGCCCACGCCATCGGCGGCATGGCCGCGTTCATCCCCTCCCGCCGCGACCCCGAGGTCAACAGGGTCGCCCTGGAGAAGGTCACCGCCGACAAGACCCGCGAGTCCACCGACGGATTCGACGGCTCCTGGGTGGCCCACCCCGATCTGGTCCCGATCTGCCGCGACGTCTTCGACGGCGTCCTGGGCGACCGGCCGAACCAGCTCGACCGGCTGCGCGAGGACGTCTCCGTCTCCGCCGCCGACCTGCTGGCGGTCTCCAAGACCCCCGGTGAGATCACCGAGGCGGGGCTGCGCAACAACGTGGACGTGGCGCTGCGCTACCTCGCGGCCTGGATGGGCGGGCTGGGGGCGGTGGCGATCCACAACCTGATGGAGGACGCCGCCACCGCCGAGATCTCCCGTTCCCAGACCTGGCAGTGGATCCACAACGACATCAGGCTCGCCGACACCGGCGCCGTGGTCACCAGGGATCTCGTCGAGCGGATCATCGACGAGGAGCTGGCCGGGATCAAGGCCGAGCCCGGCTACGACGAGGCGCTCTACGCCCAGGCCACCGCCCTGTTCAAGGAGGTCGCCCTGGACGACGACTTCGTGGACTTCCTCACCCTGCCCGCCTACGAGCGCATGCCGTAGACCTCGGGGCGGGAGGCCCTCCCGGCCGAGGGCCTCCCGCCCCGGGGAGATGATGGTCTCGACCGGCTGATCGATCACGGCGGCGGGGGAGGTGAGGCTCCCGGGCGCGCGGAAGGAGGGGCGATGCCGGAGCGGACACTGGACGAGCCGACCCGGCGGTTCCGGGAGTTCCTCGACCGCGGATCGGTGATCACCGATCCGGTACGGCTGCGCACCTACGAATGCGACGGCCTGACCTACCACCGCGCCACCCCGGGGGTCGTCGTGCTGCCGGAGACCACCGAGCAGGTCGCGGCCGTGGTGAGGATCTGCGGCGAGTACGGCGTGCCGTTCGTGGCCAGGGGCGCGGGGACGGGGCTGTCGGGCGGGGCGCTGCCCAGGACGGACGGGGTACTGATCGTCACCTCGAAGATGCGGCGGATCCTCTCGATCGACCTGGCGAACCGGCGAGCCGTGGTGGAACCCGGCGTCACCAACCTGGCGATCACCGAGGCGGTCGCCGACCGGGGTTACTACTACGCGCCGGACCCCTCCAGCCAGCAGGTCTGCTCCATCGGCGGCAACGTGGCGGAGAACTCCGGCGGCGCGCACTGCCTGAAACACGGTTTCACGGTCAACCACGTGACGGCCCTGGAGATCGTCACCCCGGACGGCGACATCGTCGAGCTGTCGGACACCGATCCGGGCTACGACCTGCTGGGCGTCTTCGTCGGCTCGGAGGGCACACTCGGCATCGCCACCAAGGTCACCGTACAGCTGACGCGCGCCCCCGAGGCCGTGACGACGCTGCTCGCGGCGTTCGACGGCATCGAGCGGGGCGGCCAGGCGGTGTCCGCCGTCATCGGGGGCGGCATCCTGCCCGCGGCGATCGAGATGATGGACGCCCTGGCGGTCGAGGCGGCCGAGGCCGCGGTGGCCTGTGCCTACCCCGAGGGTGCCGGGGCGGTGCTCATCGTGGAGCTGGACGGTCCGGCCGGGGAGGTGGCCCACCAGTTCGACGAGGTGACGCGGATCTGCCGGGAGAGCGGGGCGTTCGAGCTGCGGACCGCCGCCGGCCCGGTGGAGCGGGCGGCCATCTGGAAGGGCCGCAAGTCGGCCTTCGCCGCGGTGGGCCGGATCAGCCCCGCCTACATCGTGCAGGACGGGGTGGTTCCCAGGACCGCGCTGCCCGAGGTGCTGGCGAGCATCGACCGGCTGTCACGGGAGTACGGCATCCGGGTGGCCAACGTCTTTCACGCCGGAGACGGCAATCTGCACCCGCTGGTGCTGTTCGACGACGCGGAGCCCGGCGCGGGTGAGCGGGCCGAGCTCGTCTCGGGCAGGATCCTCGATCTCTGCGTCGAGCACGGCGGCTCCATCACCGGCGAACACGGTGTTGGTGTAGACAAGTCCCGATATATGACGAAGATGTTCTCCGACGACGATCTGGACACCATGCAACTGGTCCGCTGCGCCTTCGACCCCCGCGGCCTGTCGAACCCGGGCAAGGTCTTCCCCACCCCGCGCCTGTGCGGCGAGGTCCCGGGAGTCCGCAGAGGCGTGCACCCGCTGGTCGAGTCGGGGCGGGCGGAGCAGTTCTGATGGACGCCTTGCGCGACACGGGCGTGACGGTCAGAAAGGCCGTACCCGACGACGCCGTGGCCGGGGTGCCGCCCCGCTGGGTGGCGCTGCCCGAGACCACCGGGGAGGTCGCCGCGCTGCTACGGGTCTCGGCCGAGCACGACCTCGCCGTGGTGCCGGTGGGAGACGGGACGAAGCTGGACTGGGGCAACCCGCCGGAACGCTGCGACCTGCTGATCGACACCTGCTGCCTCACCCTCGACGGCGGATCCTCCGTCGAGCACTCCCCCGGCGACCTGATGGCCCGGGTCAGCGCGGGGCTGCCCGTCGGCTCGCTCTCCTCGCTGCCCGGCCTCTCCGGCTTCCGGCAGGAGCTGGCGCTGGACAACCCGCTCCCGGCGGGCACCGTGGGCGGCACGCTCGCCACCGCGATCGCCGGCCCCCGCCGGTTCCGGTACGGCACCGCCCGCGACCTGCTGATCGGCATCACGGTCGTGCTGGCCGACGGCACGATCGCCAGGTCCGGCGGCCGGGTGGTCAAGAACGTCGCCGGCTACGACCTGGGCAAGCTGTTCTGCGGCTCCTACGGCACGCTCGGCGTCATCACCGAGGCGATCTTCCGCCTCCATCCGGCCCCGGCCGACCGCCGCTGGATCACCGCGGAACTCCCCGCGCCCGGCCTCCCCGCCGGGCTCGCGGCGTCCCAGGCCGAGCCGAGCGCGATCGAGGTGGACTGGCCGGACCTCCGGGGCGGGCTCACCGTGGCGGTCCTCGTCGAGGGGGCGGCCGCCGAGGAGCGGGCGCGGGCCGTGGGATCCCTGATCGACGGTCCCGTGCGGATCTCCGACCGGCCGCCAGGCTGGTGGAACAGGCTGCCGGGCGAGGACGTGCTGCTGGAGCTGCGGGTCCCGCCCGCCGCCGTGGACGGCGCGCTGCGGGCGATCGCGGCCCGCGGGCTGCCCGCGCGGGTACGGGGATCGTCGGCGTCGGGAGTCCTTCGGACGGCGCTGCCCCCGGACACCGGCGGGCCGGAGTTCGCCGGGTTCGTCGCGTCGGTCCGTGACGAACTCCGCCGTCTCGGCGGCGGGCTGACCGTGCTCACCGCGCCGCCCGGACCGGCGAGCCTGGTGGACCGCTGGGGACCGGTGGGCGCGCTGCCGCTGATGCGGCGGGTCAAGGAACGGTTCGATCCCGACCGGAGAATGTCTCCCGGCCGGTTCGTGGGAGGGATCTGATGTGGACCCCGAGCTGATCAAAGACTGTGTGCACTGCGGGTTCTGCCTGCCCACGTGCCCCACCTACGTCCTGTGGGGCGAGGAGATGGACTCTCCCCGCGGCCGGATCCACCTGATGAAACAGCACGTCGAGGGCACGCCGCTGACGCCGGAGATGGCCGGGCACTTCGACGCCTGCCTGGGGTGCATGGCCTGTGTGACGGCCTGTCCGTCGGGTGTGCGATACGACCGGCTGATCGAGGGGACGCGGGCCGAGGTGGAGCGGACCCACGTCAGACAGCCGGACGACCGGGCGCTGCGCGCCCTGATCTTCCAGCTCTTCCCCCACCCTCGGCGGCTGCGGGCGATGCGGCTGCCGCTGCGGCTCAGCGCGGGGCTGCGCCGCCGGATCACGCCCAGGCTGGAGCGGATCAATCCGTCCCTGGCGGCCATGGCCGATCTCGCCCCCCCGGCCCAGGCCAGGGTACGGCTGCCGCGCAGGGTCGCGGCGCGGGGCAGGCGCAGAGCCACGGTCGGGATGCTCACCGGGTGCGTCCAGGGCGAGTTCTTCCCGCAGGTCAACGCGGCCACGGCCCGGGTGCTGGCGATGGAGGGCTGCGACGTGGTGATCCCCGCGTCACAGGGCTGCTGCGGAGCGCTGTCACTGCACGCCGGGCGCCCGCGGGAGGCCGCCCGGTTCGCCAGGCGGACCGTCGTTGACTTCGAGCGGGCGGGCGTGGCGACGGTCGTGGTCAACGCCGCGGGCTGCGGGTCGACCATGAAGGAGTACGCCGAGATCCTCGACGGCGAATGGGCCGAGCGGGCACGGGCCATCCGGACCGTCGACCTGGCCGAGTATCTCGCCGAGCTCGGGCCGGCGGCCGAACGACATCCGCTGCCGCTCACGGTGGCCTACCACGACGCCTGTCACCTGGCCCACGCGCAGGGCATCCGCTCCGAACCCCGCCGGCTGCTGGCCGCCGTTCCCGGCCTGGAGCTCAGGGAGATCTCCGAATCGGCCATCTGCTGCGGGTCCGCGGGGATCTACAACCTCCTCCGGCCGGAGGCCGCCCGCGACCTCGGCGACCGCAAGGCGGAACGGGTGCTGGCCACCGGCGCCGACCTGCTGGTCTCGGCCAATCCCGGCTGCACCATGCAGATCACCTCGGCCCTCCGCCGCCGGGGCGCCGAGCCGATCCCCATCGCGCACACCGCCCAGGTCCTGGACGCCTCGCTGCGCGGTCTGGCGAAGGTCCGATGAGCCCGGAGCACAGGGGTGGAGCAGACCCGGAGGTCCCGGACCGGACCGGCGGAGCGGGCACCGAGGCATCCGGACGCGCGGGCGGAACGGGCGCCGGCGGCACGGTGCAGTCGGTGGACCGTGCGCTGGACGTGCTGGAGGCGCTGGCCGAGCGGGGCGGGGAGGCCGGGCTCTCGGAGATCGCGGCCGGGACGGGCCTGCCGTACGGGACGATCCACCGGCTGCTGCGCACCCTGCTCGGCCGCGGTTACGTGCGCCAGGAGTCCGACCGCCGTTACGCGCTGGGCGGCGCGCTGGTACGGCTGGGCGGGGTGGCCGAACGCATGGTCGGCATCCGGGCGCAGCCGTACCTGTCGAGAATGGTCGAACTGTCCGGCGAGACGGCCAATCTGGCGGTGCTGGAGGGAGACTTCGTGGTCTACGTCGCGCAGGTGCAGTCACCCCGGCGGCTGAGGATGTTCGCCGAGGTCGGCCGCCGGGTGCTGCCGCACAGCACCGCGGTGGGAAAGGTCCTCATGGCCTGCCGGACCGACGGTGAGGTGGCGTCGCTGGTCGGGCGCACCGGCATGCCCCGCCGTACCGCCGGCACGATCACCGACCTGCCCGGCATGCTCGCCGAGCTGGAGCGGGTGCGGAGGCGGGGATACGCCGTGGACCTGGGCGAGGAGGAGTCGGGCGTGCACTGCCTGGCCGTGGGGGTGCGCGACGGCAGCCGGATGATCGCCGCGATGTCGGTGTCGGGCCCCGCCGAGCGGATCGGCGCGCTCGACCGGGAGGAGCTCGCCAGGGGCATGCGGAAGATCGCGGACGACTTCGCCTCCGAACTCGGGCTGTGAGCCGGCGTCCCCCGGCCGGGGAAATCGTGATCACCTTCGGCCCGGAGGAGGTGCCGAGCGAGGCGGCGACACGGATGGCGAAGGGCCGGCGAGCGCCCACCGAACCGAAGGTGTCCCCCGCCCCCGTCCGGCACGCTCACCGCGCCGGGCGCACGCCCGTGAAGACCGTGGTGGCGGAGAGGAGAAAGGCGTCGGGCCGCCGCAGGATGCCCTCCGGCGCCCCGGGATCGAGCAGCACGTCGAGTGTCCCGCGGTCCTCCACGTCCAGGGACTCGCTCATCGTCTCGCGCAGCCGGGTCAGATGGCCGTGCAGGAAGGCGCGGGTCGTCTCGCCCAGGGGTGCCGGTAGGTCGAGGAGGGAGGTGAAGGCGCCGACGCCGGTGAGCCCGGCGCGGCCGAGCATCGCGGGCCAGTCCTCGACCACGGTGGTGCTGCCGGGCAGCTCGGCTCGCATGATCTCGAACCAGCGCTCCTGGGCGGTGTCGAGCCGGGCCTGGAGTCCCGGCCGGCCTATACCGATGTCGCGGGGGAGGAAGCGCATCGGCAGACCGCCCTCCGCTATGGCGAGCAGCCCGCCGGGCCTCAGCACACCGGCGAGCGCGTTCAGCGCGCCCTGCTGATCGCCGAGGTGGTGCACGGCCCTGCTGCTCCAGATCAGGTCCGCCTCGCCGAGGCCGCCTCCCCCGTGCTCGTCACCGCCGTCCAGGCCCTCGGGCAGCTCCGCGTGCCGGACGGCCACCCTGCCGCCGAGGCCGAGCCGCCCGGCGCGGGCCAGGGCGCGGTCCAGCAGTCCGGGCGCGCCGTCCACGGCGACCACCTCGGCATCCGCGAAGACCTCGGCGAACACGCAGGTCATCACGCCCGGCCCGCTGCCGATGTCGAGGACGCGCCGGACCTTCATCTCCGGGTCGAGCAGCTCCCTCAGATGGGCCGCCGTCCAGCGGAGGGCCGGGAGTTGCAGTTCGCCGTTCTTCTCCAGCTGGTCGGCCATGACCTCCCAGTCGATGTCGGTGTGGTGGTGTCCGTGTCCGTGTCCGGAATCACTGTGTGGGCTCATGCCGAGGAGCGTGCACCGGCTGGGCGATAACGGCAACTCCTGTTGCCAATTCCGGGACAGCGGGGTGGAATGTCCGCATGGACAGCCCACCGCCCTACCAAGCGGTCCTCGACGAGGTAGCTCCCCGTCTCAGACGGCTGCGCGCCAAGCGCGGCCTCACCCTGGCCGCGCTCTCCGAGGTGACCGGCATCTCCAAGAGCACCCTTTCCCGGCTGGAGTCCGGACAGCGCCGCCCCAGCCTGGAGCTGTTGCTGCCGCTCGCCGGCGCCTACCACGTGCCCCTGGACGACCTGGTCGGCGCCCCCGAAGTGGGGGATCCCCGGATACGGCTGACACCCCGCGCCATGCCGGGCGGCGGTACGGTCGTCCCCCTGACCCGGAGCCCGGGCCCCCTCCAGGCGTACAAGATGATCATTCTCGACCGGGGGACCGAGCCGGATCTCCGTACGCACGAGGGCTACGAGTGGCTGTACGTGCTGGAGGGCCGGCTGCGGCTCGTCCTCGCCGAGCACGATCTGGTCCTCGCCCCCGGCGAGGCCGCCGAGTTCGACACCCGGCTGCCCCACTGGTTCAGCAGCGCGGACGGGAGGCCCGTCGAGATCCTCAGCCTCTTCGGGAGACAGGGAGAGCGCATGCACGTCCGCGCGAAGCCCCGCGCGTGACGGGTCGCGACGCGACCCGCTCGACGGCCCTCGCAGAGAGAGCACGGAGAAACAGCGAACGGACTCTCAGCAGGAGTCGAGCACGGTCTGCATGGCGTCCTTCTCGGCGGACGTCACCCAGAGGTCGTACTTGACCTTCACCTGGATCTGACGGGAGACGTAGGAGCACCGGTAGGCCCGGCGCGGCGGCAGCCAGGTCGCCGCGTCGCCGGCGCCCTTCTGGCTGTTCAGCGGACCGTCCACGGCCAGCAGGTTCAGCGGATCGTTGGCGAGCTCCTTGCGCCTGCCCTCCGGGAGCTGCTGGGCGCCCTTCTGCCAGGCGTCGGCGAGGGCCACCACGTGGTCGATCTGCACCGCTGAGCTGGTCTTCTGACCGCGCTCGAACGTGATGGTCTTGCCGCTGTAGGGGTCGTCCAGGATGCCGGTCAGCACGATGCAGTCGTGGGTGCCCGACTTGAAGGTCTCGGCCTTCAGGTCGCGCTTGAGGATGTCGTTGCGGGTGTCACAGCCGTTGTGGTCCACATCCGACCACGCGGGGCCGAACCGCGTCCGGTCGAACCCGGTCATCGGAGCACGCCCCTTGACGGGGAGTTTCCTCAGCTCCGTGAGCGCCTCCGCCGAGGACCGCCCCTTCTCGGCGGGTGAGGTGCCGCTCCTCTGCCCCACAAGGCCGCAGCCCGCCAGTGTGAACACGATCGCCGCGGCGACCGCCCCTCGTCCCAGCGCCGACCGCACCATGCCACCCCTCACACGCCCACTACCCATGAAGGGGCAAATTACCCTACATATCAACTCCAACCATAAAAGCCACGCCCGATCTCGTGGCCGCGCCCCCGGCGAGGACCTTGCGGCGAGGCGGCTCCGGCGGCTCGAATCGGAGTCCGAGCCGCCCTCGGGCGCGTTCGGCGACGGCCGTACGTTCGCCGGGCCGCCCAGCCGGCCGCGGGCGGGCCCGGCCTCAGACCCGCCCGTAGGAGTCCTCAAGACGCTCGATGTCGTCCTCGTCGAAGTGACCGAAGGCGATCTCCAGGATCCTGGTGCCCTTGCCCGTGGAACCGAGCCGGTGGGTCTGCCCCGCCCTGATGAGCACGCGGTCGCCGACCGAGGGCTCGATCAGCTCCCCGTCGATCTCGAACACGGCGCCCGGATCGAGAGCCACCCAGAGCTCGTCCCGGTGCTCGTGCCGCTGTAAGCTCAGCCGCTGCCCGGGCGCCACCTCGATGATCTTCACCGTGGACGCCTCGTTGAGCGTGTACCGTTCAAAACCACCCCACGGACGCTCGTCGCGAACAATTGCGCCGAGCCGGTCGATCTCCTGCAAGATGCCTCCATTCGCTCCGCCTAGGTAACACGAACTCTCGCACGCGTGCGGGACGGATGTGCGCGTTCCACGAGACCGAATCCTTGACTCGGGCAACACGACTACCTCAGGTTATGAGAATTCCGCCGTCCACCGGGATCACGGCCCCGGTCACGTAGGATCCGGCGTCGGAGGCGAGGAGGATCGCCACCGCGACGAGCTCGGCGGGGTCGCCGGGGCGCCTCATCAGCACCCGGTGCTCAAGCTGCCAGGCCAGGTACTCCGGGGCGTACCGCTCGGTCATCTCCGAGGCGAAGAAGCCCGGTTCGATGCAGTTGACCCGGATGCCGAGCCGGCCCGTCCACTGCTGGGCCAGATCGCGGGTGAGCCCGGCGACCCCGGCCTTGGAGGCGCTGTAGGCGGCCTGCGGCAGCCCGGCCGTGGTCTCCCCCAGGATGCTGCCGACATTGACGATGGAGGAGCCCGGCCTCATGACCCCGGCACAGGACTGCGCCATCCAGTAGGTGCCGTTCAGGTTGATGTCCACGACCCGCCGAAACTGCTCGGGGGTCTCCTTCAGGGCCGGCACCGCCGTACCGACACCGGCGTTGTTGATCAGGATGTCCACCGCGCCCAGTTCGGCGACCGCCGCGCCGACCAGTGCCCGGCAGTCCTCCGGCCTGGCCACGTCGGTCACCAGGGCCACACACCGCCTGCCGGTCTCCTCGACCAGGGCGCGGGTCTCCGCGAGACGGTCCTCGCGGCGCGCGCCGATCACGATGTCCGCCCCCGCCTCGGCCAGACCTCGCGCGAAGGCGACGCCGAGCCCCGAGGACGCGCCGGTGACGATCGCGACCTTACCGTCCAGCCGGAATCGATCCAGCATCCGGATCCTCCTCGTACGCGCGAAAAATGTGGAACACGACTCTAGAGCGGACAGCACGACGCCCGCGGGGAGATTCCCCACGGGCGATGTGCCGTCACGGACTCTCCGAGAAGGACCGGGCACGCGCGGCGGCCGCGTGGTCACGGCGATCCCGGCGACACCCCCACGGCCCGGTGATGTCCTGCGGCACCTCCCGCGGGGGCGCCTCTACAGGCCGTACTCCTTGACGATGCGCTCGTGCCGCTCGACCTCGACGTCGACGGCCTTGGCCAGGTCCAGCCAGGCCAGCGGGTGCACCCAGCGCTCGGTGGCGTCGTCGAGCACCGCGTCGACCTCCACCGGGGTGACATCCGGCGGGACGGCGATCCAGCCGAACACACCGGGCAGCTTCTCCCCCGAAGTCGGATGCGTCACGGTGTAGCTGTCGTCGCTGTAGACCCACATCGGCCAGCCACGCTCGGCCATGACCTCGTTGAACTCGGTCCAGTCGGTCTCGCCGGGTGCCGCGCCGTCGAAGAACCAGCTGGTGTAGCCGCCGGGACGGAGCATGCTGACCGCGGCGAACGGCGGGATGAAGCCCTCCTGCTCCTCCGCGGTCTCCGGGAGCGGCTCAAGGAGCTGCGGTTCGAAGACGACCAGGTCACCGGCGTTGTACTCCATGCCGGGAGGCTGCGGAATGGCCAGGCGGGCCGTGGCCGGGCCGGTCCGCAGGCTGATGACCGCGCGCTGGCTGCCGTCGGGGGCGGGCAGGATGATGCGCACCAGGCCCATCTCCTCCTCGATCGGCCCCTCGGTGGACTGCAGCGGCATGCCGATCTTGGCGGTGCCCGCCCGGACGGTCTCCCAGTCCTCGGCGGCCGTCGCCATCGTGATCATCCGCCAGATGTCCTCCGGCTCGATCTCCTCGGAGTCGAGCACCTCACGCAGGATCGTGGCGCCCTTGACGTTGTCCCCGCCCTGCTGCACGGCCACGGACCACAGCCGGCTCGCCTCGACGCCGGCCCCGGCGGCGACCGCCGCCTCCCCCTCGGCCGCGGCCTGCTCCCAGCGCTCCCGCGCGCGGTACAGGCGGCCCAGGGCCAGATGACGCTGGGCCCCGGAAAGCAGCTGCGCCATCTGCTCCAGACGCTCGTCCTGGCGGGCCTCGATCAGCAGGCCGACGAGGTAGGAGACGTCCTGCGGGTCGGCGGTCCCGATGTCGCCGGACTCGACCAGCATGCTCCAGTAGATGTCCACCCCCCTGGCCGGATAGCCGAGGAAGCCCAGCGTGGTGGTGTGCCGCCGGGTGGCCGGCAGATCCTGGCCGGAGAGCGGGGCCAGCCAGCCCACCCAGCGCTCGGGGTCGGCGTTGAAACCGTCGGCGGCGTCGAAGTAGGCGACCAGCTCGGCCTCGGGGCCGGGAGCCTCCGGCGCGACGACCCCGTCGGCGGCGGCACGCAGCGCGGCGATCCGCTCGGCGACGTCACCGGGGTTCCTCAGCTCACCCGCCGCCGACTCGGCGACGTCCGCCAGCAGCCGGGCCTGCCAGACCCCCTGCCGGATGACCGCCAGGTCACCGGCGATCAGCGCCAGCTCGGCCCGGGCGTGATAGCCGCCCATCATGGCGAAGTAGTCGATCCACTGCTTGAGCACCCGGCCGAGCTGCCAGGTGTTGGTGATGCGCGCGGACCCGGCGAGACCGCGGATGGCACGCGCCCACTCGACCCAGTCACGGGGATGATCGCCGACCACGTCGAGGTCGGGCAGCGCGTCGACGGACTCCTGCATCCGATCCAGGGTGGCCAGCACGAGCGCGCGCAGCACGCCCTCGCGGTGCGCCTTGGCGATCGGGTCGTCGGGCTTGAACCCGGTGGCGGCGTCGAGCGCGGTGAGCGCGTCCTCCGCACGCCCGGCGGCCAGCAGCGCGCGGGCAGAGGCCGCGCCCAGTTCCCAGCTCGCCTCCCGGCCCGCGTCGCCCAGCCTCGCCACGGCGGACTCCGCGTAGGTGACCGCCTCGTCGGCGCGCCCGGCGTCCACCAGGGCCGCGACGTACTGCTCGGCGACGGCCGAGAAGGCCAGCGAGTCGGGCCCGATCTCGACGGCGCCGAGGACCTCCAGCCGCTCGGCCGCGTATCCGGGGCCGTCGGTGTTCGCCTGGACGAGGGCCAGCGCGGCGACGGCGCCGGGAGCGGCCGGGCAGTCACGGACATCCTCCCGCCGGGCGAACTCGACCAGGGTCTCCGCGTCGGCCACGGCGACCGCCCCCTGGGCGCGATCACCGACGCGTCCGATCAGGTGCCAGTAGCGGGCGTAGAACTCCAGCCAGGGCAGCTCCAGACTCGCCGCCTGCTGCGCGATGGCCGGCGCCAGCACGTCGAGCTGCGAGTATCGGCCCTCCAGCGCCTGCGCGGGCACATCGCCGATCGCCATGGCAAGACCGGTGTTCCCGGCTTCGTGCAGTTGCCGCTGGGTGTCGCCGACCCAGGCCCAGATGTCCACGTCCATGAGACGTCAGTCTGCCAGGTCGGCGACCATGCCCCAAACGGCTCCGCCATCCGACCGGCCGGTCCGCGGCGGAGCGATTCGACCGTGCTCAGCGGAGTCGGCCGCGTCCGGCGCCGGAGCGTGACGGCGGCGACCGTCTCAGAGGGTCAGCTCCCCCGAGGCGACGAGTACGGCGGGACCCGCGAGATGACTGGTGTGCTCCTCCAGGGTGACGGCGACCGTGCCGCCGGGGACCTGGACCGTCCAGGTGCCGACGCTCTCCCCCGCCAGCCGCGCCGCGGCCACGGCCGACGCGACCGCGCCGGTGCCGCAGGACCGCGTCTCACCCGAACCCCGCTCGAAGACCCGCATCACCACACGCCGCGGCCCCACCGGGTTGAGCAGCTCGATGTTCACCCCGGCCGGGAAGACCGCCGGGTCGAACGCGGGCTGGTGACCCAGGTCGAGCTGGGTGACCGGGTCGCCGATGACACAGGCCAGATGGGGGTTGCCCATGTCGATGTGGAGGCCGTCGTACTCGTGACCTCCCACGGTCGTGGTGCTGTGGCCCAGCACCCGGGGCGCCCCCATGTCCACGGTCACGTCGCCGGTCTCGGCCAGCCGTACCCACCTGACGCCGGCCCGGGTCGCCACACCGAACTCGCCCGCCTCGGCCAGCCCCGCGTCGACCAGATAACGGGCGAAGACCCGTATGCCGTTGCCGCACATCTCCGCGGCGCCGCCGTCGGCGTTGCGGTAGTCCATGAACCACTCGGCCTCACCGGCCTGGCCGGCCACCTCCGGGCTGAGCTTCGTCCGCATCACGCGCAGCACCCCGTCGGCGCCGACCCCGGCCCGCCGGTCGCACACCGCCGCGACCAGCGCCGCGGACAGCTCCAGCTCACCGTCGGGATCGGGGAGGATCACGAAGTCGTTCTCGGTACCGTGCCCCTTGACGAATCGCATGCCCCAACTCTATCCAGGCCGATCAGGGCGACGGCCCCGGGCTCTGTCCACGCCCCGTCCACTCCCTTTCCATGTCCTGTCCATTTCCTTGCCGGATTCTGTCCATGCCCTGTCCATATCCCGCACCTGTCCCCATCCTGTCCACCTGTCCATTCCGGCCGGGATGGCCACCCCGCACCTCCGCCGCCGACGGCGGATCACCGGCGCGCCACGGTGAGCGCCCGGGCGAGAAGGTCCGGCGCCTGCTGAGGCAGCCAGATCACCCGGGGGTCGCGGCGGAACCACGACTCCTGGCGGCGGACGAACCTGCGCGTCGCGCGGATCGTCTCCTCCATCGCCTGCTCCTCGCTCCACTCGCCGTCGAGGAAGCGGAGCACCTGGGCGTAGCCGAGCGCGCGGCTGGCCGTACGGCCCTTGGCGAGCCCCTTCTCGGCGAGCCTCCCGACCTCCTCCACCAGCCCGGCCTCCCACATCCGCCGCACCCGCGCGGCGACCCGCTCGTCCAGGATCTCCCTCGGCACCTCCACCCCCAGCTGCACACTGTCGTAGACCGCGTCGTAGGAGGGCATCGTGGCGGAGAACGGCCGCCCGGACAGCTCGATGACCTCCAGCGCCCGGACGATCCTGCGGCCGTTGCCGGGAAGGATCGCCTCGGCCGCCTTCGGATCCCGTTCACGGAGCCGCTCGTACAGGGGGAGGGGGCCCGCACGCTCCAGTTCCGCCTCCAGGCGGGTGCGGATCTCCGGATCGGTGCCGGGAAACTCCAGGTCGTCCAGGGCGGCCCGCACGTAGAGACCGGACCCGCCCACCAGGATCGGCACGACCCCCCTGCCCCGGAGGTCGTCGATCAGCGGGCGGACCAGCGACTGATACTCGGCCACGCTCGCGGCCTTGGTCACCTCCCAGATGTCGAGCAGATGATGCGGAACCCCACGCCGCTCGGCCGGGGAGAGTTTCGCCGTTCCGATGTCCATTCCCCGGTAAAGCTGCATGGAGTCGGTGTTGACGACCTCCCCCCCGAGTTCGAGGGCGATATCCACGGCGAGGTCGGACTTCCCGGCCGCGGTGGGTCCGATGACGGCGATGACTGGTAGCTGACGCACAGTGATAAGTGTGTCAACTCTCTGGGTATGTATGAGAGACGACGCTTTGTCGCGTCGGATCGGGGGATTCACCTATGTCGATCTTCGACAAGGTCAAGAGCCTGCTGGGCGAGCACAGCACCAAGGCCGAGGAGCTCGCCAAGCAGGGCATCGACAAGACCGCGCAGGCCGCCAAGGAACGGACCGGCGGCAAGTACGACGAGCACATCGACACCGCGTCGGCCAAGGCCCAGGAGATGGCCGACAGGATCGACGGTCAGACCGGCACGCCGCAGACCCCTGGCCAGAGCGACGCCTACGGAACAGGGGGCGCGAGCGACACGTCCCCTGTCGCCGACCGGCCTGACCCCTACGGGGTGACGGACGACGACACCTCAACGGCCTCCGGCCAGGCCGACCCCTACCGGAATCCGGACGACGACGACACGCCTCCCGCCTCCGGCTGACTCCGGTCAGGGCATCCGGGCCGGCATCGGGCTACCGGGCTGACTCCGGCCGGAACGGCCGGACAGACCGTCGGCAGAGGCGCGGGACCACCCGGCAGGGTCCCGCGCGGTTCCCGTGCGCCCAGATCCCGGCCTTCCCCGCGCTCCCCCTGCCGCGCTCCGGGCAACGCCGTCCTTCCGCCCGACCGTCTCCCCCGTCGCCCTGCCTTCCGGTATCCGGGAAGCCGTCCGGTTCACTCCCAGTCGAGCATCGGCTGCAGGTAGCCCTCCAGGGTCAGCAGCCACCGTTTGGACTCCACGCCCTCTCCCCCGCTGAAACCGCCGAGCCCGTTCCCGGCGACCACCCGGTGACAGGGGACGATGATGGGGATGGGGTTGGCTCCCATGATCGATCCGATCGCCCTGGCGGGAACACCCGTCCCGCTCCGCGCGGCCAACTCGCCGTAGGTCACGGCCCTGCCGTAGCCGACGGTCTCGTACAGCGTGCCGAGCACCCTGCGCTGCACGGGCGAGGTCAGCCGCCAGTCCACCTTCACGCCGAAGTCCCGCAGCCCGCCCGCGTAGTATTCGGCGAGCTCACCGAGGACGGGGGCCGTCCGGTCCGGATCGTCCACCTCGGGCAGGCCGAGCCCCTCCAGGGTGCGGGCCTTGAGCCCACGGCTCCTGGCGCTCCAGCCGACCGCCGCCACGCCGTCCTCCGTGACGGCGACGAGCATGTCCCCCAACGGTGTCGGAACACTCCCGAACGCCACGGTTCCTACCATGTGGACTCTGCCCCTTCGTGAACTCGTCGTCCTCGGCACCTCAAGCGCGGTCCCCACCCGCGACGGTGATCGCAACAGGCAGGACCCTTTATAAAGTAAGAACCCCTCATAGATCCGTATTTCTTCCCCTCCGTGGCGTTGCCCCCCAGATCTCGGCGAACACCCGGGGAGGCCGCCCCCTCCACCGGCCGCGGTGCGGCAGGCGGGCCGGAGGAGGGAACACCCCCGACACGGCACTCCGTCCGCCGCCTCGCGGTACGGCCACCCGGTCGCCGCCGAGGCGGGCCGGGGTCACTCCGTCCAGCGGGCGACGAAGTAGCCGACGCCGTAGGGGGCGGCGTCGTAGAGGACCTCACCGCTGAGCGCCCCCCCGGCTCCGGCGAGGACCTGAAGGGCCGCGCGGCCCGCGACCCAGAGCTCGGCGGCCACGCGGGGGTCGAGATCGGGAACCTCGGCCCGTGCGAGCGCCCCGACGATCGCGGCGTTGTACGGCGCGGCACGAGGGTCCAGGTATCCCGGGGACTTCTCGGTGAGACAGGCGGAGCCGTCGGCCATGACCAGCAGCGCGACCCGCTCGGCGGCGCCGGCCAGCCGTACGCCGAGGGCCGCGCACCTTTCCGCGGGGGCGTCGAACGGCACGGCGTGGAACCCCGACGCGGTCAGCCCCTCCCACTCCAGCAGCCGGCGGCCGACCGACAGGGAGAGGGGCAGGACGGGGTCACCGTCCCCTATCCGGACGTCAACTCCCCAGGGGGCCAGGCTTCCGGCGGCGTCGGCGCCGTAGGTTCCCGCCCGGTCGGCGCCGCCGACCACCACGATCGCGTCGGGCCCGCCCTCCCCCAGGGCGCGTACGGCGGCGGCACAGGCCGCCCGGAGCCCGTCGAGCTCCGGGGCCGCGGCACCGGCCAGCTCGGGGATCAGCAGCGGGGGATGCGGGCATACGGCCGCGGCGACAAGCACCTCGTCAGCGTAACCGAGCGCTCACCTCCGACAGCCGTCACCCCGCGACGGGAAGGCTCTCCGGGGGAGCCGGGGCGTCAGGTGGAGCAGCCGGGGGTCTCCTGGAGCGCGGGGGCCGCGGGGCGGCCGATCGAGGGCATGCCGAGCATGACCCCGGAGCCCGCCGCCGGACCCGCCTGCCTGGCCTCCCAGGCGTCGCCCGCGCGGGTGCGGCGAAGCTCGGACGCGGAGCCGTCGGCCACCAGGTGATGAGGGGCCGCGTAGGTGACCTGAACACGGACCATGTCACCGGGACGCGGAACCTCGGCGCCGGGGGTGAAGTGGACCAGGCGGTTGTCGGGGGCCCGGCCGGACAGGCGGTTGGTCGCCCCGTCCTTGCGGCCCTCCCCCTCGGCCACCAGCACCTCAAGCGTCCGGCCGACCTGTGCCCTGTTCTCCTCCCAGGAGATCTCGGTCTGCAGGGCGACGAGCCGTTCGTAGCGCTCCTGCACGACCTCCTTGGGAACCTGGTCGTCCATGGTGGCGGCGGGCGTGCCCGGCCGGATGGAGTACTGGAAGGTGAAGGCGTTGGCGAACCGCGACCGGCGCACCACCTCCAGCGTGCCCTGGAAGTCCTCCTCGGTCTCGCCGGGGAAGCCCACGATGATGTCGGTGGAGATGGCCGCGTCGGGCATGGCCGCGCGGACCCGCTCGATGATGCCGAGGTAGCGCTCGGCCCGGTAGGAGCGGCGCATGACCTTGAGGATCCGGTCGGAGCCGGACTGCAGGGGCATGTGGAGCTGGTGCATCACGTTGGGCGTCTCGGCCATGGCCTCGATGACGTCGTCGGTGAACGCGGCGGGGTGCGGGCTGGTGAAGCGGACCCGCTCCAGCCCCTCGATCCCGCCGCAGGCCCGCAGCAGCTTGCCGAAGGCGAGCCTGTCGCCGAACTCCACGCCGTAGGTGTTGACGTTCTGGCCGAGAAGGGTGACCTCCAGCACGCCCTGGTCGACCAGGGTCCGCACCTCGTTGAGCACGTCCCCCGGGCGGCGGTCCTTCTCCTTGCCGCGCAGTGACGGCACGATGCAGAACGTGCAGGTGTTGTTGCACCCGACCGAGACCGACACCCACGCGGCGTAGGCGGACTCCCGCTTGGTCGGCAGCGTGCTCGGGAAGGTCTCCAGGGACTCCTTGATCTCGACCTGGGCCTCCTGCTGGACTCGCGCCCGCTCCAGCAGCACCGGCAGCGAGCCGATGTTGTGGGTGCCGAACACCACGTCCACCCAGGGCGCCCTGCGGACGATCTCCCCCTGGTCCTTCTGCGCCAGGCAGCCGCCCACGGCGATCTGCATGCCCGGGTTGCCGATCTTCGAGGGGCGCAGGTGCCCGAGGTTGCCGTAGAGCCGGTTGTCGGCGTTCTCCCGTACGGCACAGGTGTTGAACACGACCACGTCGGCCGTCTCCCCCTCGGGCGCCGGGACGTATCCGGCGTCTTCGAGAAGGCCCGATAGGCGCTCGGAGTCGTGCACGTTCATCTGGCACCCGTAGGTACGTACCTGGTACGTGCGGGCGCTCTCCACGGTGGCAGTCATCTCAAGACAAGGGTAGGCGCTCCGCCGACCCCCGGGTACGGCTCACGCGGTCGGGCATCCACCCCTGAAAGGACACCGCGACAGACCGGGAAGACCGGAAGCGGGGGCAAGCTTTACCCGAGGCGGGCAGGCTGTGATCGGATCGGTACCACAGGGTTAGCCCGAGGTGCCCCTTACAGCTTTACGTTGTGTTTCATGACGGAGAACGGGGATGCGACTCCTCTGGTTGTCCTTGCGGACGTCAACAAGCATTTCGGCAGTCTGCACGTCCTGCGTGACATCAACCTGACGATCTCCCGAGGTGAGGTCGTCGTCGTGATCGGGCCCTCGGGCGGCGGCAAGTCGACCCTGTGCCGGACGATCAACCGGCTGGAGACCATCGACAGTGGCACGATCACCTTCGACGGCCGGCCCCTCGCCGCGGAGGGCAGGGCTCTGGCCCGGCTCAGATCCGAGGTCGGCATGGTCTTCCAGTCCTTCAACCTCTTCGCGCACAAGACGATCCTGGAGAACGTCACCCTTGGGCCGATCAAGGTCCGGGGTCTCGCCAGGCCCGAGGCCGAGCGACGGGGCATGGAGCTGCTGGAGAGGGTCGGGATCGGCGCCCAGGCGTCGAAGTATCCGGCGCAGCTCTCGGGAGGTCAGCAGCAGCGCGTGGCCATCGCCCGCGCCCTCGCCATGGACCCCAAGATGATCCTGTTCGACGAGCCGACCTCGGCGCTGGACCCGGAGATGGTCCAGGAGGTGCTCGACGTCATGATCGGCCTGGCCGCCGACGGCATGACGATGATGGTCGTCACCCACGAGATGGGGTTCGCCCGCCGCGCGGCGGACCGGGTGGTCTTCATGGCCGAGGGCCAGATCGTCGAGGAGAACACCCCCGAGCGGTTCTTCACCGGTGCCCGGACCGACCGGGCCAGAGACTTCCTCTCCAAGATCTTAACGCACTAGCGACTCACCCCTCTTGAGGAAAGACGAGGTAGCAGGATGCGTGTACGTCGTGTTGGAGCCGTGGTGATCACCGTGGCGGCCCTGGCCGCCGGAGTCACCGCGTGCGGTGGGGGCGGCGACACGTTCGTCGTCGGCATCAAGATCGACCAGCCGGGCCTGGGCCAGAAGCAGCCCGACGGCTCGTTCAAGGGTTTCGACGTCGATGTGGCGAAGTACGTCGCCAAGGAACTCGGCTACAAGGACGACCAGATCGAGTTCAAGGAGGCCAGCTCCGCCAACCGCGAGTCGTTCATCCAGCAGGGCCAGGTCAACGCCGTGATCGCGACCTACTCGATCACCGACGACCGTAAGAAGAAGGTCGGCTTCGCCGGGCCGTACCTCATCACCGGCCAGGACATCCTGACCCGTGCGGACGACACGACGATCAACGGCGTCGAGGACCTGAAGACCAAGAAGGTCTGCGGCGCCCAGGGGTCGTCCTCGCCCAAGCGCCTGGTGGAGAAGTTCGGCGAGGCGTGGAAGGGCCAGTACCTCACCGAGCAGCAGGTGTACGGCGCCTGCCTGCCGCTTCTGGAGAACAAGCAGGTCGACGCGATCTCCACCGACGCGACGATCCTCGCCGGGTTCGCCACCCGGTCCCCCGGCAAGTTCCGCCTCGTCGGCAAGCCCTTCTCCGAGGAGAAGTACGGCATCGGCGTGAAGCTGGAGGACAAGGAGCTCCGCGAGAAGATCAACAAGGCCGTCGAGAAGATGTTCGCCGACGGCAGCTGGAAGAAGGCCGTGGACGCCAACTTCGGCGAGTTCGGCACGTTCTTCACCACGCCACCCGCCATCGAGCGTTACTGACCGCCCCGGCCGGCCGGGACGTCGACGTCCCGGCCGGCGGGCCTCTGGAGGGATGAGTGCAGGCACTCTTCGACGAATTCCCGGTCATCGTGGGCGCCTTCTGGCTGACGATACGGCTCACGCTCGCCGGCGGGGCGCTGGCGCTGGTGCTCGGCACGGTCCTCGCCGGGATGCGGGTCAGCCCGCTGCCCGTGCTGCGCGGGATCGGCACGGCGTATGTGAACATCCTGCGGAACACCCCGCTGACCCTGGTGATCGTGTTCTGCGGGCTGGGTCTCGGCCTGGTCCTGGACGTCTCGTTCTCCACGAGCCTGTCCACCAACTACCTCTGGCTGTCGATCATCGGCCTCTCCGCCTACACGGCGGCGTTCGTCTGCGAGGCGATCAGGGCCGGGATCAACACGGTCCCGCTCGGCCAGGCGGAGGCGGCCCGCGCCATCGGTCTCACCTTCTTCCAGAACCTGAGGCTGATCGTGCTGCCCCAGGCGCTCCGGGCGGTGATCGCCCCGCTGGGCAGCATCCTGATCGCGCTGACCAAGAACACCACGATCGCCGCCGCCATCGGTGTCGGCGAGGCGTCGCTGACGATGAAGACGCTCTTCGAGTCGCACGGTGACGCGGTCGTCCCGATCTTCTTCGGGTTCGCGGTGGGCTTCCTGATCCTGACCCTGCCGACCGGGTTGCTGTTCACCTGGCTGTCCAGGCGGCTGGCGGTGGTCCGGTGAGCGCGCTGACCACCGAACCTCGGCGGACCCGCGGGGGCGCCGGGACATCCGACCGGGTCAACGTCCTCTACGACGCGCCCGGCCCCCGCGCCCGGAGGCGCAACGCCGTGTTCACGGTGCTGGTCATCGTGGCCGTGCTGTTCGCCGGCTACGCGATGGTCGTCAAGCTGAACGAGAAGCACCAGCTCGACCCCGCCCTGTGGACGCCGTTCCTCCGGGGCGACGTGTGGGTCAACCTGATCCTGCCCGGCCTGCTGAACACGCTGAGCGCCGCGGCGGTCGCCGCTCTGATCGCGGTGCCGTTCGGTTTCGCCCTCGGCATCGGGCGGCTGGCCGACCAGCGCTGGATCCGTGTCCCGGCGGGGGTGGTGGTGGAGTTCTTCCGGGCGATCCCGCTGCTCGTCATGATCTTCGCGGTGATGTACGGCGGCAGCGTGGTCTTCGGGCTCACCGTGACCCCCTTCATGGCCGTGGTGATCGGCCTGGTGCTGTACAACGGGTCGGTGCTGGCGGAGATCGTGCGGGCGGGCATTCAGTCCATCCCGCGCGGTCAGTCGGAGGCCGCGCTCGCGGTCGGCCTGCGCAAGGGGCAGGTCATGCGGATGATCCTGCTGCCGCAGGCGGTCACGGCCATGATGCCGGCGATCGTCGCGCAACTCGTCGTGCTGCTGAAGGACACCGCCCTGGGGTTCATCGTCTCGTTCGAGGACCTGCTGAACGCGGGGGCGCGCGTGCTGCCGTCCAACTTCAACAACCTCATCCCCTCGGTGATCGTCATCGCGATCGTCTACATCATCATCAATCTGATCGTCGGCGCCTTCGCCACCTGGCTGGAACGGCGCAGCCGCCGCAGCCGGAGGACCTCGGCCCAGCCGATCGAGCCCCCCGGGGCGATCGTGGTGCCCGGTTCCCCGACCGGCGTCTCCGCGGTCGACTAGCTGACGCTCCTCATCGGAGGCACAGACCCCGTCGGCCAGGTGTTCGCCTGGCCGACGGGGTCCGATCGGCCGGGGTCGTGGTGCGTGCCCTCGCCGTCCGGGAAGACCTGATCGCCGCGATTGCGGTGACTATCTCCGACGTCCGGGAAAACCGGATCATCACCGTTTGAGGGCCGTCGTCAGCCGTCACGGAAAGTGAATTTCCGCATGTCACAGGGGATGAATGCCATACCGGCGACAGGCGGCGGGTTGGTCGGGCAGGATTGCGCCATGTCCCCCGAGCAGGCCATCCGGCCGTACGGTGCCTGGCCCTCACCGATCTCGTCCACCGGCGTCGCCCGGTCCGGGCTGCGTCTGGAATTCCCGACGGTGCGCGGCGAGGAGACGTGGTGGAGCGAGGACCGTCCCACCGAGGGTGGGCGGACCACGGTCGTGCACCGGGACGCCGACGGCACCTGCCGGGAGCTGCTGGCCGCCCCATGGAACGCCAGGACCCGCGTCCACGAGTACGGCGGACGGCCCTACGCGGTCGTCCCCGGCGGCGGCCTGGTGTTCACGAACTTCGCCGACCAGCGGCTCTACCTGCTCCTCCCCGGCGCCGAGCCACGGCCGATCACGCCGGAACCCACCCTGGAGGCCGGCCTCCGCTACGCGGACCTGCTGGTGTACGACGGACAGGTCTGGTGTGTCCGCGAGCGGCACCACGACGACGGCGAGGTCAGCCGTTCGATCGTCTCCGTCCCGCTGCACGGCGGGACCGAGCCGCGCGAGTGGGTCGGCGGAAGCGACTTCTACGCCTGCCTGGCGCTCTCCCCCGGTGGAGGGCACCTGGCCTACATCTGCTGGGATCACCCCCTCATGCCCTGGAACGGTACCGAGCTGCGGGTCGTCCGGCTGGCCGACGGCGACTCCCGGACGGTGCTGGGCGGAACCGCCGAGTCGGTGCTCTTCCCCCGCTGGTGCGGCGACCGGCACCTCTATCTGATCTCCGACCGGTCGGGCTGGTGGAACCTCTACCGGGTCGGAGTGCACGACACCGCGCCGGAGGCGCTCTGCCCGCTGAAGGAGGAGTTCGCCGGACCGCTCTGGCAGCTCGGCGGCGCGCCGTACGCGCCGCTGGCCGACGGGCGGATCGCGGTCCTGCACGGGCGGGGTGACCTGCGACTGGGCGTCCTCGACCCAAGCAGCGGGATACTGACCGACCTGGACACCCCCTACGACGGCTGGCGCCCCGCCCTGTCCTCGGACGGGCGCATGCTGGCCGGGATCGGATACGGCCCGGCTGTGCCCCCCACGGTCGTCCGGGTGGACCCCGGCACGGGGCAGGCGGAGGAGTTGCGCCGCGACATCGACGAGCTGCCCGACGCCGCCTACCTGCCGGTCCCCCGGGCCGTGGAGATCGAGGGCCGGTCCGGCCGCCGAGTGCACGCGTTCGTCTATCCGCCGTCGAATCCCGGGTTCTCCGGCAACGGCGCCCCGCCGTACGTCGTGTTCGTTCACGGCGGTCCCACCTCACACAGCGTCAGCGCACTCGACCTGGAGAAGGCGTTCTTCACCAGCAGGGGCATCGGGGTGCTCGACGTCAACTACGGCGGTTCCACCGGATACGGCCGGGTCTACCGCGATCTGCTGCACGGCCAGTGGGGCGTGGTGGACGTGGAGGACTCGATCGACGCGGCAAGGTGGCTGGCCGCGGAGAGGCTGGCCGATCCGGGACGGATCGCGATCCGGGGGGGCAGCGCGGGAGGCTGGACGGTCATGGCGTCCTGCTGCGCGTCGGACACGTTCGCCGGCGGCGTCTCGTACTACGGGGTGAGCGCGCTCGCCCCGTTCCTGGCGACCACCCACGACTTCGAGTCCCGCTACATCGAATGGCTGGTGGGCCCGGAGGACCCCGTCCTGTACCGCTCCCGTGAACCCCTCGGCCGGGTGGCCGGGGTGGACTGTCCCATGCTGCTGCTGCAGGGCCTGTCCGATCCGGTGGTCCCCGCGGCCCAGTCCCAGGCCTTCGCCGACGCCCTCGCCGAACACGGCGTCCCCTGCACCTACCTCACCTTCGAGGGCGAGGCCCACGGTTTCCGCCGCGCCGAGACCCGCAGTGCGGCCCTGGCCACCGAACTCGCCTTCTACCAGCAGATCTTCCGCCCCTGACAGCCGAACCCCTGGAGTGCGCCCGGAGTGTTATCGGGCTGCCCCGTCCGGTTTCGGATGGAGTGAATCACAACCGCCTCCGCGGGAGGGTGCCGGAGCCCGGCGAGGTTCACGGTCACCGGGTCAGCGGGCGAACTCCGTGGCCCGTGACTCACGGACCACCGTGATGCGGATCTGGCCGGGGTAGGTGAGCTCCTCCTCAATCTGCTTGGCGACGTCACGGGCGATCACCTGGGCCTGGATGTCGTCGATCGAGTCCGGCTTGACCATGACGCGGATCTCCCTGCCGGCCTGCATGGCGAAGACCTTTTCGACGCCGTCGTAGGAGGTGGCGATCTCCTCCAGGCGCTCCAGCCGCTTGACATAGGCCTCCAGCGACTCGCGCCGGGCACCCGGCCGGCTGCCGCTGATCGCGTCGGCGGCCTGGGTGAGAACGGCCTCGACCGTCCTGACCTCGACCTCGTTGTGGTGGGCCTCGATCGCGTGGACCACGTCCTCGTGCTCGCCATACCGTCTGGCGATCTCGGCGCCGATGAGCGCGTGACTGCCCTCGACCTCATGGGTGAGCGCCTTGCCGATGTCGTGCAGGACCGTGCAGCGCTTGAGCAGCATCGAGTCGAGTCTGAGCTCGGCCGCCATGATCCCGGCGATGTGCGCGGACTCGATGAGATGACCCAGCACGTTCTGACCGTAGGAGGTTCGGTAGCGGAGCTGGCCGAGCAGCGTGACCAGCTCGGGATGCATGTCGGTGATGCCGAGCTCGACCAGGGCGTCCTCACCTGCGCGTACGCACAGGTCCTGGACCTCGGCCCTGCTCCGCTCGTGGGCCTCCTCGATGCGCTGGGGGTGGATGCGGCCGTCGAGAACGAGTTTCTCCAGCGTCAGCCGGGCGGTCTCCCGACGGACCGGGTCGAAACATGACAGCAGCACGGCTTCGGGCGTGTCGTCGATGATCAGGTTGACACCGGTGGTCGACTCGAAGGCGCGGATGTTGCGGCCCTCACGACCGATGATGCGGCCCTTCATATCGTCACCGGGAAGATGCAGGACGCTGACGACGGACTCGGCGGTCTGCTCCGCGGCCACCCGCTGGACCGCCAACGTGACGATCTTGGTGGCCCGCTTCTCGCCCTCCTTTCGGGCCTGGCCCTCGATCTCCCTGACGATCAGGGCGGCCTCGCGCTTCGCCTGGTTCTCAATCTCCCTGATCAGCTCGGACTTCGCCTGATCACCGGTGAGTCCGGCCACCCGTTCCAGGATGGTCCTGCGCTCATGGCTGACCCGGTCCAAATCCTCGCGCCGGTCGGCGAGCTCGGTCTCCGTCTCGGCGAGCTTACGGGCCCGGTCGGCCTGACGCCTGGCCTCCTCATCAAGCCGCTGCTCGCGTTCAGCCAGCCGCTTCTCCCTGCGTTCGAGGTCGGAACGGAGCTCCTTGAGCTCGTATTTAAGGATCCGGCTCTCTTCCTCGGCCTCTTTACGCAGCTCGGCGGCGGCCTCGACGGCGGCCTCCGATCTGTGCAGAACCTCTCTGGCGTCGCTCTCGGCCTGGAGGCGAATCTCCGCGGCCTGACGCCTGGCCTCCTCCACATCCGCCCGAGCCCCGGTCTCCTGCTCGGGAGAGGTGCCGTTCAGCCTTCCGACGGTTCCACCGGTACGACGCAGCAACATGATCAGCACGGCTATCGTCACCACGGCGAGAACCGCGACCGCAACCGCCAAGGTGATGACCACCACCGAATTCATGCGCGCCCCGCCCTCCTCGCGTCGCAAATATCAAGCACGCGAGGGGTCACACGCACACCACGGAAAGCCCGAGCGGTGGCACCACCAGGCCAGATATCACCGACAGATATCACCCAGAGCCGACGGCGCAGCGGCTGGGCCCGCCGACCCGCCATCCGCTCGCATCCGTCGAACTAGCTCATCCGTAATTCACCGTTATGACAATCCGCGCTGCGCGGAGTAACTCCTCACTGCCGTCGAGGTTAAGCGTCAAAGAGGTAACGGGCAAGCAAAGACCGACTTCGGAGCGGCTAAACGTGAAGGAGCGATATTTCTTTCTCATGTGGCCAGACATGATGTACCGAGGCTCACAGGGGTGCCGCCCCGGTGGTGACTCGCTTTCCACCGGTCCAACCGTCTCCCCGGAGGAGGCCGGGACATCGACGGCCCCCGTCACCGCATGTTCTCATCGGTCATCCCCGCCAGGCCGACCCCACTGGACGGTCCACCCGCTTACCTCTCGGCCCGCACAACCAGCCGGATACTCAAAGACCACCTCAGCCCCATCGGGCTTCCCCACCACTCTGGCCGCCCCTCTGACCAGGCCAACCCCGCACATCACTCGAATCCATCCCAGGCGACCCACCCAACCGGACGCCGGTCACCTCCGGCCCCCGAACGGCCGGACGCCCCCTTGGCACCCAGCCCCGGCCAAGTATCGAAGCCCACAGACCACTCCGTCTCGCCCCGCTCACCACCGGGCGGCCGGTCCTACCCCCTCAGCGACCCCAGGCGTATCCGAATCATCACCCTCCGGACAGAACACCCCACACATCACATGACCTGCAAGCCGCTCAAATAACCGAACAGCACACACCGATCACCTATACCTCCACGTGGACGAGGTCACCGACCGCATGTTCCGGTCACCGGGCGGATAGTCGAACATCGCTTACCGATCGTCTTCACTACTCATCCGGATAGTCGAACTCCGTGGAAAAAGCGGAACGCTCCGCCTGTTCACTCTCAAGTGCCTCGCGGATCACCCGGAAGGCGAGGCCGGGGCCATACCCCTTCCGGGCGAGCATGCCGGCCAGCCTCCGGGTCCTGGCGGCGGGCTCCAGCCCCCGGGTGGACGACAGCCTGCGCGCCACCAGCCTGCGCGCCGTCTCCACCTCCTGCTCGGGGTCGAGCTGCTCCACGGCATCCTTGACAGTGTCCTCGTTCACCCCTCGGTGACGGAGCTCCGAGGCGAGGGCCCTGCGGGCGAGACCTCGTCCGGCGTGACGTGAACTCACCCAGGCCGCGGCGAACGCCTCGTCGTCGATGAGGCCGACCTCGGAGAACCGCTCAAGCACGGCCTCGGCGGCCTCCTCCGGCACCTCACGCCTGCGCAGCGCCTCCGCGAGCTGGGCTCGGGTGCGCGGCGCCATGGTCAGCAGTCGCAGGCAGACGGACCTGGCCACGGCCTGCGGATCGGCGCCGGGACCTCGGCTCGCCGGAGATCCCCCGGCCGGCCCGTCCGGCGCAACTCCCCCGGATCCGTCTCCGGACCGGCTCGCCCTCCGGGATCCGCGAGTGCCCCGGCCTCGCCCCTCCCCATCGGAACGGTCCGGCGGACTCTCTGTGAAGTCGCCCGGAGGGAAGGCGTCGTCCCCGCCCGTACCGGACGTCTCCCACTCCTCCGAACGGTCTCGGCGCGCACGCCTCGGCCGTCCGCCCCCTCGCCGGGCCGATCCGGTGGACGCGGCCTCCGGCGTGTCGGGCCAGGCGCCCCAGTCTCGCGGCCCGGCCGCGTCGGCCGGACCGGAGTCAGGTCCCGTCGTCATCGATCACTCCGGGTCAGACGTCACCCGGTTTGGGAGTCGTCGCCTTGGAAGCACGGCCTGAGGCGGCGGCCGGGGCGGGGGCGGCGGGCGGCGGAGTGGCCGGGCTGTCCACGCGGGGGCCGATGCCGAGCTTCTCCTTGATCTTCTTCTCGATCTCGTTGGCCATGTCCGGGTGGTTCTTCAGGAAGTTGCGGGCGTTCTCCTTGCCCTGACCGAGCTGGTCGCCCTCGTAGGTGTACCAAGCGCCGGACTTGCGGACGAAGCCGTGCTCGACCCCCATGTCGATCAGGCCACCCTCGCGGGAGATGCCGACGCCGTAGAGGATGTCGAAGTCGGCCACCCGGAAGGGCGGGGCCATCTTGTTCTTGACGACCTTGACACGGGTGCGGTTGCCCACCGCCTCGGTGCCGTCCTTCAGCGTCTCGATGCGGCGGATGTCGAGCCGGACCGAGGCATAGAACTTCAGCGCCTTTCCACCGGTCGTGGTCTCCGGCGAGCCGAACATGACGCCGATCTTCTCTCGGAGCTGGTTGATGAAGATGGCTGTGGTGCCGGTGTTGTTGAGCGCGCCGGCGACCTTGCGCAGGGCCTGCGACATCAGCCGGGCCTGGAGACCGACGTGGCTGTCACCCATCTCGCCCTCGATCTCGGCCTTGGGCACCAGGGCCGCGACCGAGTCGATGACCAGCAGGTCGACGGCACCGGAGCGGATCAGCATGTCGGCGATCTCCAGCGCCTGCTCACCGGTGTCGGGCTGGGAGACGAGCAGCGCGTCGGTGTCGACGCCGAGTTTCTTGGCGTACTCGGGGTCGAGGGCGTGCTCGGCGTCGATGAACGCCGCGATGCCGCCGGCTCGCTGGGCGTTGGCCACCGCGTGCAGCGCGACGGTGGTCTTGCCGGAGGACTCGGGACCGTAGACCTCGACGATGCGGCCTCGCGGGAACCCGCCGATGCCCAGGGCGACGTCGAGCGCGATGGAACTGGTCGGGATCACTTCGATGGGCGCCCGGGTCTCGTCACCGAGACGCATGATCGAGCCCTTACCGAACTGTCGCTCGATCTGAGCAAGGGCGGTCTCAAGCGCCTTCTCGCGGTCGTTAGCTGCCATGTGAGCCCCCTGGAGGGTCGCGGGTTGGATCGGTTGCCAGAAAGCTACGGGGTGCCACCGACAGTTTCCGGAGAGCACGCCTGGAGCGACGGTGTCCAATATAGCCGAACGACTGTTCGATCGTAGCTCAACGAGACCACGTGTTCCGGGGTGTCACAGACGGCCTGGGCCGACGGACCCCATCCGGAAGGCAACATTCCCGGGCATTGCTCCGCACATGTTGTCTCCAAGGCGAACCGGGGCGATCCTGAGGGCAAACGATCCCGAGGTGTCCCACGTGACCAGCACGTTCAGCCGACAACGTCTGATCCATCTTGGCTCCCTGGCCACCGAACTGTCGAAGCACGGGCTGGTCAGCCGCACGGTCGGGGGCGACGATCCCGTGCTGTGGGTGTGGCATCCGGACAGCGGCCGGCAGACGATCGTCTTCGCCACCCCGGCCAAGGACGGGTGGCTCTTCCTGTGGTCGCCCGACGGGCAGGAGGACACCGGGGATCTCCGACTGGTGGCAGAGGCGCTCGGGAAACTGCTGGACGGCTCCTCCTGACCGCGTTCCCCATAGCCGGTAGACGAACGTGCGGCGGAGGGTGCGGGACCGGAAGTGGTGGCCGTCCCCAGGTTCAGGGTTGGGCACGGGCATTGGGCTGGGCGGTGGCGACGGCGACCACATAGGCGATCTCGGTGGCATCGGCGAAGGTCCGCCTGACGAACGCGGCCTTGCGCAGCGGCCGCGGGAGCGGCCCAGCCCGGCTGCTGTCAGCCGTATTCCGCGCCGCCGCCGTAACCGCCAGCCGTTCGCCCCGGTCCTCACCGGGGTCGCCGCTCTGGAGCCTTTGCCCCTTTGGCGCAGCCCTTTTCCTGTTCGGCGGCCTCCTGTAGCGCCTTCACCAGCTCAC
Source organism: Streptosporangium sp. NPDC004631 (assembly GCF_053601935.1). Taxonomy (NCBI): domain Bacteria; kingdom Bacillati; phylum Actinomycetota; class Actinomycetes; order Streptosporangiales; family Streptosporangiaceae; genus Streptosporangium; species Streptosporangium sp. NPDC004631. The sequence continues at coordinate 16,229 of NZ_JBSGCR010000016.1, read as the reverse complement.
CGTCCAGGACCATCCCGGCTGCGTGATGGTGAGCGCGGGCCGTGGTGGAGTCCACGCCTACCAGGTCAAGATCGACCTGACCCCGGGCAGCGGCCTCGGCGATCACGGCCTGCATCGGCCACTCGAAGACGCCGGTTGTGGCCCACGACCGGAACCTGTCGTGGACGGTGGACCACGGCCCGCATTCGGCGGGCAGGTCTCGCCACGGGCCACCGACACGAAACCGCCACATCACGGCGTTGAACCGCTGCCGCAGGTCCGGGATCAGGCCTTGCCCGCCAAGGAACAGGTGAGGCTCGATCAAGGACCATTCGTCATCGGTGAGGTCGCCGCGCGCCATGGCGACGCTCTACCGGGATCGGAGACCAACGCGCAGGCGAATCCCCCTGGCCCTAACGCCGGGTCTCACTCCCGTGGTTCTCGTCCTCGGCATCGCGTACGGCCGGGTCACGCGGCGGCCCAGTCCCTGCTCATCAGGGCTGGGACGCGGTGAAAGCGTCCCAGACACGGCGAAGGCGTACGGCTCGCATGAGCCGTACGCCTCGTTTGCCGTCCGTCAGGCATCATCGGAAGCCGACGGGTGGCCTTTGCCCCGTGGCGCCTTATTCACGGGAGCCCAGATGCTAGCTGCGTATCTCGAGGCCGTGGGCCCGGACAACCGACGAGCCGGGGCACGACACACTCGACTGCCCCTGAGAGCTCGCCCAGTTCCCTCTGTAGCGCCCCTGGTAGACCCCCAGGTCATAGCAGTCGGCCCAGACCCGGTGTTCGATTCCCATATTACCTGAAGTGCACTGGGATGTGGCGACACTGGACCCTACCTGCGACGAGTAACAATGGCCTGCCGAAGATGCGTTCGCCGCGCCGGCGGACACGGCGAGAACTCCTCCTATTACGATTGGTGCAAGAGCAAGCGTGACGAGGTTCCGGCCGTAGGGCTTGATTCTCACTTCCGAGCTCCTTCCATTGCGTCGTTGGATTGCAAATATTCTCCTTTTTTTCTTTTTGAGTGTCAACGATTTTATGCGTTACCAAGATCACGCGGTTAATGAAACTTTACCGGTTTGCCTGAATTTTTATACGGGTATCTGTAATGGATCATCTCGAATGCTCACTCTCGGTCAACGTGTCGATCACTTTTGCGACATCCAATGTGATGGCCGTGGATCGTCGGCGCCGCGGCTGGATCTCGTCGAGAGCCCGGTAGATCAGGCCACGGCCGGTACCCGGTCAGCGCGGCCAAGACCGTGGCGCTCAAGCGGAGTCGTAGGTGCCCCGCAGGCTGAAATGCTCGGCGCGGGAGATTGCCCGCCGTGTCCGCGCTGATGCGATGCCCTTGACAAGTCGGCTCGGCGGCCAGACGACGGGGCGACGTGGTCGTTCACCGCGGCGGGGAGTCCGGACCTCCGCGTGTGTCCGGCTCGACCAGCCCAAGCAGAGCCGCACGTACCTGCGGGTCGGTCTGGGGCAGGGGTTTGCGGTCTGTGCCCGGCCGCCGGCCCGGCCCGGCGTCGGCACGCCGCCGGCCGGTTCACGCACGCCTCGGGAGACGGTGCCCTCACCTGCCCCTGCGGCCTAGGCGCCCAGCCGGATCCCGCCATGACCCAGCACCTGGGCTTCAGCTCTCATCAGCGGCCGCCGCTGACGTTCATCCGGATGGGGGAAGATCTTCCCGGGCTTCGAGGTCAGGGAGGCGTGCCGCGTATCACTCATATCTCTGCCATGACCCGCCTGCTCAGGCGGGCTCCCCATGTCCAGATCGAATCATCCGGTTATTTCTCTGTGAATCCTTGGGAGTGAGGCCGACCGGAAGGACAGAGAGCGTCGAAGCGCAACTGGAGAAGGTTCACCCAGGAGTTCAAGGACGAGGTTGTCCACATGATCCTGGAAGGCAATCGCATGGTCGCCGAGGCGGCCCATTCGAACGCCATTACGGCGACGCGACCCTTTACCGTATCAGCGAAACACAAGCCGTGCTAGCCGCGTATTGAGTTGTGATCAATCTGCGGGATTCGCCCTTGTGGCGTGTTAACGCGGTAGGCCGAACCCGCCGATTGGCTGAACTTCCACTCCTCGTCAGGCAGTTGAACCCGCGTCACCCAGGACGGCCCGTACCCCGGGCCGCTGCGACAGCAGTTCGAGGACGTGATCCGGCGGTTCAGGCCCGCCCGGGGATCCGCCCGTGCTTTCGAGAGGCGGCGTCCGGGCGAGTGGGCGCCGCGCGGGGCTCCGAACCCGCCGCGGCTTCGGCATCCCGGCGGGGCGTCAGCGCAGGCGGGCGGCGACGTCGGACACCCCGCACACGGCCCTCCAGACCTCCTTGGCCGCGACCCCCTCGGCCAGCGCCTGATTCACCGTCCGTCCCCCCAGGTCGGCGATCACGTAGTCGCGCGCCCACGACTCGGCGTAAATATCACCGAAGTGCAGTTTCATTCGCTTCCAGAACTCCGACAGGCGCATTCCCCAAGTATGGGCCCCCGCCCACGTGCGAACCCCTGCCTTCCGCGCCCCGAGCCGGGTAGGGCTCGGTTCGACCCGGTCAGAGCACGCTGGAGCCGTACATCTCCCCGAGCGGGTCGGCGAGCAGTTCCAGCCGGGCCCCGTCGGGATCCCTGAAATAGATCGAGGCGCCGCTCTCGATCTCGTGCGGCACGCCCGCGGCCTCCAGCTTGCCCCGCAACCGCTCCCAGGTCGACGGGTCCACCGAGATGGCGATGTGGTGGAGACCGCCGAGAACCTCACGGTAGGGACCGAGGTCCAGGCCGGGAAGGTCGAAGAAGGCCAGCAGGTTGCCGTTGCCGATGTCGAAGAAGAAGTGGCTCGATCCCCGGTAGTCGCGGTTTCCGAAGATCTCCGTGAGGGGGAACTCAAGAAGGTCCTGGTAGAAGGCGATCGTCGTCTCGACGTCGGAGGAGATCAGCGCGACATGGTGCAGCCCCCTCGCGCTGCTCAGCGGACGGTGCCTCCCCAGGCGTTCCGCCCTGATCCGCTCACGCGCCGTCTCGACGGCGGGATGGTCGATGCTCATCGCCGGCTCACCACTTAATGCGTCGGATGCTGGTCTGAGATCTATCTCCGGCTTATCGGGACATGAACCTTTCTCAATCGTCATGCGCCTGTGGCCGAAACCCCGCCCACGGAGCCCACCGAACCCCCGGTGTCCAAGGAGTCCAAGAAGTCCTAGAGCGGCACAGACGGCACGGACGGCACGGGCCCACCGTCCCGGCACACCTCGGTACGGCCCTCGTGGCGTGTCCTCACGCCTTCCCTGCTCCCGGGAGTGCCGGGGGCCTCGACCAGGGGAGGGGCTCCGGCCCCCTTACCCGGAGGCGCCGGGAGGGGCTCCCTCCGACCTCCGTACGGAGAACAGGGGGAAGAAGACCGGAGCCGCCGGGTGCACGGCACAGCCGCTCACTCTCATAACGGCCCTATAAACGGAAAATATGTCGATAAGGTCCCGACAGCCAGCAATGTGGATTTTGGTCACCTTTAGGTGATCTTTCGCCTGTTACTCAACCCCGAGGGCGGGACGGATTCTGTCGGTAGGGCAGTGCACTATGAACCGTCGAGCCGGATCGAGTAGCCGGATCAAACACGAGGGGGCACGTGATGGACGGAACGGGCACGGGGCCGCCGGGGCGCGGGGCGAGCTCGGCGCTCAACCATTTCACCCCCGTGACCAGGGAGTGGTTCGCCGGGGCCTTCGCCGCTCCCACCACCGCGCAGGAGGGGGCGTGGGCGTCGATCGCCCGGGGGGACAACACGCTGGTGGTCGCGCCCACCGGGTCCGGCAAGACACTGGCCGCGTTCCTCTGGTCACTGGACAGGCTGGCCGCCGAGCGCGCCCCCGGCGCCGCGGAGGGCTCCGGATTCCCGCCGGGCACCGTAAGCGCCGGCACCGCGGCAGACCTCGCGAGCGCCGGCACCACGGCCCCCGAAGACCCGGCGAGCACCACTGCCGTCCCACCCGCCGGTCTTGCGGGGGCCTCGCACGCCGGTGACAGGCGGCCCGCGCGCGGGCGCGCCGCCTCATGGAAGGACGACGGGCCGGTCCGGCGGTGCCGGGTCCTCTACGTGTCACCGCTCAAGGCTCTGGCGGTGGACGTCGAGCGCAACCTCCGGGCTCCACTGGCCGGGCTGAAGCAGACCGCGCGGCGGCTCGGGTCGCCGGTGCCGGAGATCTCGGTGGCGATCCGGTCGGGTGACACCTCACCGGAGGAGCGGCGCCGTTTCGCGGCCAAGCCGTCGGACATCCTCATCACGACCCCCGAGTCGCTCTTCCTGCTGCTGACCAGTCAGGCCCGCGAGGCGCTGCGCGGGGTGGAGACCGTCATCGTCGACGAGGTGCACGCGGTGGCGGCCACCAAACGCGGCGCGCACCTGGCCCTCAGCCTGGAGCGGCTCGACGCCCTGCTCTCCCGGCCCGCCCAGCGCATCGGCCTGTCGGCGACCGTGCGGCCGGTGAGCGAGGTGGCCGCCTTCCTCGGCGGTTCACGCCCGGCCTCGGTGGTCCAGCCGCCCTCGGACAAGGTGATCGAGGTCGAGGTGGTCGTCCCGATCGAGGACATGACCGAGCTCGACACCGCCCCACCTCCCGCCGGAGCCGATGACGGCGACGGCGGATGGCAGACCAGGCCGCCGGCCAGGCGTTCCATCTGGCCGCACGTCGAGGAGAGGCTGTTCGACCTGATCGGGAGGCACCGCTCGACGATCGTCTTCGCCAACTCGCGCCGACTGGCCGAGCGGCTGTGCACCCGTCTCAACGAGCTGGCCTGGGAACGGCGGGCGGAAGATCCCGGGCCGCCTGGGCCGTCGGGGCCGTCGGAGTCGCCGGAGCCCGCGCACTGGTCGGAGGGCTTCCCCGTGCCGCCCGCCTCCCCGTCCACCCCGGCCGCGACGATGGCGCAGGCCGGTGCGGCGAAGGGGGTCGTCCCGGAGATCGTACGGGCGCACCACGGATCGGTGTCGAAGCAGGAGCGCGCCCAGATCGAGGAGGCGCTGAAGTCCGGGCGGCTGCCCGCGGTGGTCGCGACCTCCAGCCTGGAACTCGGCATCGACATGGGCTCGGTGGATCTGGTCGCCTGCGTGGAGTCGCCCCCGAGCGTGGCGAGCGGCCTGCAGCGGATCGGCAGGGCCGGGCACCAGGTGGGCGCGGTCTCGCGTGGCGTGATCTTTCCCAAGTACCGCGGCGACCTGGTCCAGACGGCCGTGGTGGCCGAGCGGATGCGGAGCGGCGAGATCGAGGAGCTCCGCTACCCGCGCAACCCCCTTGACGTGCTGGCCCAGCAGATCGTGGCGATGACCGCGATGGACGAGTGGACGGTGGACGACCTGGAGACCGTGGTACGGCGTGCCGCGCCGTACCGGACACTGCCCAGGAGCGCGCTGGAGGCGACGCTCGACATGCTCGCCGGGCGTTACCCGAGTGAGGAGTTCGCCGAGCTGAGGCCGCGCATCGTGTGGGATCGGCTCACCGGCGCCCTGCGGGGACGGCCGGGAGCCCAGCGGCTGGCGGTGACCAACGGCGGCACGATCCCCGACCGGGGGCTGTTCGGCGTGTTCCTGGTCGGTGCGAAAACCTCCAGGGTGGGCGAGCTGGACGAGGAGATGGTCTACGAGTCGCGGGTCGGGGACGTGTTCGTGCTGGGCGCGACCTCCTGGCGGATCGAGGACATCACGGCCGACCGGGTGCTGGTCTCCCCCGCGCCCGGACAACCGGGCAAGCTGCCGTTCTGGCTCGGTGACAGCGCGGGACGCCCGGCCGAGCTGGGCAGGGCGATCGGCGCGTTCCTCCGCGAGATGTCCGCGGCGGGCGCGGACTCCGAGGCGGAGCCAAGATCCGCGGGACGAGACGGCCCGACAGGCGTCGCCTCAAGGCAGGGCGACGCGGCACGCGCCGACGCGAAGACGGACTCCATGGGACAGGAAGGTCCGGGACGCGACGGTGCGCGAGCGGAGGGCGCAGAGCACGGTCGTCCAAGGCGCAACGGCGCGGAGGGAGGTGCCGCGGGGTTGGCGGGGCCGACGCCCGGCGGAGGGAAGCCGGGCTCCGGCGGGTGGAGCGGTACGGCCCGCGACAGGGCGCTGGAGCGGATCAGGGCGGCGGGGCTGGACGGATTCGCCGCGGCGAACCTGCTGTCCTACCTGGCCGAGCAGCGGCAGGCCACCGGATACGTACCGGACGATCGGACGCTGCTGGTGGAGCGGTTCCACGACGAGCTGGGCGACTGGCGGGTCGTGGTGCACTCGCCGTACGGGGCGCGGGTGCACGCGCCGTGGGCCCTGGCGATCGGGCGGCGGCTGCGGGAGCGCTACGGCACCGACGTTCAGGCCGTGCACTCCGACGACGGGATCGTGCTGCGCGTCCCCGACACGCTCTCCGGTCCCCCTTCGGACATAGCGGTCTTCGACGCGGAGGAGATCGAGCGGATCGTCATCGAGGAGCTCGGCGGTTCGGCGCTGTTCGCGGCGCGGTTCCGCGAGTGCGCGGGACGGTCCCTGCTGCTGCCCCGGCGCACGCCGGGCAGGCGCGCCCCACTCTGGCAGCAGCGGCAGCGGGCCGCGCACCTGCTCGGCGTGGCCGGCCGGTACGGATCGTTCCCGGTCGTGCTGGAGACGATGCGCGAGTGCCTGCAGGACGTCTTCGACGTGCCGGGACTGGTCCGGCTCATGCGGGACGTCGCGGCGCGGCGGGTGCGGCTGGTGGAGGTCGAGACCGGGCAGGCGTCGCCGTTCGCGGCGTCGCTGCTCTTCAACTACGTCGGCGCGTTCATGTACGAGGGGGACGCCCCCCTTGCCGAGCGCCGAGCGCAGGCGCTCGCGCTCGACACGAGCCTGCTGGCGGAGCTGCTGGGTCAGGCGGACCTCCGTGAGCTGCTCGACCCCGATGTGATCGCCGACGCCGAGCGCGAGCTGGCCCGGCTGGACCGGCCGCTCCGCGACGCCGAGGACCTGTCGGACCTGCTCCGCTCGCACGGCCCGCTGGTCGCGGCCGACGTAAGCCTGCGCGGGGGCGACCCGGAGTGGCTGATCACCCTGGAGACCGCCCGGCGGGCGATCAGGGTGCGGGTGGCGGGGCAGCGGCAGTGGGCGGCGATCGAGGACGCCGCCCGGCTGCGCGACGCGCTCGGCGTGCCGCCGCCGGTGGGGGTGCCGCACGTTTTCCTGGAGCCGGTGGAGGATCCGCTCGGCGATCTCGTCGCCAGGCACGCCCGTACCCGCACCCCGTTCTCGGCCGGTACGGCGGCCGCCAGGTTCGGTCTCGGCCCGGCGGTGGTCACCGACGCGCTGCGCCGCCTGGCCGCCTCCGGCCGGGTGGTGAACGGGGAGTTCATGCCCGGTGGCCGAGGTGAGGAGTGGTGCGACGCCGGGGTCCTGCGGATGCTGCGCCGCAGGTCGCTGGCGAGGCTCCGCAAGGAGGTGGAGCCGGTCACCCCCGAGACGCTGGCGGCCTTCGCCCCCGCCTGGCACGGCATCACCGGCGCCCCGCGGCGGAGCAGACCGCCCATCGACGCGCTGGTGGGCGCGATCGAGCAGCTCCAGGGGGCGGCGGTGCCCGCCTCGGCGCTGGAGACGTTGATCCTGCCCTCGCGGGTGCCCGGATACGATCCGTCGCTGCTGGACGAGCTGACGGCCTCGGGCGAGGTCGTCTGGGCCGGGCAGGGGTCGCTGCCCGGCGGGGACGGCTGGGTGGCCCTGTATTTCGCGGACACCGCTCCACTGTTGATGCCCGATCCACTGGAGATCACCATGACCCCGGTGCACGAGACGGTCCTCACCGTCCTCGGCGGTGGGGGCGCGTTGTTCTTCCGCGATCTGGCCGGGCGCGTCGGCGCCCTGCTGCCCGGTGCGGTTCCGGATGACGGAGTGCTGACCGCGGCGGTGTGGGATCTGGTGTGGGCGGGGCGGATCACCGGCGACACGCTGGCACCGCTGCGCGCCACCCTCGGCACCGGACGCCCCGCGCACCGCCGGGCTCCCACTCGCAGCCGACGAGCGGTGCTGCCCACCCGGAGCGGGCCGCCGACGGTGGGCGGGCGCTGGTGGCCACTGCCCGCCCCGTCGGGCGACGCGACCCAGCGGGTGCACGCCCAGGCCGAGATCCTGCTGGAGCGGCACGGCGTGGTGACACGCGGCGCGGTCGCCGCCGAGCGGCTGCCCGGCGGGTTCGCCGCGGTCTACCAGGTGCTCCGGGCCTTCGAGGAGAGCGGCCGGTGCCGCCGGGGCTACTTCGTCGAGGGCCTGGGGGGCGCCCAGTTCGCGCTGCCCGGCGCCGTCGACCGGATGCGTGCCACCTCGGCGGCGCCGGGCACCGGCGCACCCGCGTCCGATCCATGGAGCGTCCGGGAGCCGGCCACAGGCACGTCCGATCCGCGGGCCGTCCGAAACCCGGCCACAGGCGCACGGCGGGCGGTGGTGCTGGCGGCGACCGATCCGGCCAACCCGTACGGCGCGGCCCTGCCGTGGCCGGTCCATCCGGGTGAGGGGTCCCACAGACCCGGACGGAAGGCCGGATCCCTGGTGGTGCTCGTGGACGGGCATCTGGTGCTCTACGTCGAGCGCGGCGGCAAGACCCTGCTGTCCTTCTCCACCGGCGACGGCCTCCGGTCCGCCGTGGACGCCCTCGCGCTGGCCGTACGCGACGGCGCCCTGGGCAAGCTCACCGTGGAGCGCGCCGACGGCACCGCGATCAACGACTCCCCCCTGGCCGCCGCCCTGGAGTCCGCCGGATTCCATCCGACCCCGAAAGGCCTGCGCCTGCGCGCTTAGCCGTACCGACCGTGTCGCCGTCACCAGCGCCCACGGCCGGAACAGCCACCCGTCGTTCCATTTCCAGGGGGACGGGGCGGTACTGCCGCCTCCTCGCTCCGTTACCGGCCGGCTCCGCTGTGGGCTGGGGGCGACGGGCTCAAGGCCGCTGCGTTCGGGGGGATGGGCGACCGCCGGGTGTGGGTATCCCAGGAGATGCCCGCTGGGACCCCAGGAGGGATCTGCCCAACCTAAGAAAGGTCCTCTCGTGATCCAGGAGCATCGTTACGTGGTGGTCGGCGCCGGTCCCGCGGGGCTGCAGATCGGCCATTTCCTGCAGGAGAGGGGGGCGGACTACCTGATCCTGGAACGGAACCACACCGTTGGCGGATTCTTCACCCGTTTTCCGAGGCACCGCCGGCTGATCTCACTCAACAAGGTGCACACCTGGTCCGACGATCCGGAGACCCGGCTCCGCTGGGACTGGAACTCACTGCTGAGCGACGATCCGTCCCTGCTGTTCCCGCACTACAGCGACGACTACCTCCCCTCCCCCGACGACCTGCGACGCTATCTGACCGACTTCCACACCACCCATGACCTGAGGATCGCCTTCGGCACCGGGGTCAGCCGAGTGATCGGCAAGGAGGAGGGGTTCCGGCTGGAGACGGAGGAGGGGCAGGAGATCCAGGCCGAGTGCCTGATCTGGGCCGGCGGGAGGGGCGAGCCGTACATCCCCAACATTCCCGGCATCGAGCACGCGGAGGGGTACGAGGACATGGCCATCGACCCCGAGCCGTTCTGCGGCAGACGGGTGCTGATCCTCGGCAAGGGCAACTCGGCCTTCGAGACGGCCCACGCCCTCCTCGGTCACGCGTCGATGATCCACCTGGCCAGTCCACGACCGGTCCGGCTGTCCTGGAACTCCAGGTACCCGGGAGATGTGCGCGGCTCGTACGGCGCGTTACTCGACAGCCACCACTTCACCACGCCTCACTCGCTGCTGGACTGCACGGTCGAGCGGATCGGGTTCGACGGCGAGACCTACACCGTGGACATCCTCCACAGCCACGCCGGACGGGGCAGGGAACGGCTGGAGTACGACGCGGTACTGCGCTGCACCGGTTTCCGGATGGGTGCCGACGTGTTCGCCGACGGGCTGAGGACCGGCTCCTGCGGGAGACTGCCCGCGGTGAGGTCGGACTGGGAGTCGGTCAACCTCGACGGCCTGTACTTCGCGGGCACGACGATGCAGGCCCGTGACGCCAGGCGGGGCACGTCGGCGTTCATCTACGGCTTCCGCTACAACCTGCGGACGATGAGCCGCCTGCTCGCCGAGCGTTATGACGGGGTACGGCTCCCGCACACCGTCGTTCCCCGCGCGGAGCTGACCGGATCGATCCTCGACCGGGTCAACCGGAGTTCGGCCCTGTGGGCCCAGGCCGGATATCTGGTCGACGCCATGGTGATCACCGAGCACGGCATCGAGCGCTACGAGGACCTGCCCGAGGACTACGCCGTCGAGCGCTTCGGCGATCTGGTCACCGTGGGCCTGCGCCAGAACCGAGCCCCGGACCCCGACGACCTGGAGGCCGGCGCGTTCGCCGTCGGGCGCCGCCCGCTGTCGTCACGGGCCACCGAGAGCGAGGCCATCCACCCGGCCGTCCGCGTCTTCAGGAACGGCGTGCTCACCTCCGAACTGCACCTGCCGGAGAGTGTGGTGACCGAGTGGCGCCACCCCGACCGGCACGTGGCCCCGCTCACGCGATTCTTCGACCGGCTGCTGCCACTCTGACCTCCCGCTCGGACCGGGGACGCGGGAGGCTCGGTGGATCGACCGATTCCGTGCGGCTACCGGGGACGGCGCCGCTCGATCGATTCCGGGCGACCAGCAGGGACGGCGCCGCTCGATTTCCTGGAGAGCCGGCTCCCAGGGGTAAATCGCCGGACTCTCGTCTCCGGTGCCGGGTGCGTGCGGCTCCAACCGGCCGGAGCCGCACAGGACGGGAACGCCTTCGGCGCGCAGACTCTCGACGCTCCGGCGAAAGGGCGCGCGTGCGGCGAAGGCACTGTTCACGAACGGCACCATGACCACAGGGATGCCCAGGCCGGGGGCTTCGGCCAGCTGTCCGAGGGCGTAGGTGTCGGCGATGCCGCGGGCGAACTTGTTGACGGTGTTGTAGGTGGCCGGGGCGACGATGATCGCGTCGGCCCGCGGGGGCTTGGGCTCGTCCGGCGTGCGGTAGCGGCTGCGCACCGGGCGGCCGGTCCGCGCCTCCAGGGCGGGGACGTCGACGAAGGCGAGGGCCGACGGGGTCACGACGATCTGGACGGCCCATTCCCCGTCCTGGGGTTCCCGGATCGGCACGGTCATCGGCCTGTCCAGCAACTCGATCGCCCAGCCCAGAGAGCCGCGCGCCATCGCCGCCACCGTACTTCCGCCATGGGCCAGGTCCATACGGGTGTAGAGGTCTGCGGCGGCCTCGACCGCCTGAACCTCGGCGACACCGACATCTGTCAGATCTTTACCGTCCAAGCCGTCCAGCAGTCGCGCGAGCGGCTCCAGTGCGGCCGATCCACGGAGGTCGCCGCAGTGATCCCCAGAACACTTCTGCGTTTCATATTTTCCATGGTGTCCGGTAAGACGAGCTCCTTTTCTGTTGCCGCAACATGCACGCCCAATGCCTGCTGTAACTGTGCGGCAAGGCGAGAGTAACCTCACTCTGCCCAGGGCTCCGGCGAGTTTATGATTTGGTCAGCTTGATTCCCTCGCTTCCATCTTGAACAGATTGAGGGTGCGCCGGTGACCGTAAACGTGGTGACGTCGGCCATAGGCGATGTTGGCGTAGCCCGCGTGGCGCAGGGCGCCAAGGGCCAGATTACGGAAGGAGGTCGGAGCGCGGGGTACCGGTTCGGGCCTGGCCGATGTCTTCGTGAAAGGTCACGTCACAGACATAGTGGGTGCCGTTCTCGACGGCGTTCCAATGACTGCGCACGTAGGTCGCGATCTGTAACCGTTGAGGCCGGCCAGGACCCGGCGCATGGTCCGCTCGCTGGGCGGCTGATGCAACCCGGTCAGCGAATTGCGCCACACCCGCAGGTCGGCCAGGGCCGGCTCGGGCGCATTGTCGGCCTATTACTCGATCGCGGTCGGCGAGTCACCGCCCACGGCCACGGTCGCACACGCGATCAACGCCAGAGCCGATGTCGGCGAATGCCGCCGTCCACGCCGCGACTGCAGATCGGAAATCATCGCGAACCGATCCATAGGGCTCAGCCGAGTCGGCGATTCCAGAACCGATTGCTCAAGCCGCTCGCGACCGACAGCGGTGATCAGTGATGATGGCTGGGGTTCGACACCAGGCGTTTCCTCTGACGCCACCAGTCCGCTACCGGGCCTCCTGGTAGCTACCCGGGACGGACTCACACCGGTAAGCGACGACTAGTTTACGAACAGATGATCAGCCGCTACGTCATGGCTTCACCTCCGTCCTACTGGGCGCACGAAACATCGAGGCTAACGGCGGACTTTCCTGCCTGCGCATCAACTCCAGGCGATGAGACATTACACGAGATCACAACCATGATTATCCGCGTCAGGGATAGCGAAACGTTCATTAAAGGTCCCCCTAATTCAGAGCTCATGACATGAACTTAAACAAAGGATCGCAGCAAACGCTTTATTCGATCACACGAGGATCACGAAAAGCCGAAGATGCGAGCCGCCTAGAGTCCGCTGGCAGCCACTACGAGTAATATGCGAAGCTGGAGACACATGGGGAGGATTCCAAGTTTTATCCAAGTAGGTTCTTGACTCACCTCGCCTCCATATGTAAAAATCATAATTAGATGAACGGTAGCCCCGGATGCCCCTCTCTGGTTGCGGCAATGTGGAGTTAATCTTCCATTGACGGCGTTTCATCCACTCAATGTTCCGCTCATCGCCAGCTTTTCCATTGTGGATGTGTGGCGAGGCATTTTAGCCGAATAGCTTGATGGAAGGAATCTCCTTGACTTCTTGCATGTCACGCATGGCCGCCCAACGCATCGCAACCGGCATCCTGGCCGTAGGATTAGCTATAACGGCTTCTTCCGGTACCGCTTACGCAGGGCCCGGGAGCACAGAATCCACGCCAGTACTGAACTTCGGATCCAATGGCCAACAGGTTCGAGCATGCGATGATTCCACTCTCTATCAAGCCGTAAAGATCAGTGGAACAAGCCATACGGGTACACAGGCAAGTACCTCGGCACGCCTCGACATCGAAAACTGTCATAGCTTCTGGAATTGGTGGTGGGTGGGCCGGGTCACCTTGAAGTGGTACAGAGACGGAAGCTCCCAGACAGTAACCACACACTGCAATGTACCAAAGGTCGACCCTGATTGGAACTGGGTATTCTGCCCCAGATGATCTTAGTTTAACTCTAGCCCAGAGGACAGGTTGCGAATGTAGAATTTAACAATAAACGCCCTAAACAACTTGAGGGCCTTCTGATTCGGCGAGCGCATTATACGCGCCAGGCACCATGAATCCCCTGCCCCTGAAGTCCAATCACACTTAATGCGATATTTCGTTACCCCATATGACTCCGGCGTCCCACCTGTTCGTTGAATCAACCGAAACTGGTCGGCGAGCAATAATGGACGGCGGTTCGAGAATAAGAACGGTCTGAGCGATGAAGCCGTCGCGGCAGCGTGGGGCGGTACTGCATCTGTTTGGGCTTGGTCTTGACCAGTGCGGCGAGTTGGCCGGTTTCATCTGCCCTGCCTCGTCTTCCCGGCACAACCGGGCGCCCAGGTCGGGCGCCGCCCTTTTATCGCCAGCCATTCCTCGGCGACCCACAACTCGCCTCCCCCCTCGTCGCGCTCAACGGCACGCTGTACGGGAATCTACGGCGTCCAGCCGATGCGGTGCAGCAGATATGACGCCCTGCGCAAAATATAGCGGACATGAAACAAGACCGCGATCAGATCGGCACCCCAGGCCGACGTCCAGTGCTGCTCCTCGACGAGACCATGCGCAGCTGGCCCCCGCTCCAGCTCGGCCCACAGCCGCTCCAGCCGCCGCTCATCCAGCCGGCACTTCTCCCCGCCCGACCCCTGGACGCCAATTCCTCCAGCCCACCGGCCTGCCAGGCGCGACACCATGCGGGCCTCCGTGGCGGCGGCCCGCCGGGAGTACGGCTTGGGCCGGCCGCCGATCCACCGGCACCTGGCCGCACTGGCCGAGGAACCGCTGAGCGAACCGGAGCCGGTCGAGGCAGGGAGGGCATCGACGAGACCCGCAGAAAACGGGCCTGCCGACGCAGGAGAAATGCCTGCCCAAGTCCATGGATATGCACACCTTCAGCCAAGACGACCTGGATGCCATCGCCACCAAGCTCAACAACCGTCTCCGCAAGATCCATAGCTGCCACACTCCGGCAGAGATTTACGCTAAGGTCCTGAACAGCGGCGATACGTTGATCGAGCGCGCCATCATCTCTCGAAAAAAATCATGGGGTCCGGAAGGGCCTCCAAGGCCATCAGCACCGTCATAAAAGGTATTGGAAAGCCAGGGCGTTCAACAAGCCACCGAATTCCTTTTTCGTACACTGACAGGATGACACCACCACGTACTCCTCCTGAGGACGACTCCCTCCTGCTCGAACCTGTCCAGCTGACTGGCACACTGATCAGCTACGCACGGGTCTCGACCACCAAGCAGAACGTGGACTGCCAGATGGCCGCGCTCACCGGCAGCGGATGCCTGCGGATTTTCTTCGGTAAGAAGCCCGTAAAGAACGTCAAGTGTGAGGAGCTGTGAAGGCGCTGGATCCCCTGCGCACCGGCGATACCTTCATGAGTGCCGCCTCTGAATCGCCTGAGACGCTCCCTGTAGGAGCTCACCTCGATCGTGGCTGGGCTACGCAAGCGCAGCGTCGGCTTCGAGACCCTGCACGAGACGATCGATACCATCACGCCCGGCGGACGGCTCGTATTCCATGTCTTCTCAGCCTTGGTGGCGTTCATTCACGAGCTCACCTTGAGGGCACTCCTGAGGCCCTAGACGCCGCGCGGGACCGCAGGCAGCATCTCGGTCAGCCCTCGGCTGCGACGCTTGAGCGGATCCACCACGCCCGCAACATGCTGACCCTGCCTGACGACACCATCTCCTTCATCGCCCGGCTGCCGGGCGCCAACCCCAGCACACTCCATAGGCACGTCCCCGAACTCGTCGGCCCTCCGTTCCCTGCCGCCGACCGATCCCAGCAGGCCCTAGTGAAAGGAAGCAGCGATGAACGCTGAGGATCTCACTCGCTTCGGTGAGCTTCTCCAGGCCGTGAGCGAGCGGCGCACACTGGATCTAACCGAGCTCCACGACGCCGGACGACTGCTGGGCGAGGTGACCCTGGCCGCCGCAGCCGCAGCCAGCCACATGCGGACTGAGGTCGCGGCCTTGCCAAAGCGGTACATCCTGCATGACGATACCGGCGACGCTCCGGAACCCCGCATCGTCGAAGCCCGTGACCGCCTCGCGCAGATGACGAGCCTGCTTCAACAGGTCGGCACGCAGGCCCGTCGTTACCACGGCACGATCGGACACATCGGCATGCAGGTAGACCCCGAGATCGCATCGGACTGATCCCGACCACAATGCTCCAGGGCACCGGCAAGTTGATGTTTCGAACGGGTTCATTCGTAGCCATCCAACGGCGCAGGCAGGGACAGGTAAAAAACGCCAAATCCGCAACGACAGAAAGGCACGGTTCCTGAAGATCAGAGGTGTCCAAATCCGCCCGATCGAACGAGGAACCCACCCCTGTCGCACTATCAACGCTGTCGGCCGCGACCAGATTAGGCAAACGGACACTGAGCCTTTTTCATCCTGCCTCGCGCATCTGCAGGACACAGATGGCTTTGACAAGCTGACCTGCCTGAAGAGGGCAGCAGCGTAGCTTCCGCAGAATCCGCCAGGTCTTCAGCTGCGCATTCGCACGTTCGCCGGGGCCGCGGAGCCTGGCGTGAGCGGAGTTGGCCGGCTTCAGCGAGGTCGGCTTGTTCCTGCCCTTGTACGGCACCAGCACCTGCTGACCTGCGCCGATGTAGCCCTTGTCCGCCGGCGTGATCAGCCCGGCGGCCTCCAGTCGGCGGACGATCCCCGGATCCGGGCGGCCGTGAGGTCGTACACCGATCCCGGCGGCGGGCCCGACGTCCACAGCAGCGTGCCGTCCGGGGCGGCGACGACCTGGATGTTCATGCCGTGCCGCTTGTGTTTGCCGGAGTGGTACGGCCGGTCGGCGGCCACCCGGTCGATCGGGATGAGCGTGCCGTCCAGGATCACGAAGGCGTACCCGGCGCGCTTGGCAGCGCGCAACACCTGCTCCAGGCGAGGAGGGGTCTTTCCCCAAGGCCAGGTAGTTAGCGTTTTCGGGTGTCTGTCAAGGGAGCGGCGGGTCGGGCACGGCGGCGTAGAGACCTTGGCCGATCTTGTGGATGA
>NZ_JBSGCR010000015.1:87939-156372 GCF_053601935.1 Streptosporangium sp. NPDC004631 | reverse complement strand
GCTCCGATCTGGGCGGTCGGCAGCGCGAGGGTCGCGGTCGGCTCGAAACCGGGCGCCCCCCGGATGTCCGGGGGGCCGTCCGCCGTTTCCGGAGACCGGGAGGCGCCGGGAGGTCAGGCGTCCGTCTTCGGCTTGGCGTCGACGCCCGCCTCCTTGCGCTGCTCCCCGGTGATCGGGGTGGGCGCGGCGGTCAGCGGGTCGAAGCCGGAGGCCGTCTTGGGGAAGGCGATGACGTCGCGGATGGAGTCGCCACCCGCCAGGAGCATGCAGATCCGGTCCCAGCCGTAGGCGATGCCCCCGTGCGGCGGCGGGCCGTACTTGAACGCCTCCAGCAGGAAGCCGAACTTGCTCTCCGCCTCCTCCTTGGAGATGCCGAGCACGTCGAAGACGCGCTGCTGCATCTCGGCCCGGTGGATACGGATCGAGCCGCCGCCGATCTCCATGCCGTTGCAGACCATGTCGTAGGCGTAGGCGAGGGCCTCGCCGGGGTGGTCCTGGAAGTTGTCGGCCCACTCGGGCTTGGGACCGGTGAACGGGTGGTGGACCGCGGTCCAGCCGCCCTCGCCGTCCTCCTCGAACATGGGGGCGTCCACGATCCACAGGAAGCTCCACGCCGACTCGTCGATCAGGCCGCAGCGGCGGCCGATCTCCAACCGGGCCGCGCCGAGCAGGTCGCGGGACGAGGAGGCCGCACCGGCGGCGAAGAAGATCGCGTCGCCGGGCGCGGCGCCCACCTTGGCCGCCAGCCCCGCGCTCTCGGTCTCCGACAGGTTCTTGGCGACCGGGCCGCCGAGCGCGCCGTCCTCGCCGACGAGCACGTAGGCCAGTCCCCTGGCACCGCGCGACTTGGCCCAGTCCTGCCAGCCGTCCAGCTCCTTGCGGCTCTGGGACGCGCCGCCCGGCATGATCACGGCACCCACGTAGGGCGCCTGGAACACCCGGAAGGCGGTGTCGGCGAAGAATCCGGTCATCTCGACCAGCTCCTGGCCGAAGCGCAGGTCGGGCTTGTCGGAGCCGTAGCGGGCCATGGCCTCCCAGTAGGTCATCCGGGGCAGCGGCGCGGGCAGCTCGTAGCCGATCGTCTCCTTCCAGATGCGGCCGATCAGGGCCTCACCCAGCGCGATGACGTCGTCCTGGTCCACGAAGGACATCTCAATGTCGATCTGGGTGAACTCCGGCTGCCGGTCGGCGCGCAGATCCTCGTCGCGGAAGCAGCGGGCGAGCTGGTAGTAGCGCTCCAGACCGGCGACCATGAGGAGCTGCTTGAACAGCTGCGGCGACTGCGGCAGGGCGTACCAGCTGCCGGGCTGGAGCCGGACCGGCACCAGGAAGTCGCGGGCGCCCTCGGGGGTGGAACGGGTCAACGTCGGAGTCTCGACGTAGTTGAACCCGTGCTGGTTCATCACCTCGTGGGCGAGGTAGGTGGCCTTGGAGCGGATCCGCATGGCCTGCGCGACCTGCCGGCGGCGGATGTCGAGGTAGCGGTACTTGAGGCGGGCCTCCTCCGAGACGCCCGCGGCGCCCTCGACCGGGAACGGCAGCGGCGCGGACTCGCTGAGCACCTCGACCTCGGAGGCGACGACCTCGATCGCGCCGGTCGGCAGCTCGGGGTTCTCGTTGCCCGCGGGGCGCACCCGCACCTGCCCGACGACCTTGACGCAGTACTCCGCGCGCAGACCGTGCGCGTCGTCCTCCTCGCGGAAGACCACCTGGGAGGAGCCGGAGGCGTCGCGCAGGTCGATGAAGACCACACCGCCGTGATCGCGGCGGCGTGCCACCCAGCCGGCCAGCGTCACCCGCTGCCCGGCGTGCTCGGCGCGCAGTGATCCCGCTTCGTGCGTGCGGATCATTTGTTCAGTCTCTCCTTCAGGGTCGTGACGATCTCAGCGAGCGGTACGGCGGCCTGGTCACCGCTGACCAGGTCCTTGACCTGGGCGGATCCCTCGGCGATATCTCGATCTCCGAGAATCACGGCGTAGCTCGCCCCCGACCGGTCGGCGCCCTTCATCGCGGCCTTGACGCCCTTGGCGCCGAACGACATGTCGGCGTCGAGGCCGGCCCGGCGCAGCTCGGTGATGAGCCGGAACATCCGGCGGGCCGCCTCGGCGCCCAGCGGCACACCGTACACCTGGACGCGGGACTCGGGGGTCTCGCCGTCGAGCAGCCCCTCGGCCTCCATCGCCAGAAGGGTGCGGTCGACGCCGAGCGCCCAGCCGACGCCGGGCAGCGCCGGCCCGCCGAGCGCCTCGCTGAGCCCGTCGTAGCGCCCGCCGCCGCCGACCGCCGACTGCGAGCCCAGCCCGTCGTGGACGAACTCGAACGTCGTGCGCGTGTAGTAGTCCAGGCCGCGGACCAGCCTGGGGTCGTCGGCGTAGGCCACACCTGAGGCGGTCAGCAGCGAGCGGACCTCCTCGTGGTAGGTCTTGCACGCCTCGCACAGGTGGTCGACGACCAGCGGGGCGCCGGTGAGCCGCGCCTGCACCTCGGGGCGCTTGTCGTCGAGCACACGCAACGGATTGATCTCGATCCGGGCCCGGGTGGGCTCGTCGAGGTCGAGCCCGCGCAGGAAGTCCTGCAGCGCGGCGCGGTAGGCGGGGCGGCACTCCCGGTCGCCCAGCGTGTTGAGCAGCAACCGGACGCCGGTCAGCCCCAGCCCGGCGTAGCCGTCGGCCGCCAGCACGATCAGCTCGGCGTCCAGCGCGGGGTCCTCCGCCCCCAGGGCCTCGGCGCCGACCTGCCAGAAGTGGCGGTAGCGGCCCTTCTGGGCCCGCTCGTAGCGGAACTGGCTGCCCGAGTACCACAGCTTCACCGGAAGCCTGCCGTTGTGCAGGCCGTGCTGGAGGACGGCCCGCACGACCGGGGCGGTGCCCTCGGGGCGGAGCGTGATCGAGCGTCCGCCCTTGTCCTCGAAGGTGTACATCTCCTTGGAGACGATGTCGGTCGACTCCCCGACACCCCGCACGAACAGCGCGGTGTCCTCGAAGACCGGTGTCTCGATGTAGCCGTATCCCGCGCGGCGGACCGGGGCGGTCAGCGCCTCGCGGACCGCGAGCGCCCGCTCCGAGCGGGGCGGGAGCCAGTCAAAGGTGCCCTTGGGCGCCTGCAGAGTCATCTTCTAAAGTCCCCTGGTGGGACCGGCGTACGGCGCGGCCTCCGCGAGATACGGGTTGGTGGCGCGCTCGTGGCCGATCGTGGTCTGTGGTCCGTGTCCGGGCAGGACCACCGTGTCCTCCGGCAGTGGCAGGCACTTGGTGGCCAGGCTGCGCAGAATGGTCGGGTAGTCGCCGCCCGGAAGGTCTGTGCGGCCGATGGAGCCGGCGAACAGCAGGTCGCCCGAGAACATCACGTCGGGGATCTCCTCGGTGCGGGGCAACCTGAACGTCACCGACCCCCTGGTATGGCCGGGGGTGTGGTCGACCGTCAGCTCCATGCCCGCCAGGCGCAGCACCTCACCGTCGGCCATCTCCCGCACGTCGTCGGGCTCGGTGAAGGTCAGCCCGCCGAACAGCTGCTGCCCTGCCGCCAGGGAGAGCCCCTTGCCCGGATCGGAGAGCAGCTCACGGTCTTCGGGATGGACCCACGCGGGGATGTCACGCGCGCCGCAGACCGGGGCGACCGACCACATGTGATCGATGTGCCCGTGGGTGACCAGCACCGCGACCGGCTTCAGCCGATGCTCGCGCAGCACGTCGTCCAGGTCGCCGACGGCGTTCTGGCCCGGATCGACGACGACGCACTCCTCGCCCGCGGCGGGGGCGACGACGTAGCAGTTGGTCTGAAACGACCCTGCGGGGAACCCGGCGATGAGCATCTGCCTCAGCTGATCTCGTCAAGAATACGGATGGGAATGTAACCGAAGGGTACCGGTGCGGGTCGGCGGGCTGCGAACCATTACCCATTGGCCGATACGATTCGCCCACCTCAATAAGTGATACTCCGGCACTCGGGAGGGCGAAGCGGTGAGCGGCAAGGACCGCCAGAAGCAGCTGGCGCGCGAGCACCACGAGCGGCAGATCCAGCGGCGCATGGAACGTGAGGCCCGTGCCAAGCGTAACGCGATCATCGGTACCAGCGGGGCCGTGGTGGTGGTCGTGGGCGGTGTGATCGCCGTGACCGCGCTGCTCGGAGGCGGTGACCCCTCCTCGGCCACGGTCGACCCGGCCCCGACGGCCTCGCCGTCGAGCCCGTCGGCGACCCAGGAGACCTCCGGGCCGACGGCGTTCGACCCCGCCGCCGGCACCTGCGGCTACGTCGCCGACACCGGCGGCGGCCCGGCCAAGGACGTCGGCCTGCCCCCGGCGAAGGTGGACATGTCACCCAAGACGATGACCCTGAAGACCAACCGGGGGGACATCGTCGTCGAGGTGTCGGCCAAGAAGACGCCCTGCACGGTCAACTCCTTCGCCTTCCTGGCCAAGAAGAAGTTCTTCAACGGCTCCAAGTGCCACCGCCTCGGCTCCGACCGGTTCCCGGTGCTGCAGTGCGGCGATCCGCTGGCCAAGGCCGACGGCAAGGGCCAGACCGACGGCCAGGGCGGTCCCGGGTACCGTTTCGTCAACGAGAACCTCAAGGGGGCGAAGTACACCCGGGGCGTCGTGGCCATGGCCAACAGCGGCGCCGACACCAACGGCAGCCAGTTCTTCATCGTGTACGGCGACGCCCCGCTGACCCCGGACTACACCCCGTTCGGTACGGTCACCAAGGGAATGGAGATCATCGACAAGGTGAACAAGGGCGGTGTCATCACGCCGGGGCCCGACGGCACCGGAGCTCCAAAGGAAACCGTGGAAATCAAAGACGTGACAATGTCCAGCAAGAGCTGACGTAATACAACCAAGAGGCGGTTAGCCTCGAAAGGCTGATGAAAGTGCGGGAGGACACGGTGAGCACCGACCCGTGGGGCCGGGTAGACGACGACGGCACCGTCTACGTGCGTACGGCTGAGGGAGAACGGGCCGTCGGGTCCTGGCAGGCCGGCGAACCGGAGGAGGCCCTGGCCTACTTCCATCGCAAGTTCGACGAGCTGGCCGGGCAGGTCACGCTGCTGGAACAGCGGGTCCGCGGCACCGACCTGCCGCCCGCCCAGGCGGAGGCGACCATCGTCAAGCTCCGCGAGGCGATCACCGGCGCGCACGCGGTCGGTGACCTCGACGCGCTGCTGGGGCGGCTGAACGCCGTCACGGAGCTGGTAGCCCAGCGCCGCGAGGAGGTCAAGGCCGCCAGGGACGTGGCCCGCGCGGAGGCCAGGGGCATCAAGGAGCGGATCGTCGCCGAGGCCGAGCGCATCGCCGACGACACCACCCACTGGAAGACCGGCGGCGAGCGGCTGCGCCAGCTCGTCGAGGAGTGGAAGACGGCCGAGCGCATCGACCGGGTCACCGAGGCCGCGCTCTGGAAGCGCCTCTCGGCCGCCCGCACGGCCTTCGCCAAGCGGCGCAAGGCCTACTTCGCCGGGCTGGACGAGCAGCGTGAGGGCGTGCGCTCCTCCAAGGAGCGCATCGTGGCCGAGGCGGAGGCGCTGGCCTCCTCCACCGACTGGGGCGCCACGGCGTCCGCCTACCGCGAGCTGATGCAGCAGTGGAAGTCGGCGGGCCGGGCCTCCCGGGAGGTCGAGGACGAGCTCTGGGGCCGCTTCAAGGGCGCCCAGGACCAGTTCTTCCAGGCCCGTTCGACGGTCTTCGCCGAGCGGGACGCCTCGCTCGCGGCCAACGCCGAGGTCAAGGAGCAGTTGCTGACCGAGGCCGAGAAGATCCTCCCGATCTCCGACGCCCGCTCCGCCAGGGCCACGCTCCGCGGCGTCCTGGAGCGGTGGGAGGCGGCCGGCCCGGTCCCGCGTGAGCAGCGCGACCGCCTTGAGGGCGGGCTGCGCAAGATCGACGACGCGGTCCGCAAGGCCGAGGAGGCGGAGTGGAAGCGCTCCAACCCCGAGGCCCGCGCCCGCGCGCAGAACACGGTCGACCAGCTCCGCAGGTCCATCGAGCAGCTGGAGGCCCGCCTGACCAAGGCGCAGGCGGCCGGCAAGGACAAGGACGCGAAGGACGCCGAGGAGGCCCTGACCGCCCGCCGTTCCTGGCTGGAGGAGGCCGAGCGTACACTCGCCGAGTTCTCCTGACGGATCCCGAGGTTTCCGGGGGCGTGCCCGCCATGGGCACGCCCCCGGAACCGTTACGGCCCTCGGGCCGGCGGATCGGGGAGGACGGCGGGGATCAGGAGCCGGCGCCGCTCACCCGGTAGACGTCGTAGACGCCCGGGATGTTGCGGACGGCCTTGAGGACGTGCCCCAGATGCTTGGGGTCGCCCATCTCGAAGGTGAACCTGCTGATCGCCACGCGGTCCCTGGAGGTGGTCACCGACGCGGACAGGATGTTCACGTGCTGGTCCGACAGGGTCCGGGTCACATCCGACAGCAGGCGCGGCCGGTCGAGCGCCTCGACCTGGAGCGCGACCAGGAACACCGAGTCGTCGCCCACCGACCAGGCCACCTCCACCAGGCGGTCGGGCTCGGACCTCAGCTGCTCCACGTTGGGGCAGTTGGTGCGGTGCACCGACACCCCGTGACCGCGGGTGACGAAGCCGATGATCTCGTCGCCGGGCACGGGGGTACAGCAGCGCGACAGCCGGACCCAGACGTCGGAGTCGCCCGCGACCACCACGCCCGCCCCGCCGCTGCCACGGGGACGGCCGCGCAGCTTCGTCGGGACCGAGGCCTCGGCGATGTCCTCCTCGGCGCCCTCCACCCCCCCGATGGAGTGGACCAGCTTCTGAACCACCGCCTGGGCGGCCACGTGGCCCTCTCCGACGGCCGCGTAGAGCGCGGAGACATCGGGGTAGCGCAGGTCCCTGGCGAGGGCCAGAAGGGACTCTCCGGACATCAGGCGCTGCAGGGGCAGGCCCTGCTTGCGCATGGCCCGGCCGATGGCCTCCTTGCCCGCCTCGATCGCGGTCTCGCGGCGCTCCTTGGAGAACCACTGCCGGATCTTGTTGCGGGCCCGGCCGGACTTGACGAACTTGAGCCAGTCGCGCGACGGCCCCGCGTCGGGCGACTTGGAGGTGAAGATCTCCACGGTGTCGCCGTTGCCCAGCCGCGACTCCAGCGGCACCAGGCGGCCGTTGACCCGGGCGCCGATGCAGCGGTGGCCGACCTCGGTGTGCACCGCGTAGGCGAAGTCGACCGACGTCGCCCCCTCGGGAAGGGCGATCACCTGGCCTCTGGGGGTGAAGACGTAGACCTCGGAGACCGACAGGTCGAACCTGAGCGACTCCAGGAACTCCCCCGGGTCCGCGGTCTCCTTCTGCCAGTCGAGGAGCTGGCGGAGCCAGGCCATGTCGCTGGCCGGCTTCAGCTTGGCCCCCGGCGGACCGGAGGTGGTCATGTCCTCCTTGTACTTCCAGTGCGCGGCCACGCCGTACTCGGCCCTGTGGTGCATGCCGTGGGTGCGGATCTGGAGCTCCACCGGCTTGCCCTCGGGGCCGATGACCGTGGTGTGCAGCGACTGGTACATGTTGAACTTGGGCATCGCGATGTAGTCCTTGAACCGGCCCGGCACCGGGTTCCATCGCGCGTGGATCGTCCCGAGGGCGGCGTAGCAGTCGCGGACCGTGTCGACCAGCACCCGGATGCCGACCAGGTCGTAGATGTCGTCGAAGGCGACGTCCCTGGCGATCATCTTCTGGTAGACCGAGTAGTAGTGCTTGGGACGGCCCTTGACCAGCGCGCGGATCTTGGCCTCACGCAGGTCGCCGGAGACCTTCTCGATGACCTCCTGCAGGAACAGGTCCCTGCGCGGGGCCCGCTCCGACACCATCCGGGCGATCTCGTCGTACCGCTTGGGGTAGAGCATGGCGAACGCGAGGTCCTCCAGCTCCCACTTGATGGTGTTCATGCCCAGCCGGTGGGCGAGCGGCGCGAAGATCTCCAGCGTCTCACGGGACTTCTGCTGCCGCTTGTGCTCGGGCAGGTAGCGCATGGTGCGCATGTTGTGCAGCCGGTCGGCGAGCTTGATCACCAGCACCCGGATGTCGCGGGACATCGCCACGACCATCTTCCGCACGGTCTCGGCCTGCGCGGCGTCACCGAACTTGACCTTGTCGAGCTTGGTGACGCCGTCGACCAGCAGCGCGATGCTGTCACCGAAGTCCGAGCGCAGCTCGTCCAGCCCGTAGGCGGTGTCCTCGACGGTGTCGTGCAGCAGCGCGGCGCAGAGCGTCTCGTCGTCGGTGCCCAGCTCGGCGAGGATGGTCGCCACCGCCAGCGGGTGGGTGATGTACGGGTCCCCGCTCTTGCGCTTCTGATCGCGATGATGGTAGGCGGCCACATCGTAGGCACGCTCGATGAGCCGCAGGTCCGCCTTCGGATGGGTCGCGCGGACCGTCCGGAACAGCGGCTCAAGCACCGGGTTCATGGCGCCACCCCATTGCCCCCCAAGGCGTGCGAGCCTGCGCCTTACCGCGGGCCTCTCTTCGGTGGCTCCGGACACGGCAGAACCGGCATCGCCTGCCGGGACGGCCGTCGCGGGACCGCCACCGTCGGCGGTCACGTCGGGAACGACCACATCACGGGGCACTCAGACTCCTCACATTCGAGTCCAGATCCCCCCAGTGTATCCAGACCGACTCGGATGCCCTCCCCGGCGGGGTGCCATCAGACGATCACGAGGGAATGCACCTCGACGCCGTCCAGCCGCTCCCGGCCGTTGAGGAAGGCCAGTTCCATGAGGACGGCGATGGCGACGACGTCGGCACCCGCCCTGCGGACCAGCTCCACCGCCGCGCACGCCGTGCCGCCGGTGGCGAGCACATCGTCGACGATCAGGACGCGTTCCCCTGGGACGAAGGCGTCTCGATGGACCTCGATGGTGGCGGAGCCGTACTCCAGATCGTAGGACTCCTCAAGGGTCTCCGAGGGCAGTTTGCCTTTCTTGCGCACCGGGACGAAGCCGGCGCCGGCCTTGTACGCCACGGGGGCCGCCAGGATGAACCCCCGGGCCTCGATCCCGACGATCTTGTCCACCCGGTGGAGACCGGCGAGCTCGTCCACCACGGCGGCCATCGCCGGCGGATCGGCGAGCAGGGGGGTGATGTCCTTGAACAGCACCCCCGGCCGGGGGTAGTCGGACACGTCGCGGATCCGGGTCAGGATCAGCCTGCTCAGGTCACTCATCGTCACTTCCTCAAGGAAAAGCCTCCGCCCCCCGAACCAGGGGACGGAGGCTCGATCTCCGCGGCCTACTTCTTCTTGCGCTTCTCGCCGTCGGACGTGGAGCCGTTGGCGGCTCCCGCCGTCACCGGCTGCCGGACGCTCTTGGCCGTGCCCTTGGCCCCCTGGGAGGCGAGCCTGCGGGCGAGCGCCTGGTAGCGCGACTCGCGCTCCTTCAACGTGACCAGCAGCGGCGTCGCCACGCACAGCGAGGAGTACGTGCCGACGATCATGCCGACGAAGAGCGCCAGCGACAGGTCCTTGAGCGTACCGGCCCCAAAAAGCGTGGTGCCGATGAACAGGATCGCGGCCACCGGCAGGATCGCCACCAGGGTGGTGTTCAGCGACCGGATCAGCGTGTGGTTCAGCGCGTTGTTCGCGGCCTGGGTGTAGGTCACCTTGGAGGTCGTGCCGAGCTTGGCGGTGACCTCCTTGATCATGTCGAACACCACGACCGCGTCGTACAGCGAGTAGCCGAGAATCGTCAGGAAGCCCAGCAGGGTCGCCGGGGTGACCTCGAAGCCGGACCACGCGTAGACGCCGGCGGTGATCACCAGGTCGTGGAGCAGCGCCACGACGGCGGCCAGCGCCATCTTCCACTCGAAGGCGAGCGTGAGGTACAGGATGATCGCCAGCATGAAGACGATCAGGCCGGTGATCGCCTTGTCGGCCACCTGACCACCCCACGAGGCGCCGATGACCTGGAGGTTGACCTGGTTCTGCGCGAGGCCGAACTTCCGGGCCACCGTCTTCTGAACACTTGTCACCTCCTCGGCCGGGAGGCTCTCGGTGGTGACCCACCAGCCGTTGTTCGTGGTCTGCACGATGACCTGGTGGGCGCCCGCGTCGCCGAAGGTGCTCCGCACCTCCTGGATGGAGGTGGTCGGCGCCTTGAAGGAGAACACCGATCCGCCCTTGAACTCCACCCCCAGGTTCAGGCCCTGGAAGACCAGACCGGCGATGGAGATCGCCAGCAGCACGGCGGAGAGGCCGTACCAGAGCTTCTTGCGTCCGACGAAGTCGACGTCGATCTCGCCGCGGTACAACCGGCGCGCGATGCCGGACATCAGGCCTCCTGCGGAACGGTCTTGGAGCCGACGGCGGTCGTGCTGCTCATCCGCTCGGCGTCGAGGCCGGAGAGCTTGTGCCCCTTGGCGAAGAACTTCCGCTTGGCCAGCAGCGCCACGAGCGGCTTGGTGAACATGAACACCACGACGATGTCGATGATCGTGGTCAGGCCCATCGCGAACGCGAACCCGGCCACGCCGCCGACCGCCAGGAAGTACAGGACGATCGCGGCGATGAACATGACCGCGTCCGCGATCAGGATCGTCCGGCGGGCACGGACCCAGGCGACCTCGACGGCCGTCCGCAGCGAGCGGCGGCCCTCCTTCATCTCGTCGCGGATGCGTTCGAAGTAGACGATGAACGAGTCCGCCGTGATACCGATCGAGACGATCAGGCCGATGATGTGCGGCAGCGACAGGCGGAAGCCCGCGAACGCGCCGAGGATCACCACCGCCTGGAAGGTCAGGGTCGACGCCACCACGAGACTCAGCACCGAGACGATGCCCAGCCCCCGGTAGTAGAGCATCGAGTAGATCAGGACCAGGCCCAGGCCGATCGCGCCGGCGATGAGGCCACCGCGGAGCTGGTCGGCGCCCAGGGCGGAGGAGACCTCGTTGATCGAGCCCTTCTCGAACTTCAGCGGCAGGGCGCCGAACTTGAGCTGGCTGGCCAGCTCGTTGGCCGACGCGTCGGTGAAGTTGCCGGAGATCTGCGCCCGGCCGCCGGTGATGGGCTCCTGGATGACCGGCGCGGAGATCACCACGCCGTCCAGGACCATGGCGACCTGGTTGCGCGGCGGCTGCGAGTTGAAGGCGGTGGTGGTGACCCTCGACCACTGGTCGGGGCCCTGCCCCTTGAAGGAGAGCTGGACGAGCCACTCGCCGGTGGTCTGGTCCACACCGGCGTTCGCGGTGGCGATCGAGCTGCCGATCACGGCCGCCTTGTCGAGAACGTACTTGGCGCTGCCGTCCTCGCTACAGCCGACGAACTGCTTGTTGGGGTCGTCCTGAGCGCCCTGCCCCTTGTCCTTGGAGCAGTCGAGGGCCTCGAACTGCTTGAGCACCGCCGGATCGATACCGGTCGGGTCCACCCCCGCCAAGGGGTCGTCGGACTCCCCGGGCTGCGGCGGCTGCGCGGACGGAGTCGCGCTCTTGCCGGGCTTGTCGGACTTGCCAGGCTTGGTGGAGGGGGTGGGCGCCGGGCTGGGGTTGATGAGCGCCGCGGACAGGGCACGACCGGCGGGTGAGCCGTTCGGGGTGGGTGCCGCGGTCGTGGTCGCGGCCGGCCGAGACGAACCGGTGTCCTCCTTGCCCTCGGCCTTGGGCGAGGAGGACGGGGCCGGCGTTTTTGCCCCCTTCCCGCCGGGGGCTGTAGGAGTCGGCGTCGGCGCCTGGGTGGGCATTTGCCCCGGGGGCTGAGGTGATCCCGCCGCGACCGCCATCACCTGACGGAATCGCAGTTCCGCGGTGGTGCCGACCAGCTTGACGACTTCCTCTTGGCCCACTCCGGGGACGGAGATGATGATGTTGTCGCCGGACTTGGCGACCTCGGCGTCGGAGATGCCGCTGCCGTTCACCCGATTCCGGATGATGCCAACGGCCAGGTCGATACTCTCCTCGGTGGGAGGGGTACCGTTCGGGGTGACGGGTTGCAGCGTCACTGTCGTGCCGCCGGCGAGGTCAAGGCCATATTGGGGGGTGTACGCCTTGTTCAGGAGCATCACCCCGCCCATGGCGAGAATAATCGCCAGAAGCAGGAGGAGCATGCGTCCCGGTCTGCTCTGGCCACTGGTCGATCGGGCCACTGGTCGTCAGTTCTTTCGGCTGTAGGGATTGTTGGCGTGCCTACTCATGACTTCTTGGTCGTCGAGTCCTGGTCGTCACCATGCGGCTCCACGGTCCCGGCCACGTTGTCGTCCACGGTTCCGACGTTCTTGACATCATCGTCCTCCACGTCGTCGACCGGTGTCAGCACGCGGCCGATCGCGGCCTTGACCCAGCGGGTCTCAACACCGGGGGCGATCTCAAGGATCACATCGTCGGCGTCGATCGCCACCACAGTCGCGAAAAGCCCGGTGGTCGTCATGATGCTGGTCCCCGGGGCCAGGGAGTTCTGCATCCGGGCCTGCTCCTGCTGCCGCTTGCGCTGCGGCCGGATCAGCAGGAAGTAGAACACCACGACCATCAGAGCGATCATGATAAGGCTCGAATAGTTGCCGCCCATAGGGCCGCTCCTTCACTTAAGAATGACCGGCCTGGCGCCGGACGTCGTATACGGCCACGCCGCTCAGCACGTCAGCCTACACAGCCAGCCAAGCCACGGAGTTTAGGCGAGCTGTTAGGAGCGCGGCAACGAAGTCACGATCTGGCGCGCGGGGAAGTTCCCATTTCGATACCGTTGTCACCAATTCGTGATCAACGTGACGCGGCCTTCCTCCCAGGATTCAACGTCAGGGAGGGGCCGAATCATCCCCGAAATCACCGATCATCGAGGCGCCGAACGCCTCCGGGGGCGGGGTCAGGCCCAGGTGAAGCCAGGCGGCGGCGGTCGCGACGCGCCCGCGGGGCGTGCGGGCCAGCAGTCCCTGCCGCACCAGGAACGGCTCGGCGACCACCTCGACGGTCTCAGGCTCCTCACCCACCGCGACCGCCAGGGTGGACAGGCCCACCGGGCCGCCGCCGAACTTACGCAGCAGCGCCCCGAGCACGGCCCGGTCCAGCCGATCCAGCCCTTCGGCGTCGACCTCGTAGAGGTTCAGCGCCGCCGAGGCGACATCCCCGGTGATCACTCCGTCGGCCCGCACCTCCGCGAAGTCGCGCACCCGGCGCAGCAGCCGGTTGGCGATGCGGGGCGTGCCCCGGGAGCGCCCGGCGATCTCGTGGGCCGCGTCACCGGGAAGCCGCAGGCCGAGCAGCCGCGCGGAACGGTGCAGAACCTGCTCCAGCTCGGCGGGGTCGTAGAAGTCCATGTGCGCCACGAACCCGAACCGGTCGCGCAGCGGCGCGGGCAGCAGGCCGGCCCGGGTGGTGGCCCCGACCAGGGTGAACGGCGCGACCTCCAGCGGGATCGCGGTCGCCCCCGGCCCCTTGCCAACCACGATGTCGACGCGGAAGTCCTCCATCGCGAGATAGAGCATCTCCTCCGCCGGGCGCGCCATCCGGTGGATCTCGTCGATGAAGAGGACCTCGCCCTCCGAGAGGGTCGACAGGATCGCCGCGAGGTCGCCTGCCCGCTCCAGCGCGGGGCCCGAGGTGATCCGGAGCGGCACGGAGAGCTCGGTGGCGATGATCATGGAGAGGGTCGTCTTACCCAGTCCCGGTCCACCGCTCATCAGCACGTGGTCCGGCGGCCGGTTGCGCCGCAGCGCGCTGTGCAGGACCAGGGACAGTTGCTCGCGCACCCGCGCCTGGCCGATGAACTCCTCCAGCCGTTTGGGCCGGAGCGCCGCCTCGACGAGCCGCTCGTCGCCCTCGGCCTCCGGCGACACCAGATCCCGCTCGGAAGTCACGCCGATCCACCCTCACTCGCTGGGACGCCCGCCCGGGCCGCCGTCCTGCCGATCCTTCGCCACCCGGACCCGTGGCGCCCCGGGACGACCGGCGCCCGCGTCGCGGCGTCCGGGGTCACCGGACGCTCAGCATGCGGAGCGCGGCCTTGAGCAGCGCCGCCACCTGCGGGACCCGGCCCTGCGCGATCTCGGCGTCGGCCTGGGGGGCGACGGCGGCGACGGCCTCGTCGGCGTCCCTGGCCGGGTAACCCAGCCCCACCAGGCCGGAATGCACCTGGTCACGCCAGGGGGGCGTGACCCCGCCCCCGTCGAGCGCGGCGTTGACGGCCTCCTCGGGCGTGCCGAGCCTGTCCTTGAGATCGACGATGATCCGCTGGGCGCCCTTGGGCCCGACCCCCGGCACCCTGGTCAGCGCCTTGACGTCCGCGCTCGCCACGGCCATCCGGAGGGCGTTGGGCGTGTGCACGGCCAGCATCGCCAGGGCGACCTTGGGGCCGACCCCGTTGGCCGTCTGCAGCATCTCGAAGACCGCGCGCTCGTCGTCGGCGGCGAAGCCGAACAGCGTCAGCGAGTCTTCACGGACCACCAGGGAGGTGGCCAGCCTGACCTCCTCCCCCAGCCGCAACGTGGCCAGCGTGCCCGGCGTGCAGTGGACCAGCATGCCCACCCCGCCGACCTCGATCACCGCCCCGTCCGGCGCGATCGTGGCCACCCGTCCGCGCACCGAGGCGATCACTGCGTGGTTCCTCTCGGATGCCCCGCGGCCCGGCCGCGTCCGCGGAAGTAGGCGGCGGCGGTGGTGCCGGGGTCTGAGCGGACCCTGGCCACCGCCTCCGCCAGCCGATTCTGCGCGCCGCCCCGCCACACGTGGCAGATGGCGAGGGCGAGGGCGTCGGCGGCGTCGGCGGGCTTGGGCATCGCGTCCAGCCGCAGCAGCCGGGTCACCATGGCCCCGACCTGCTGCTTGCCGGCCGTACCGCTGCCGGTGATCGCGGCCTTGACCTCGGAGGGCGTGTGCAGCGCCACCGGCAGCCCCCGGCGGGACGCGCACAGAATCGCCACCGCGGAAGCCTGCGCGGTGCCCATCACGGTCCTGAGGTTGTGCTGGGCGAAGACGCGCTCCACCGCGACCGCGTCGGGCTCGATCTCGTCGAGCCACCTCTCGATCCCCGCCTCGATCGCCACCAGACGGGCACCGATCTCCTCGTCGGCCGGGGTCCGCACGACTCCGACCTTGACCAGGGTGAGCGGCGCTCCCGGCCGTCCCTCGACCGCACCGAGGCCGCACCGGGTCAGCCCCGGATCGACCCCCATCACCCGCAGCTCGGGCAACCGCACCGACACGCCTCCACTCGCCGAACATCTGTTCGGTGCCCGACTCTACCGTGTGTGAGCACGCGACGCACGGTTACCCGGCACCGCCCCGTCAGAAGTAGTCGAGCATGTGGGGCCTGGCCTGGAAGGCCTCGTCGAGGGCCGCGTCACCGTCCGCCGGCCCGGTGAGAAGTCCCGAGCGGCGGAGGGTGGGTGTGGGAACCCCCGCGTACAGGGCGGCGAGGGCGTTGGCCGTGAGAACGGGAACGGTCCCGGGCCGGGAGCCGGCGGGCTGGACCGTACCGGATCCGCCGGAGACCGTCAGATGCCAGCTTCCGGAGTTGGCCTCCCGCCGGGGGTCGTCCACCTGGATCACGGTGTCGAGGACGGCACCCGGCGGGAAGCCTCGCCCCGCGACGGCGGAGGCGAGGTCGACGACGCGGAACATCCAGCGGGTCTGCTCGATCCTGTCCTCGGCGCGGTCGCCGATCAGCCAGAGAACCGGGTCGTCGGGGGCGACGACCGCGCGGACCGACTTGGCGATCGAGGCGGAGGAGCCCACCAGCGACCACAGGGCCCGGACGGTGGCCTCCGAGCCCGCGACGAGGTTGGAGACCTCGATGTCGTTGCCGTTCCAGCGGTAGACGACGAAGCCGTCGTCGGCGAGGTAGAGGAAGGCGTCCTTGTCCGCCAGCCGCGACTCCCAGACACCGGCGTCCCAGCGGACGGGGCCGGAGGCGCGGGTGGCCGCGTGGACGCGGCCGAGCAGCGCGATCACCTCGGCGGCGTCGCCGGGGCCCATCCGGCGGAGCCCGACCCGCTCGGTGAGCCTGATGCCGCGCAGCGCCTCGGCCGGCAGCGTGGCCCGGTACATGGCGCCGGCGTGTTCCCAGCCCAGCGACCGGTAGAGGGAGGTGGTGGCCGGATAGAGGGCCGAGACCGGATGTCCCAGGTCCGCGCAGCGGTCGAGGGTGGCCTGCATCAGGGTCCGGGCGACGCCACGTCCCCGGTCCTCCGGGGCGACGGTCACCGAGGCGACGCCGCCCATGGAGATCGGCCTGCCGTGCCACCACTGGGTGAAGTCGGCGATCCGGCTCGTCGCGACGAGCCGGGGGCCGTCGACAAGGCCGAGGTATCTCCCGCCGCCGAGCATCGGGACGACCAGCCTGCGCCAGACCTCCTGCTCGGCTTCGGACAGGAGTCCGAAGGCACGCGTGCGGTTGTCCATCACGGCGTCGAGATCGTCGAGGGTCAAATCACGTAGCTGCACAGTCGTCCAACCTAGGCCATCCGCCTGGGGCGGGAGCCGCGGGGGAACGGTCCACGTCGAGGGCGCGCCGAAGGGGCGGTCCCGCCTTCGGCCCTCCTGCGGGACGGCCCCGGCGGATCGCCCGGAAAACCCCGTGCGGCGAGGCGTCCACCTCCGGCGGCGAATCCCGGAGCCTGCAGGACCCGCCGATCGAGGCGCCGGGGACCGCGGGAGCGCGGGGAGGGGGCTGCCGGGGACGGGCGCCGGGCGGGTGCGCTCAGGCGTCGAGCTTCTCCATGACCTCGTCGGAGACGTCGAAGTTGGCCCAGACGTTCTGAACGTCGTCGCTGTCCTCAAGGGCGTCGATCAGCCTGAAGACCTTGCGCGCGCCGTCCTCGTCGAGCGGGACGTTCATCGTCGGCAGGAACCCGGACTCGGCCGAGTCGTAGTCGATCCCGGCGGCCTGCAGGGCCTTGCGGACCGGCACGAGGTCGGTGGCCTCGGAGACGACCTCGAAGGAGTCGCCGAGATCGTTGACCTCCTCGGCTCCCGCGTCGAGCACGGCGGTCAGCACGTCGTCCTCCGACAGCTCGCCCCTGGGGACGAGCACGACGCCCTTGCGGTTGAACATGTAGGACACCGATCCGGGGTCGGCCAGGGAGCCGCCGTTGCGGGTCAGGGCGACCCGGACCTCCGAGGCGGCGCGGTTGCGGTTGTCGGTGAGGCACTCGATCAGCACCGCGACGCCGCCCGGGGCGTAGCCCTCGTACATGATGGTCTGCCAGTCGGCGCCGCCGGCCTCCAGGCCGCCGCCGCGTTTGCGGGCGCGCTCGATGTTGTCGATGGGGACCGAGTTCTTACGCGCCTTGGTGATGGCGTCGTACAGCGTCGGGTTGCCGTCCGGGTCGGGGCCACCGGTCCGAGCCGCGACCTCGATGTTCTTGATGAGCTTGGCGAACAGCTTGCCCCGCTTGGAGTCAAGCGCGGCCTTCTTGTGCTTGGTCGTCGCCCATTTGGAGTGGCCCGACATCGGCTAGAGCTCCCTCACCATCTCAACGAAGTATGAATGCACCCCGACGTCCCCGGTAAGTTCCGGATGGAAGGACGTGGCGAGCAGCGATCCTTGGCGGACCGCGACGATCCTATCCCCAGCTTCGGCCCGAGCCAGCACTTCAACCTCGGAACCCACGGATTCCACCCACGGGGCGCGGATGAAGACCGCGCGGAGCGCGCCGCGCCCGGCGAAGTCGACGTCGGCCTCGAAGGAGTCGACCTGGCGGCCGAAGGCGTTGCGGCGGACCACCATGTCGATGCCACCGACCGTCTGCTGGCCCTCGACCCCGCCCTCGATCCGGTCGGCCAGCATGATCATGCCGGCGCAGGAGCCGTAGGCGGGCATGCCTCCCTTGATCCTCAGCCGGAGCGGTTCGAGCAGCTCGAACGTGTCGGCGAGCTTCCACATCGTGGTGGACTCCCCGCCGGGGATGACCAGGCCGTCGACCGCCTCCAGCTCACCGGGACGCCGTACGGCCACCGCCTTCGCACCCACCGCCTCCAGAGAGCGCACGTGCTCGCGCACGTCTCCCTGCAGGGCGAACACACCGATGGTCGGGGCGATGCTCACAGTGGTCCTCTCAAGGGGCTCGGAAGGCCCCTTCAGCGTATGGCCACTCCGCGCGCCGCCCCAAACCCGATCATCCTCCGGACCGTTCCCGCGGAACCGTCCGATCCGGGCCTTCGCCTCCGGCCCGGACCGTTCCCGGAGCCCCCGCCCACCGGCTCCCTCCTCGGCGGGAGGGGATCGTCCCGGCGGGGGAACGCCCCGGCGAGCCCCGCGCGGCCTGGGGCGCCGACCGGCACGGGCCGCGGAAACCGCGCCCCGGGAAGCGGAAAAGGCGGCCTCCTCGCGGATGCCGCCTTTTCCGGGGGAACGCCTACCAGCCGCGCTCCGCCAGACGGTGCGGGGCCGGGATGTCCTCGACGTTGATGCCCACCATGGCCTCGCCCAGGCCGCGGGAGACCTTGGCGATGACGTCCGGGTCGTCGTAGAAGGTGGTGGCCTTGACGATCGCCGCGGCGCGCTGGGCCGGGTTGCCGGACTTGAAGATGCCCGAGCCGACGAACACGCCCTCGGCGCCGAGCTGCATCATCATCGCGGCGTCGGCCGGGGTGGCGATGCCACCGGCGGTGAAGAGCACCACGGGGAGCTTGCCGGTCTTGGCGACCTCGGCCACCAGCTCGTACGGCGCCTGCAGCTCCTTGGCCGCGACGAACAGCTCGTCCTCGGGCAGCGAGGACAGGCGCTTGAGCTCGCCCCGGATCTTACGCATGTGGGTGGTGGCGTTGGAGACGTCGCCGGTGCCGGCCTCACCCTTGGAACGGATCATCGCCGCGCCCTCGGTGATACGGCGCAGCGCCTCGCCCAGGTTGGTCGCGCCGCAGACGAAGGGCACCGTGAACTGCCACTTGTCGATGTGGTTGGCGAAGTCGGCCGGGGTCAGCACCTCGGACTCGTCCACGTAGTCGACGCCGAGCGACTGGAGCACCTGGGCCTCGACGAAGTGGCCGATGCGGGCCTTGGCCATGACGGGGATGGAGACGGCGGAGATGATGCCGTCGATCATGTCGGGGTCGCTCATCCGCGAGACGCCCCCCTGGGCGCGGATGTCGGCGGGGACCCGCTCAAGGGCCATGACGGCGACGGCGCCTGCGTCCTCGGCGATCTTGGCCTGTTCCGCGTTGACGACGTCCATGATGACGCCGCCCTTGAGCATCTCGGCCATGCCGCGCTTCACCCGGGCGGTTCCGGTGACGGCGGTCTCGGTGACTTCGGGCGTGCTGCTGGACACGGTCTCTACCTCACGACGGCTGGGTTGCGGATCACGGGCCGCCCCCCAGGGCGGTTTCCGGCACCTCCATCGTAGGCGCTGGGCGGCATGTCCTCTTACACACCATCTTGTCTCCATCGAGCGATCTTCTTGGACATCATGGAGGACCTGCGGCGACGGACGGGGAATTCCCTGGGTTCCAGGCCGTGCGGCGGTCTTCCCGACCGGCCGGAAGGCGGTGGCCCGACACCGGAAACGACCGGGGACGGCGGGTCCGGGAGCGACCGGAACGGCCCAGGCCGGTCGGGGAGAGATCCCGGTGGACGACCCAAAAGAACCAATACCACCCACAGGTGATCCCGGGGGGCAGGAGACGGGCCCGGGGCGGTCAGGGAATGACGGGCTTGGGGGCGGCCAGGACGATCCAGACCTGACCGGGGGCGAAGTTCATCGGCTCGCCCGACTCGGTGGTGAAGACCGTGCCGTCCTCCTCCGTGGCACGCGACCACCTGGCCTTGAACGCCTGGCCGTCGCGGAGCACGACCGCCCTGCCCTTGCCGACGCTGTGCACCAGGGGCGTGTAGCTCTGGTTCAGGTCATGATACTCCGAGCGCTCGGTCTTGGCGTACTGCACCACGATCGTGGGCGCGCCGAGCTGGCCGCCCTCGGCCGCCATGTTCTTCTTGCCGTCCTGCCAGATCAGCCACTTGCCCGCGGCCTGCGACCAGCCGAAGGTGAAGCGGGCCGCGGGATATCTGACACCGAACGTCTTCCTGGGCACGCCCCCCTGCGGGGCGTCGCCGAAGGTGAGGCCGATGTCCTTGGCCTTGGTCGCGGCGGGCGCCTTGGCCAGCAGCTGCCTGGTGCCGGCGAACAGGTTGTAGGGCGCGTAGCGGCCCGGCTGACGGAAGTAGGCGCCGGGCGCCCTGCTGTCGGAGACGTCGACCAGCGACGCCTCCTGGACCTTGGGGATCATCTTGGTCTGCACGCCCGAGTAGGCCAGCGCGGGCTTGCCGAACTGCGGCAGGAGGTGCAGGTCGGAGATCCGGGCGCTGCGGACCGGGCCGATCTTGGGCGGGAGCCTTGAGGAGAAGATCGCCATGAGGCGGGTCAGCCCCGCCTCGACCTGCTCGACATAGACGATGTCGGCGCTTTTGAGCCCCAGCTGGGGTTTGCCCGCCGAGGTGTTCTCGATCTTCGCCGCGAGCACGGGCCTGCGCGCGGCGTCGGGGAGCCCGGTGAAGGGATGGGACGGCTCCGGAGTGGGGGTCGGCGGCACAGAGGGGGCGGCCTGAGGGTTTCTTCCCGGAGCGGGCTCGTCGGAGGAACAGGCGGCCACCGGCGCGAGAACGGCCGCTCCCACCAGGGTGACGGCGATCATCCGGGGTACCCGCACGGCTCATCTCCTCAAATCGGCCACGAAACGCCCAAGAGCTTACCTGTGTCCGACTTGCCGGATATCCCGGTTCGTATTCCCTCTATTCGATACCGAGGGCCTGCGGTGGGGCGTCGTCGATCTCGAAGAAGCCCGGATAGGCCGTGTGCCCGGCCAGCCTCAGCGTCCGGGCCAGCCAGCGGCGCTGGGCTGTCCGGGTCACGCCGACCGCGTTGTTGTAGAAGCGGCGCGAGTAGACCACCTTGGCCACCGCGGCGCCGAGCTCCTCCAGCAGGGCGGCACCCGCCGGGGTGTCGGCGAGGCGGTCGCGGAAACGCTCCTGGTCGACGACGGCCCGCAGCGCGCGCGACAGGTCGCTCTCGGCGTGCTCACGCTCGTCGGGCCCCGCGGTGCGGGCCTCGTGTGCCGCCGCCGCCAGCACCAGGCTCGTCGCGGGGTCCAGCAACCGGGAGGCGGCCAGTTCGAGGGCGACGGCGGCCCGCCGTACCAGGGCCGCGTCCAGGGACTCGCGGGCCAGCTCCAGCCGGATGTGCAGCCGGTCGAGCCGGCCTGCCCGCCAGGAGACGTAGACGGCGGTGAGCAGCACGAACGCGCCCACCACCAGGATCAGCGTGGTCGTCACGGAACGTCGTCCTCCTCAACTCCGGAGCCACTGGCCACGGTCTCGTAGACGCGCAGGACGTCGCGGGCGACCGTGGACCAGTCGTACTTCCACACGGCCTGGCGGGCCTCGTCCGACAGTTTGGCCCGGCGCCGGGGGTCGTCCAGCAGCGCGGCGGCCTCCCGGGCGAGCGACCCGGCGTCACCGGTCGCGAACAGCGCCCCGGCCTGGCCGTCGCCGAGCACCTTGCGGAAGGCCGGGATGTCGCTGGCCAGGATCGCGGCACCCGCCGACATCGCCTCGGTGAGCACGATGCCGAAGCTCTCCCCGCCCAGGTTGGGCGCGCAGAACACGTCCACCGAGTGGTAGGCGCGGACCTTGTCCTCCTCGCTGACCATGCCCAGCAGGCCGATCCGGTCGTGGAGGTGGGCCGGGACCCGCTGCAGCACCTCGTCGGCGTCACCGGGGCCCGCGATGAGCAGGCGCAGCCCGGGACGCTCGGCGGCCAGAGCGGCGAACGCGTCCAGCAGCACCGGCAGGCCCTTGCGGGGCTCGTCCATCCGGCCGAGGAAGCCGATCACCTCGCCCCCGTCCCAGCCCGGCAGCGGCTCGGCGCGGGCGTAGCGGCCGACCGTCACCCCGTTGGGGATGAGCACGGCGTCGCCGCCGATGAACTCGACCAGGGTCTTCCTCGCGGCGTCCGACACGGCGATCCGGCCGGTGATCTTCTCCAGTGCGCTCATGAGCACCGGCGTGGTGACCGACAGGGTGCGGGACCGCTCGAAGGAGGCGTGGAAGGTGGCCACGATCGGCCCCCTGGCCACCCAGCAGGCCAGCAGGCCGACCGAGGGGACGGCCGGTTCGTGCACGTGCAGCACGTCGAAGCGGCCCTCGCGCACCCAGCGGCGCACCCGGTTGGCCGACAGGAAGCCGAAGGAGAGCCTGGCCACGGAGCCGTTGAAGGGGACGGGAACCGCCCGGCCCACCGAGGTCACGTAGGGCGGCAGCGGCGCGTTGTCGGCCGCGGGGGCGATCACGGAGACCTGGTGGCCCTCCTCGATGAGCGCCTCGGCGAGATCGCGGATGTGCGCCTGGACGCCGCCCGGCACATCCCAGGTGTACGGGCAGACGATGCCGATCCTCACTGCCTCACTGCTTCCTCGTCGCCTCTCACGTGTCCCCCGGCCCGCCTCGGCGTATCCCAGCCGTCTGTCATCCGCGGGGTTCCAGGTCCTCAAGCCAGAGTCGCTGGAGCATGTGCCAGTCCTCGGGGTGCTCGGCGATGCCCTTCTCGAAGACGCCCGCCAGGCCCTGCATGACGGTCGCCACCTTCTCCTTGCGGGTGCCCTCGGCGGGGACCGCGATCTCCTCGTGGAACTGCAGGCCCCAGTCACGCCCCTGGAAGTAGAGGATCGCCGGGATCAGCGCGGCCCCGGTGTGCACGGCCAGCAGGCCGGGACCGGCGGGCATGCGGGTGGTCTCGCCGAAGAACTGGACCTCGATCCCCCGGGCGGTCAGATCCCGCTCGGCGGGCAGCGCGACCGGCAGACCGGCCCGCAGCCGCTGCGACAGGACGCCGAAGGTGTGGCCGTCCCCGCCGGTGAGCGGCAGCACCTCCATGCCCAGCCCCTCGCGGAAGGCGGTGTAGCGGTGGAACAGCGACTCGGGCTTGAGCCGCTCGGCCACGGTGGTGAACGGGTGTCCCGTCCGGGCGAACCAGGCGCCCGCCAGATCCCAGTTGCCCATGTGGGGCAGGGCGAGGACCACCCCGCGCCCCCTGGCGAGGTTGTCGTAGATCTGCTGGTCGCCGGTGACGTGCATGCGGGAGACGATCTCGCGGGTGGGCATGGAGGGCAGCCGGAAGACCTCGTGGAAGTAGCGGAAGTAGGAGCGCATGCCGTCACGGCTCAGCGCCCGGACGGCCGGATCGTCCGGCGAGGTGCCCTTGACCCGGGCGAGGTTGGCCTCCAGCCGGAGCACGGACGTGCCGCGGCGCCTCCAGAGCCGGTCGGCGGCCACCCGGAACCCCCAGGCCGTGAGGCGTTCGGGGAGGCGGGGAACGATCGCCCAGCCGGCGCCGAACCCGGCCGCGACGAGACGATCCTTCGGGGACGGCTTGTCGGTCATCGCTCTCCCGGTGAACGGAGGGTCCCCGCCGCGGCGGAGGCGGCCTGGCGGTGGACGTGGAGCAGGCGCTGAACGACGGTGACCACACTGGCGACGGCGAGCAGCCAGAGCCCCGCCGCCAGCACGTACGGCACGCCGAGACCGCCGAGACCGGCCGAGACCAGGCCGACGACCAGCCGCTCCGGCCGTTCGGCGAGACCGACGTCGCAGTTCAGGCCCAGCCCCTCGGCCCTGGCCTTGACATAGGACACGAGCGCCCCGGCCACCAGGCAGAACAGCGCCACCCCGGCCAGCACCCGTTGCCCGCTCACCATGAACCAGATCACCAGCCCCGAGAAGATCCCGGCGTCGCCCACCCGGTCGAGGGTGGAGTCGAGGAAGGCCCCCCACAGACTCCCCTCGCCCCCCATTCTGGCCATGACCCCGTCGAGCAGATCGGCCAGTACGAAAATAGTGATCACTACGGTGCCGGGGAACAACTCCCCCCGGGGATAGAAGAAGAGGGCTGCGGCGACGGTGCCGAACGTGCCGACCGCGGTGACCACGTTGGGGCTGATCCCCCGGCGGGCAAGCGCCCTGCCCAGGGGGGTCAGGATTCGGGTTACGGCGGGGCGCAGAAGTTTCAGCATCGCGGTCCGATCGTAGGCCACACGACATGTGAGCGCGCATCCAACGCTCCGCAAGCGGATTGCCACAGGCCTCTTGTGATATTTGCCACATGGGTATTTGGTGAACACACCGCGTCCTTGCGGTGTATGGACGCGGCGGCGGACCCGGGGTGCGGCCGCAGCCGGCCGCGCTCCTTCGGCAACGACGCGGGAGGCGACGTGGCAGAGAAGGCAACCGGCGTGACAGCGGGAGCCGCGGGCAGGGCACCCGTGGCCGACCGGCCGGACATGATTCGCAACGTGGCGCTGGTCGGCCATTCCGGCGCGGGAAAGACGACCCTGGTGGAGACGTTGCTGGCCGCGACGCGGACCGTGCAGCGGGCAGGCCGGGTCGAGGACGGCAACACGGTCAGCGACTTCGACGAGGTCGAGATGCGCCAGCAGCGCTCGGTGAACCTGACCGTGGCCCCGATGGTGCACAACGGCATCAAGATCAACCTGCTGGACACCCCCGGCTACGCCGACTTCGTCGGCGACCTGCGCGCCGGGCTGCGCGCGGCCGACGCGGCGCTTTTCGCGGTCTCGGCCTCCGAGGGGGTGGACGGCCTGACCCGGATGCTCTGGGAGGAGTGCGCGGCCGTCGGGATGCCGCGCGCCGTGGTGATCACGAAGCTCGACCATCAGCGGGCGGATTTCGAGGAGGTCCTCGCCGTCTGCCAGGACGCCTTCGGCGAGGGCGTGGCCCCGCTGTACCTCCCGGTGGTGACCAACGGCCGGCTCAACGGCCTCATCGGGCTGCTGACCCAGAAGTTCTACAACTACGCGACCGGCACGCGGACCGAGAACGCGCCGGGCCCCTCCTACCAGGGGCAGATCGAGGGATACCGGGACCCGCTGATCGAGGGGATCATCCAGGAGAGCGAGGACGAGTCCCTGATGGACCGCTACCTCGCCGGCGAGGAGATCGGCACCGAGACCCTCGTCGCCGACCTGGAGAAGGCGGTCGCGCGCGGCGGTTTCCACCCGGTGCTCGCCACCGGGGGCGGTGTGGGCGCGCTGGAGGTCCTCGAACTCATCACCCAGGGCTTCCCCTCCCCGCTGGAGCACCCGCTACCGGAGATCACCTCGATCGACGGCAGGCCGGTCCCCGGCGTCTCCTGCGACCCGGACGGCCCCCTGGTGGCCGAGGTCGTCAAGACCACCAGCGACCCCTACGTCGGCCGGATCAGCCTGGTGCGGGTGTTCTCCGGGACGCTCCGCCCGGACATGACCGTGCACGTCTCGGGACACGGGCTGACCGAGCGCGGCCACGAGGACCACGACGTGGACGAGCGCATCGGCGCGCTCTCCTCCCCCCTGGGCAAGATCCAGCGGACCGCCGCCAAGTGCGTCGCCGGCGACATCGTCGCGGTGGCCAAGCTGTCTCGCGCGGAGACCGGCGACACCCTCTCCGACAGGGAGCGGCCCCTGCTGATGACCGCGTGGACGATGCCCGATCCGCTGCTGCCGGTGGCGATCCAGGCCAGGTCCAAGGCCGACGACGACAAGCTCGGCCAGGCGCTGCAGCGGCTGGTCGCCGAGGACCCGACACTCCGGCTGGAGAACAACCCCGAGACCCGGCAGCTCGTGCTCTGGTGCATGGGCGAGGCCCACGCCGACGTCCTGCTGGACCGGCTGAGCAGGCGGCACGGCGTCGAGGTGGAGAAGGTCGAGCTGCGGGTGCCGCTCCGGGAGACCTTCGGCGGCAGCTGCCGGGCCCTGGGACGCAACGTCAAGCAGACCGGCGGGCACGGCCA
This sequence comes from Streptosporangium sp. NPDC004631, assembly GCF_053601935.1. NCBI lineage: Bacteria > Bacillati > Actinomycetota > Actinomycetes > Streptosporangiales > Streptosporangiaceae > Streptosporangium > Streptosporangium sp. NPDC004631. Next base: position 130,681 of record NZ_JBSGCR010000015.1, on the reverse strand, counting down.
GTTCGCCGTCTGCCACCTGGAGGTGGAGCCCCTGCCGTCCGGCGGGGGTTTCGAGTTCGTGGACAAGGTCGTCGGCGGCGTGGTGCCGCGCCAGTTCATCCCGTCGGTGGAGAAGGGCGTGCGCACCCAGATGCAGCGCGGTGTGCTGGCCGGATATCCCATGGTGGACGTGCGGGTGACGCTGTACGACGGCAAGGCCCACTCGGTCGACTCCTCCGACATGGCCTTCCAGATCGCCGGGGCGCTCGCGCTGAAGGAGGCGGCGACCAAGGTCCCCACGCTGCTGCTGGAACCGGTCGACGAGGTGGCGGTGCTGGTCCCCGACGACCACGTCGGCGCGGTGATGTCCGACCTCTCCAGCCGCCGGGGCCGGGTTCTCGGCACCGAGCCGGTCGGCGTCGGGCGCACGCTGGTCCGGGCCGAGGTGCCCGAGCTGGAGATCACCCGCTACGCCATCGACCTCAGGTCGATGTCGCACGGGACGGGGACGTTCCACCGCGCCTTCCTCCGCTATGAGCCGCTCCCGGCCCATCTGGTGGACAAGGTCGCCGGTTGATCTCGCGGGGAGGCGCGAACCTCCTGGTTCTCGCCTCCCAAAGATTTAATCCGGTAACAGTAATGTCACGGAACGATTTCTTTTTTCCGGCCAAAGCATCCCGACCCCGATGCCAGACTAATTAACCATGCGAACCGGACGCCCTCTGCTTGCCGCCGCCGCCCTGGCCGTCATCACCACCGGCGCCGCCTACACCTTCGGCCCGGACGCCCCGCCCGCCAAGCCCGCCAAGGTGGTCAAGCCCATCAAACCCACCAAGCCGGCCAAGCCCGCGAAGCACACCACCACCGAGCAGGTCTCCGGCACGACCACCCCGGCCTCGGGGGCGGCGGCGTGCCCGGTCAGCGCGGAGTACCCCAAGCGCCAGCTGCGCGGGGTCTGGATCGCCACGGTGAAGAACATCGACTGGCCCTCGCGGACCGGCCTCTCGGTCGCCCAGCAGCAGGCGGAGTACGTCAGGCTCCTCGACAGCGCGGTCAAGCGGCGGTTCAACGCGGTGTTCGTCCAGGTCCGCCCTGCCTCCGACGCCCTCTACCGGTCGGCGCTGGAGCCCTGGTCGCAGTATCTGACCGGTACGGCCGGCAAGGACCCCGGCTGGGATCCGCTGACCTTCCTGGTGACCGAGGCCCATCGGCGCGGGCTGGAGTTCCACGCCTGGTTCAACCCCTACCGCGCCGCCTACGACGGCGGCCTGAAGGGCCTGCCGGCCAACCACCCCGCCCGCAGGAACCCCGGCTGGATCGTCAGGCACGAAGGCAAGATCTACTACAACCCCGGCCTGCCGCAGGTCCGCGACCACGTCACGTCGGTCGTCAAGGACGTGGTGGGCCGCTACGACGTGGACGGGGTCCACTTCGACGACTACTTCTATCCGTACCCGGGGGCGGGCACCGCGTTCGACGACACCGCCGCGTTCAAAAAGTACGGCAAGGGCGCCAAACGGGCCGACTGGCGGCGCGCCAACGTCAACAGCCTGATCGCGCAGGTCGACAAGGCCGTGCACGAGACGAAGCCGTACGTGAAGTTCGGGGTGAGCCCCTTCGGGATCTGGCGTAACAAGTCCGAGGACCCCACCGGCTCGGCCAGCGGCGGCATGTCCGCCTACGACTCCATCTACGCCGACGCCCGCCATTGGATCCATGAGGGCACGGTCGACTACGTCGTACCGCAGCTGTACTGGCCGCGCGGGTTCAAGGTCGCCGACTACGACGTGCTGATGCCGTGGTGGGCGAACGAGGTCAAGGGAACCGGCGTGCATCTGTACATCGGCCAGGGCCTGTACCGGGTGGGGAGCACCGACACCCCGGCCTGGACCAGGCCCGGCGAGCTGCCCTCGCACCTGACGCGCAACCGTGAGTACGAGGAGGTCCGCGGCGACGTCTACTTCAGCGCCAAGCAGCTTCTCACCGACCCGCTGGGCGTCCTGGGCCGGATCGCCAAGACCACCTACGCGCGTCCCGCGCTGCTGCCCCTGATGGAGAGCCTCGGCGGCCGGGCACCCGCCGAACCCGCCGACGTGCGGGCACAGGGTGCCGTGATCAGCTGGAGGACCTCCCCGGGCGCCCGCTCCTACGCGATCTACCGGATCGCCTCCGGCAAGGCGGGCAAGTGCGCCACCGCCGACGGCCGCAACCTGGTCGCGGTCGTGCCCGCCACGGGCGGCGACCGCCAGACCTTCACCGCCGGCGCCGGTGGCGGAGCGTATCTCGTCACGGCACTGGACCGCCTGCACAACGAGAGCTCGGCCGCCAAAACGATCATCCCCTGACCCCGCCGGGTCACGATCATCACATCCGGTAGACCGCGAGCCCGATGTTCCCCTACGGTGCCAGCATTTGAGCGAGGTCTGGGGAGGTCTCCGGTGAGGCGGACGCTTGTCGCGTTTGCGCTGGTCTTGAGCGCGCTGTGGCCCGGGGCCGGATGGGCTGCGGCCGAGGTCGCGGCGCCGCCTCCGGTGCGGGCCGTCGTGCGGGCCCCGGCGTCGGCCACAGTGCAGGCCACAGCACGGACCACGGCGCGGGCCCCGGCGCGGGCCACCGCGGGGCCCACCGCGCGGGCGGGCGGGCGGGTGGCCCTGATCGGGGTTCCCGGCCTGCGGTGGAGCGACCTCAGCCCCGAGATCACGCCGAACCTGTGGCGGCTGGCCGGCCGGAGCGCGGTCGGCTCGCTGTCGGTCCGCACGGTCGGCCGGGTGACGTGCCCCTACGACGGGTGGCTGACGGTGTCGGCCGGGGTGAGGTCCGCGGTCGGCTACGGGTGCGGGCTCCCGCCGGCCCCCGTCCCCGCCGGGGCCGGCGCGGTCATCCCCGACTACGGGTATCTGCACCGGGTCGCCCGGCAGCGGAACGCCGGAGTGCTCGGCGACGCCGTACACGCCGCCGGGGAGTGCACCTTCGCGGTCGGTCCCGGCGCGGCACTGGCCCTGGCCGACCGGACGGGCAGGGTGGACCGCTACGCCCCCTCCCCCGCACAGGTTCCCTCCGGGGCGTTCACCGCCTGCCGGCTGATCGCCGTGGACGTGGACGACCTGATCCGGCCCTATGTGACCGGCGGGCGGCTGCCCGAGATCGCGGAGAGCCTCACCCCTCAGCGGCGGGAGGCGGCGCTGCGACTGGCCGACGCCGGGGCCGGGGCGGCGCTGGACGCGCTGCCCGAGGACACCTCCGTCCTGCTGGCCGGCCTGGGCGACCACGGGGGCGTGCCCCACCTGCGGGTGGCCATGATGACGGGGGGCGCGGACGTCTCCGGCCGGTTCCTGGGGGCGGCCTCGACCCATCGCGAGGACGTCACGATCCTGCCGGACATCACCGCCACGATGCTCGCCGTGACGGGCGTCGCGGCCCCGCCGACCGTGATCGGGGTGCCCTGGGGGGCGGGTGCGAGCCGTACCGGTGGCGTGGAGAGCGCGCGGAACGAGCTGGTCGACGCCGACCTGGCCGGGCAGACGATCAGGGACATGGGCGGGCTCTTCTTCACGGCGATCGCCGTGCTCCAGGTCGGCTTCTACGGCACCGCGTTCCTGCTGATGCGGCGCAGGCGCGGGCTGAACGGAATCCGCGTGGCCGCGCTGGTCCTGGCGTCCCTGCCGGTGTCGACGTATCTGGTCAATCTCCTGCCCTGGCACCACAGCGGAGCTCCGCTGCCCGTCCTGGTCGGCGGGATCGTGGGGATCGCGCTCCTGCTGGCGGTGACGGCGCTGGCGGGCCCCTGGCGGCGCCGTCCGCTCGGGCCGCTGGCGGTGGTGGCCGGGATCACCGCGGCGGTGCTCGCCGGCGACCTGCTGACCGGGACGACCCTGCAGCTCAACAGCGTGATGGGGTACACCGCCGTGGTCGGCGCCCGCTACTACGGCCTGGGCAACATCCCGTTCGCGCTGTTCGCCACGTCGGTGCTGCTGCTGGCGACCGCACTCGCGCACCGGTTCGCGGCCCGGGGGCACCGGGGCGCCGCGGTCGCCACGGTGGCGGTGCTGGGCGGTACGGCGATGATCCTGGGCGGCTGGCCCGGGGTGGGCAGCGACTTCGGCGGGGTGATCGCCTTCGTACCGGGTATCGCGGTGACCGCGCTGCTGATCGCGGGCAAGCGGGTCTCGGTCATCAGGCTGGGCGCGTTCTGCGTGGCGGGCGGCGTCGTCGTGATGGCCATCGCCACCCTCGACTACCTGCGCCCGCCCGGCTCCCAGACGCATCTGGGCCGGTTCGTCGGCCAGGTGCTCACCGGCGAGGCCGCGGAGGTGATCGGCCGCAAGCTCGGCGCGATGCTGAACACCCTGCTCAGCCCCAACCTGATGCCGATCGTGATCACTGCGGTCGCGTTCCTGGTCTACGCGGTGATGCGGCCGGACACGGCGAGCGCCGGTGTGCTGCCCGCCGCGTTCGGCCACTCCCCGGCGCTGCGGGCCGGCCTGATCGGCACCCTGGTCAGCGGGGTGGTGGGCATGCTGGTCAACGACTCGGGAGCCGCGGTGCTGTCCATGGCGCTCGCCCTGGGGGTGCCGCTGGCGCTGTCGGTGGGTGTCAGGGCGCTCGGCGACGCGGCACCCTACGAGGAGGCGGGCCAGGAGCCGGCGAGCAGTTCCCTGGTGTCGCGGAGCAGCTGAGGCAGCACCTTGGTGTGGCCGACCACCGGCATGAAGTTGGTGTCGCCGCCCCAGCGGGGCACCACGTGCTGGTGCAGGTGGGCGGCGATGCCCGCGCCGGCCGCCCCGCCGAGGTTCATGCCCACGTTGAAGCCCTGCGCGCCGCCGGCCTTGCGCAGGGCGGCCAGCGCCCGCTTGGTGAAGTCGGCGAGCTCGGCGGTCTCGGTGTCGTCCAGGTCGGCGTAGTCGGCGACGTGCCGGTAGGGACAGACCAGCAGGTGGCCGGAGTTGTACGGGTAGAGGTTGAGCACCGCGAAGACGGCGGTGCCCCGGGCGACGACCAGGCCGTCCTCGTCGCTCATACCGGGAATCTCACAGAATGGGCAGCCGTCGTCGGGACTGACACCGGTCGGCTTGTTCTCTCCCTTGATGTAGGCCATCCGATGCGGTGTCCACAACCGCTGAAAGTTGTCGGGATCCCCCGCACCGGACTGCTCGATCGGCTCGCTCTCCTGCATGCATTGCAGCATAGGCCCACCCCTGGCGGGGGTATCCAGCCGGTGTCCCACCGCCTGCCCCCGAGCGCTGACCTCACCGATCACGCCGCCGGCCGCCTCCTCAGGCCCTTCGGGGTCTCCCCCGACAACCGGGGGAGACCCTCCACAGGTCAGACCTGGACGTGGCGTTCGATCGCGTCGACGATCTCGTTGATCGCGTCCTCGACCGGGACACCGTTCTTCTGCTCGCCGTTGCGGAAGCGGAAGGAGACCGCGCCGTTGGCGATGTCCTCGTCGCCCGCCAGGAGCATGAACGGCACCTTGGACTTCTGGGCGTTGCGGATCTTCTTCTGCATCCGGTCGTCGGAGGCGTCCACCTCGATCCGGACGCCCCGCTCGCGGGCCTTCTTGGCCACGTCCTGCAGGTAGGGCAGGTGAGCGTCGGCGATCGGGATGCCGACGACCTGCACCGGGGCGAGCCAGGGGGGGAAGGCGCCCGCGTAGTGCTCGACCAGGACGCCGAAGAAGCGCTCGATCGAGCCGAACAGCGCCCGGTGGATCATGACGGGCCGTTGGCGCGAGCCTTCGGCCGCCTGATATTCCAGCTCGAAGAGCTGCGGGAGGTTGAAGTCGAGCTGGATGGTCGACAGCTGCCAGGTGCGGCCGATGGCGTCACGGGCCTGCACGGAGATCTTCGGCCCGTAGAACGCCGCTCCGCCCGGATCGAGGACGAGCTCCAGGTTCTCCGACTCGGCCACCTCGCACAGCGTCTCGGTGGCCTCCTCCCAGTCCTCGTCGGTGCCGACGAACTTGACCGGGTCCTTGGTCGACAGCTCAAGGTAGAAGTCGTCCAGCCCGTAGTCACGGAGCAGATCCAGGACGAACCTGAGCAGCGACTTGAGCTCGTCGCGCATCTGCTCGCGGGTGCAGTAGATGTGCGCGTCGTCCTGGGTCATGCCGCGGACACGGGTCAGGCCGTGGATGACGCCGGACTTCTCGTAGCGGTAGACGGCGCCGAACTCGAACAGCCGAAGCGGCAGCTCACGGTAGGAGCGCCCGCGTGTCCTGAAGATCAGGTTGTGCATCGGGCAGTTCATCGGCTTGAGGTAGTACTTCGCGCCTTCGAGCTCCATGGGCGGGAACATGCCGTCGGCGTACCAGTCCAGGTGGCCGGAGATCTTGTAGAGGTTCTCCTTGGTGATGTGCGGGGTGTTGACGAAGGAGTAACCCGCCTCCTCGTGCCTGCGCCGCGAGTAGTCCTCCATGACGCGGCGGATCACGCCGCCCTTGGGATGGAAGACCGGCAGGCCCGAGCCGAGCTCGTCGGGGAAGGAGAACAGGTCGAGCTCGGCGCCCAGCTTGCGGTGGTCGCGCTTCTCGGCCTCCTCCAGCAGGCGGAGGTACTCGTCCTGCCTGTCGCGCGACTCCCAGGCGGTGCCGTAGATCCGCTGGAGCTGGGGGTTCTTCTCACTGCCCCGCCAGTAGGCGCCGCCGGAGCGCATGAGCTTGAACGCCGGAATGGACCGGGTGGTCGGCACGTGGGGACCCCGGCAGAGGTCCTTCCAGCACAGATCGCCGCTCTTGGGGTCGAGGTTGTCGTAGATGGTCAGCTCGGCGCCGCCCACCTCGACGTTCTCCTCGGCGTCCCCGCCGCCCTTGAGACCGATGAGCTCCAGCTTGTACGGCTCGGCGGCCAGCTCCTCGCGCGCCTCCTCGTCCGACACGCGACGCCGGGAGAAGAGCTGCCCCTGCTTGACGATCTCGCGCATGCGCTTCTCGATGCGCTTGATGTCCTCGGGGGTGAACGGGCTGTCGACGTCGAAGTCGTAGTAGAAGCCGTTCTCGACCGGCGGGCCGATGCCCAGCCGGGCTCCGGGGAAGAGCTCCTGAACGGCCTGGGCCATCACGTGGGCGGCGGAGTGGCGGACGATGGCCCGGCCGTCGGCGCTGCCGACCTCGACCGGCTCGACCACGTCGCCGTCGGAGACCGGCGCCGCCAGGTCCTTCAGCTCGCCGCCGGCCCGGGCGGCGACCACGGAGCGGCCGTCGGCTTCGAGCAGGTCGCCGTAGGTCGTGCCCTCCGCCACCACACGCTCGGCTCCGGCGAGGGTGACACGAAGTTCTGACACGGCCGACACGGTTGCTCCTCGGTAGACGGCGACACTGGGCGTCGGAAAATCCGACCCTGGGTCGATGCTACCGGTGTCCGCCGGCCGTTTTCTCAAGCCGCGACGCCGCCGGAGGCCGCGCCGCGAACCCCGCGACACCGCCGGCGGCCGTATCTCAAGCCCTCCGGCGCCGCCGGGGGCCGAACAGCATCTCAAACGCTCCCGCCACCGGGGCCGGGCCAGGTCTCAGGCGTTCCGGCGCCGCCGGTAGCCGAGCGAGACGAGCTGAGCCCGGGTCCCCTGGAAGACGTTGCGGTCCAGCGGCTGGTGGGAGTACTGGTGGATGGTCCACCTGCGCCACGGCACCGGCACGTCCGGCCGGCCGGTGGGCTGGTCCGGGGCGGCGATCCAGAGGGGATACTCCTCCAGCCCCGCGCAGTTGCCGGCGTAGGCGAACGACAGGAAGGTGTAGACCACCGGCCGTACCCCGGCCTGCGCGGTGACCGCCTGGCACCAGCGGCGGGCGAAGCTCGCCACCCGGCGGGCGGGCAGCCGGTCGTTGGTCTCCAGGTCGAGCGCGAGCAGGTCACCGCGGCGCAGCCCACCCGCCCGTTCCACCGCCCGCAGGAAGTATCGCGCCTGCACCTCGGGGTCGCCCGAGGGGCGGGCGAAGTGGTAGGCCCCGCTGACGATCCAGCTCTCCCTCATCCCGGTCCAGTTGCGGTCGAACCACCGGTCGGCGAAGGTACCCCCCTCCGTCGCCTTGGCGAAGGCGAATGAGACACCGTCGTCCGCGTGCCTGCCCCAATCCACCGCACCTTGCCAGTTGGACACATCGATGCCGTGCAACATGGCGGTCAGGTTATTGACCGGGCTGCGGGGACACACGCCCACCGCGCCCGGTGGCGTACGGCCATTGCACCGGCTTTGGCTAGGCTTGGTCGGCGTGAACGCAGCAGCTCAGACCTCCGGCGCCCACGGCGCCGGCATCGCGACCATCACCTCCGACGGGACCGTCCTCGACACCTGGTTCCCCGCCCCGCAACTGGGCGAGCCCCCATCGGGCGGCAGCAGGCGGCTGACCGAGCGGGAGGCCGTCCAGGCGCTCGGCCCCGAGGCCGCCGGGCTGCTGGGCCCTGACGAGGCCCGAGGCGTGGAGGTGGTGGCCGTGCACACCGGAGTCGCCAAGCTCTCCGAGGCCCCCGCCGACGCGCACGACGCCTACCTGCGCCTCCATCTGCTCTCCGCCCGCCTCGTCCAGCCCCACGGCCAGAACCTGGACGGCCTGTTCGGCCTGCTCAGCAATGTGGTGTGGACCAACCACGGCCCGTGCGCGGTCGAGGGCTTCGAGGCCGTACGGCTGCGCCTGCGCGCCCGCGGCCCGGTGACCGTCCACAGCGTGGACAAGTTCCCCCGGATGACCGACTACGTGATGCCCGGTGGCGTCCGGATCGCCGACGCCGACCGCGTCCGCCTCGGCGCGCACCTGGCCGCCGGCACGACGGTGATGCACGAGGGCTTCGTCAACTTCAACGCCGGGACCCTGGGCACGTCCATGGTCGAGGGCCGCGTCTCGGCGGGCGTGGTCGTGGGCGACGGCTCCGACGTCGGCGGCGGTGCCTCGATCATGGGCACCCTGTCCGGCGGCGGCACGCAGGTCATCTCCATCGGCCGCCGCTGCCTGCTCGGTGCCAACAGCGGCGTCGGCATCTCCCTGGGCGACGACTGCGTGGTGGAGGCCGGCCTCTACGTCACCGCCGGAACCAAGGTCACCCTGCCCGACGGCCGGGTCGCCAAGGCCGTGGAGTTCTCCGGCGCCTCGGGCCTGTTGTTCCGCCGCAACTCCACCTCCGGGGCGGTCGAGGTCGTCCCCCGGCGGGGTGGCGGGGTGGAGCTCAACAGCGCTCTGCACGCCAACGACTGACCGGCGCGCGGAGGTTCGTCTCGCGACCGCGCACCTGACAGGGTTGATCCCACGGACCTCGTACCGATGGGGAGTGGGATGGGCGATCGGGAAGCGGCGCGCGACGAGAGGGCCACGACGGTGGCCGCCCGGTGGATCACCGGTCTGTTCGCGCCACAGGTGCTGGTCATCGGGCTGCCCCCGGCCGTCGGGCTGCTGGCGGACGGCTGGCCCGGCGCGGGGTGGGGGCTGGGGGCCTCGCTGCTGTGCGGCGGGGTTCCAGCCGGGGTGATCATGGCCGGGGTCCGTTCGGGGCGGCTGGACTCCCACCACCTGGTCGACCGCGCGAGCCGGACGAAACCGCTGCTGGTGGCCGTCGGGGCGGTGCTCGTCACGCTGGTGCTGCTGGTCTCCCTGGGCGCGCCCCGGCTGCTGGTCGCCACGGTGACCGCGATGCTGGCCGCGCTCGCGGTGACGGTCCCGATCACGCTCGGCTGGAAGATCTCCTTCCACGCGGCCGTGTCCGCGGGCACCGTGGTGGTGCTCACCAGGGTGCTGCCCGCCGCGCCCGCCCTGGTGGTGGGCGCGCTGGTCGTGGCGGCGGTCTGCTGGGCGCGGGTGCGGCTCGGCCACCACACCCCCGCCCAGGTCACCGCCGGGGTCCTGGTGGGCGCCGGTACCGCCTGGGGCACCCTGGTCGCCTTCGACGCCTGACATGGCGTACCGGGCCGGTTCGGGACACCGGGGTGACCGGGGGCGCGGAGGTGGCGATCTCCGTCTCGCCCGCCGGCCTACAGGCGACTGCCCGGCGCCATCGGGGTGATGCTGAGACGACCGTCTCCGCAGACCTCCGAGGTGAAGGGGATCTCCAGGTGCGCGATCGCGTCCGGCGGGATGATCATCAGCCGTGCCGCGGACGGGCAGGTGGACTCGCGCCTGCCCGGCACCACGGTCCAGTGGATCCTGGCGTGAGCGCTCGCCCCCGGCCGCAGGGTCACCCTGCGCGACGGGACGCTCTCCCTGCGCACCCTGGTGCGCAGCGCGTCACCGTTGCGGTCGAACATGACCAGGCCGACGAAGCCGTAGACCCAGCAGGTCCTCTCCGACGCGTTGGTCAGAACCAGCGGCGCGTACCGCTGCCCCGCCCCCGCGTCCACCTCGCCGACACGCGCCCGGAGCTGCCCGGTACGGCAGCGCCCGGGTGCCGCCTTCCCCGCGGAGAGTCCCTCGGTCCCGGCCGCCGCGCCTGCCGCCCCGGCCGGTACACGCGCGGCCTGGCCGGGTTCCGCCTCCGTGATCTGGGCGCGTTCCCGGGACGTCCGCCGCGCGCGGCCTCCGATCGCCGCCTGGGCGGGCCCCTCGGCCGCGGCCTTCACGCCCGGATCCGCCGGGCGTTCCGCCGATCCCGGGGAACCGGAGCCCGCCGGGGTGAGATCCGCTCCGGGCCGCACAGGTGAGGCGCACGCCGCGACCGCCACCAGCATGGCCGCCGTCACGAGGGAGAGGGCCGGAAGCCGGCCCGGCCTGTTGTTCCGTTTCACATCTCCTTGGACGCGCGCCGTGCTGGTTTTGTTTGCTCCGCGCCGTCCCCGGCGGTCCGAGGGCACGGTCCCCCGTCCCGCGGGAGGCCGTACCGGCGCCGGGGTCAACGGTCGTCCTCGCCGAGAAAGTCGAGCAGGGCCCGGTTGACCTCATCGGGGTGGGTCCAGGCGATGTTGTGCGGGCCGCCGGGGATCTCCACGTAACGGATGTCCTTGACCAGCGCCGGCAGGCGCCTGCCGGTGGCGCCGATGGGCAGGATGCGGTCCTCCTCCCCCTGCACGACCAGGATGGGAACATCGATCCTGGGCAGGTCGTCGCGGAAGTCGGTCAGCCACGCGGTGACGCAGTCCAGCGTGCCCTTGGCCGACGCGTCGGCGGCGACGTTCCAGCTCAGCTGCCACGCCTCGTCGCTGACGCGGGTGCCGCGGAGCTTGTCGACGTTGTAGAAGTCGTCGAGGAACGTCTTCAGATAGGCCGGCCGATCCTCGACGATCGCGCGCTTGATGCCCTCGAACACACTCCCGTCGACCCCCTCGGGGTTGTCGCCGGTCTTGAGCAGGAACGGCGGTACCGGGGCGAGCAGGGCCGCCCTGCTCACCCGGCCGGACCCGTAGGCCGCCAGGTAACGGGTCACCTCACCGGTCCCCATCGAGAAGCCGACCAGCGCGGCGTCGCGCAGGTCGAGCTCCTCCATCAGAACCTTGAGGTCGGCGGCGAGGGTGTCGTAGTCATAGCCGGACGTGGGCCGGCTGGAGTCGCCGAATCCACGGCGGTCATAGGTGACGACACGGTATCCGGCGCCGAGCAGCACCAGGAGTTGCCTCTCCCAGGAGTGGCCGCTCAGGGGGAAGCCGTGGATCAGCACAACCGGTCTTCCCTGGCCGTGATCCTCGTAGTAGAGCTCGACGTTCCCGGAGTTCTCCCTGCCGACGATGACGTAGGGCATGTGGTTCTCCACTCTGATCTGACCGGTTCCCGGGCCGTGTGGTGGCGACGCTCTGACGTGGCCGACCTCCCGGGCGTGTGACGACGGCTCGGTGACCGCTCCTCACACGCACCCGGCGGGGCGGGGCGGTACGGCCGCGCACCCCCTCGGCTCCCGGAGCGGACGGACCGGGACGGCCGGCGTGACGATGGTTTCCGGCATCGTCTCGCCCCAACCCTGGGCACGGGCAATATCGGAGTAAGCGCCCCCGCGCGCAGTATGCCCGCCGGCATCGACCTCGCTCAACAATGAGCCGCACATCTCTACCGAACAATTGTTTCCCAACAACCCCATTTACGACAATTAACCTAACTCAAGCTCTTTCGATGGCTCATATCGGGCATCACCTCCCCGCTGAGGAATTTGCGGTCCCGCCAGACCAGACCGCCTGATCAGCAAAGGAGATGGTTACCATGTCCATCGGAATTCGCCGGGCGATCGTAGTCGGCGCCGCCACCATCGCAATGGTCGGCGGCGCGATGAACACGGCTGACGCGGCCTCAACCGGCTCGGCCTCCGCGAAGACGCCAACCACGTCCCAGACCAAGCCATGCCAGAAGGACAAGAACTGCGCGAGAGGGTACAGCGACGGATACACCGCCGGCGTACGATCCTGCAAAGCAGGCGGCGGGGGCGGCGGAGGAGGCGGTGGCGGTGGTGGAGGCGGCGCCGGCTTCGGGGAATATCAGCGCGGATTCGATCTAGGATTCAAGCACGCTCGCGCCAAGTACTGCCACTAACCCCAAGACGAATAGACGTCGACAAACAGAGCGGAAAGGGTCATTGGCGGTAAATTCGCCATACCCCTTTCCGCTCCGTCTTGGCACGCCGACCGCGGCGGAGCAAGGGAGTGTGTACCGAAGGTGTGTACCACTAGTACACTTCTGGCGTGAACATCACCCTCGTCAAAGCCGCGGGCACCATCCTTGCCTCGATCCTCCTCAGCCATCCCCTGTGGGCGCCGCAGTGGGGCCGCGGAATCCTAGGCGAGATCGGCGCACAGGGAATGCCCGGCGCGCTCATCGCCGTCGCCGTCTTCTTCGGACTCGTCGCCCTGTACTGCCGCGCCCTCCAGCGCACGATGACGGCGGTGCGGCCCGCCGCCAGGACCGCGTCCCCCGCCTCGGTCTGGTGGATGTTCGCCATCCCCTACAACTTCACCGAGGACTTCTTCATCGTGCGAACCGTCACCGCCTCACTGACCGCCGACGGGCATGTGCCAGGCGGATTCATCCGCTGGTGGACCGCCCTCGGCTACAGCTGGTGCACGCTCCAGATCCTGTCGCTCTTCCCCGGGGCGGCCGGATACATCGGCGGAGCAGTCGCCCTCCCCCTGTGGGCGGCACACTGGATCATGACGGTCCGCGTCAACCGCGTGCTCGGCGGCCGGCGGCAGGTCACCCCGCTCCCCCACAGCCTCTAGGGAAACCGATGCCACTTCCCCGCTTCAACCGACTGCCGGCCGACACCCGAGCCGCCATCCTCGCGGTGGCCCGTACCCACTTCGCCCGTGACGGCAAGGACGCCGCGTCGTTCAACCGGATCATCGCCGAGGCCCGCATCTCGAAGACGTCCGCCTACCACTATTTCGACGGCAAGGACGACCTCTTCGGCGCCGTCGTCGCCGAAGCGGCCGCCCGTACACTCGCCGCGCTCGGCCCCTGGACCGATGTGGCAACCGAGGAGGAACTGTGGGACCAACTGGCGGCGGGCACAGCACGACTGGTCGCGCACCTGCGCGGACATCCGGATGACCGGGCGGTCCTCGCCGGGCAGCCGCGTCTCGGCGGCGACTCCTGGATCCGGGGGCTCGTCGCCAACGGCGTGAAGATCGGCCTGATCGCCCCTGACCCGAGTGCCGAACTGGTCGCCGTGGCGACCGTCGGGGTCTTCGGCGCCCTCGACGCGTGGGCGCTCGACCATCCAAGCGATTTCGACCGGTCCGTCACCGACGTGCTCGGGGTGTTCCTCGCACGGCTCTGGGGCGCGGGCGACCATCGCCCGGGGACCGGCCCAGGGACCGCAGCGGGGACCGAAGGCCCACCCCTCAGCCACGTTGACCCACGCGGGCAAGGGACCACGACCAGCCCGTGAACCGTTCCCGCGACGGCGGACAACCCGGGCTTTCCCCTTGTCCGGCTCTCACACCCCCGGATGGCAGGCTTACCCGCACTCGGGTGCTCCACCATGCTCGTCACAGAAACGACCTTGGAAGTAGTTATATATACAACCACTTTTCAAGATCACCTCCGCTGGCCGCACACCGACTCATGCCGGAAATATTTGAACCTGTCGACAACGGTTCGGGGGAGCCGTCAGGGGCGCTGCCGGCAATTCCCCTCCAGACTCGGCGGCACTTTGTTCCGTCCGTTTTGGGAACTCAGGAGGGCGTATGGCTGACATTCGGGGTCCGCCCCGCGCGAGAGGTGACCCCCGTGCGCGAGATGTCATGATGATCGCATGGCAAGTCACGAAGCCTCGGTGATCGTGCTGACCGGTCCTCCGGGAGCCGGCAAGTCGACCGTCGCCAGGCTCCTCAGCGATGAACTGACGCCGAGCGTCCATCTGCACACCGATGACTTCTGGGCGTTCATCCGGCAGGGCCGTGTGGCCCCGTATCTGCCGGAGTCCAAACGGCAGAACGAGGTCGTCATGAGCGTCCTGGTCGCCTGCGCGTTCGGATACGCCGCGGGCGGCTATCAGGTGGTCGTCGACGGCATCGTTGGCCCCTGGTTCGTCGACCTGTTCCGCGACGAGGCCGCCACCGGGAAGATCGCACTGCACTACGTCGTGCTCCGCCCCGATCGAGAGACCACCCTGGCGCGGGCGGTCGGACGCGATGAGGGCGCGCTGACCGACCCCGGTCCGGTGCTCCACATGTTCGACCAGTTCGGCGAACTTGGAGCCTTCGATCACCATGTGCTCGACTCGACCGGCATGAGCCCCGCCCAGACCATGCGCGCGGTCCGGCGCGGCCTGGCCGAGGAGGCCTTCCTCCTCAGACCTGACCCGCTGTAGACACCGGCAACGATGACTCCCCATCACGCCCCGACCTGTCCGCCCCAGTACGGACAGGAGATCGAGCTCTCGGCCGGATTCGAACCGGCGCCCCGCCGCCGGCCGCGTCCTCATCAACCGGCACGGCGAGGGTCGTGATCTCGCTCTCCCGAAAATCTCCCAAGAGGCTCCGCGGGCACGAAAAAACCCGGCGGACCGTGTAGTCCACCGGGCCTTTACCTGCGTCTACCATGTGTGGGCGATACTGGGATCGAACCAGTGACCTCTTCGGTGTGAACGAAGCGCTCTCCCGCTGAGCTAATCGCCCGCCCCGTCTGGCTCCTCTCGGGGCCGACGTGAAAACCATACAGCAATCCGGAGGCGCTGGCGAAGCGACGTCCGCACCGAAAAAGATCTTGGGAGGCGACACGGTCGGGAATCAAACGTCGGAGGATGCGTCCGGCGGGGGGCTACGGTGTCATAGCATCGTCCTGATCCGCAGAAGCACCGTACGACCCAGGCTCAACCTCTATCGCCCGAGACGCCCCCCAGGGGGAGTCGACGGTGACCAAAACGATACGCAAAACCCTTGCAAATATGGCCCTGTTGGTGATGTTTAGCCAGGTAGACGCCCAAATGTCGCGCTGTGATGTGTGTTACAGAAGGGCCCGGAGGCGGAATCTTTCCTACAGGTTTCTTTGTTCCGCGTCATAGCTCGGGACAGAGAGAGTCCGCCAGAGCAGTGAAAGCCCCGAAGAGGGGACCGACGACGAAAAAGGTTTGGCTGACGATGAACAGCTCCACCGTCTCTGCCGAGCTTGGCCTTCGGCTTGTGGTCCCCGACCGTACCACCGTCCCCCTGCTCGCCGGGCTCAGCTACACAGCCGATGATCCCTACGCGATCAGAATGGCCTTCCACGTGGGGAACGACGAACCGGTCGAGTGGATCTTCGCTCGCGAGTTGCTGACGGTCGGCATCGTACGGCGGGTCGGCGACGGCGATGTCCAGGTGTGGCCGGCGCGCGCCGACGGCGAGCGCACGCTGCACATCAGTCTCACCTCGCCGTTCGGGCAGGCCCTGTTCGAGGTGCCGCTGGCACCGCTCACCGACTTCCTGCACCGGACGTACGACCTGGTCCCGGCCGGTCGCGAGACCGACTTCATGGACCTCGACGCCGAGCTGAGCAACATGCTCTGGAGTTCCTGAGCCCGGCCTTCGCATCTAGGGCCCCCGGAGCAGCTTCCGCATCCGGGCGATCTCGACGCCCTGTCCCGAGACGACGTCCTGGGCGATGGCCAGCATGACCCGGTCGGCCCCCTGACGGAGCCGGCTCCCGGCCATCCGAAGCGCCTCCTCGTGATGGGCGATCATCAGGCGCAGGAAGAGCCGGTCGAAGGCCTCGCCCCTGGCGGCCCTGAGGCGGTTCATCTGCTCCAGTGTGACCGCTCTGTGGTCGCCGTGCCCTCCCGGAGCGCGGCCCACCGACGTCAGCCAGGACGTCATGGCCGCGATCTCGGGCCGCTGCGCGGCGGTGATCCGCCCGGCGAGCCCGCGTACCTCCGGTGACGACGTCCTGGGCGGGACCAGCGCCGCGATCTCCAGCGCCTGCCGGTGGTGCGGAATCATGCCCTCGGCGAAGCGCACATCGGCCGCCGTCACCCGCGCCTCCGAATCACCCAGGCGCTCGCCCGGCCTTGCCGTACGGCCGGCGTCACCCGGCCCACCGGGAACGATCACCGGTGCGCCGGTGCCCGCGACCAACGGGGTCCGTCCCTCCAGGTCGCCCGCGCAACCGGGAAGGAGCGCGGCCGCCACGATCACGGTGGTCACCCCGTACCACAAACGCACCCTTCGCATACCTCCAATAATGGGTCAAGATAACCGACACAACGGGGGGCACTGTGCGATGGATCGCGGCATTCGGGCTGGCGGTGCTGCTTCTGACGGCCGGGTGCGGCGCCGATCCGGGGGAGTCGGTCTCGTGGGCCGCCGGCTCCACACCGCCGGCCGTGCGGACCACCGGGGACGCCGTACACAGCTCCAACATCACCCACCTGGCGAACGTGCCGCCAGGGGCCCCGCTGGACGGTCCCCAGTCATGGGGCACCGACCTGGCCTTTCAGGACGATCACGTGTTCGTCGGCAACTTCGACGGTTTCACCGTACTCGACGTGTCCGATCCGGCCAGGCCGTCCGTGGTCAGCCGGGTGCTCTGCCCCGGTGAGCAGAACGACGTCTCGGTGAGCGGGAACCTGCTGTTCCTGTCCGTCGACTCCCCGCGCGGCGGGCCGGAGTGCGGCGGGGGGCGGAGCCCGCGGGAGGAGGCCGGGGACGGTGACGGCGGGACCTGGGAGGGGATCCGGATCTTCGACATCGCGGACAGGGCCCATCCGAGGTTCGTGTCGGCGGTCGCCACGGAGTGCGGCTCGCACACCCACACCCTCGTACCCGGAAAAACCGGGGAGACGGTCTACCTCTACGTCTCCTCCGCCGGACCGATGCCGGAATCGCCGACCTGCCCGCCCCCGCACAACAACATCTCGGTGGTCGAGGTGCCCACCGGGAACCCGGCCTCGGCCAGGGTGGTCTCGCAGCCGGTGCTCTCCGAGGAGACGGACCGCGAGGGCGGTTGCCATGACGTCACGGTCTATCCGGAGAAGAACCTGGCCGCGGCCGCCTGCTTCGGCGACGGGATCCTGCTGGACATCGCCGACCGGGTGAACCCCAAGGTGATCCAGCGCGTGCGCGACAGGGAGAACTTCTCCATCTGGCACTCGGCCACGTTCAACAACACCGCCACCAAGGTCGTCTTCGGCGACGAGCTGGGGGGCGGCATGAGCGCCACCTGCGACTCCGGTACGCCGAGAACCCACGGGGCGAACGCCGTGTACGACCTGGGCGAGGATCGCACGCTCACCCTCCGCGGCTATTTCAAGATCCCCAGGGAGCAGCAGCCCGACGAGAACTGCGTGGCGCACAACGGAGCGCTGCTACCGGTTCCCGGCAGGGACATCATGGTGCAGTCCTGGTATCAGGGCGGGGTGTCGGTCTGGGACTTCACCGACACGGCGAACCCCCGGGAGATCGGCTTCTTCGAGCGCGGCCCGGTCGACGCGGTCGCCGGCTCGTGGTCGGCCTACTACTACAACGGCCACATCTACTCCAGCGACATCACCCGGGGGCTGGACGTGCTCCGGATCGACGACCCGCTGACCGATCCGGCCAAGAAGGTCACCGTAGAGGCGCTGAACGCCCAGACCCAGATGTCCTATCCGGAGTGATCCGGAAGGTGGCCGGAGCGGTCCAGACCGAGAGGTCACGGGTCGAGGTCGGCCGCGCTCCGCTCGGCGAAGACCCGCATGGCCTTGGCGGTGATCGGGCCGGGGGCGGCCGGCAGCACGGTCCGGTCGACGGCGCGGATCGGCTGGATGTCGCGGGTGGTGGAGGTCAGGAACGCCTCGTCGGCCTCGTAGAGGGCCGACAGCGGGACATCCTCCTGGTAACCGCCGCACCATTCGAGGGTGAGCGCCCGGGTGACCCCGGCCAGGCAGCCGGAGGCCGTCGTGGGAGTGATCAGGCGGCCCTCTCGCACGATGAAGACGTTGCTGCCTGTGCCCTCGCAGAGGTCGCCCGCCAGGTTTTCGAAGATCGCCTCACCACCGCCCGCGGCCTTGGCGTACAGGAGCGCCTTGACGTTCTCGCCGTAGGAGGTGCTCTTCACACCGGTGAGCGCACCGTGCTCGTTGCGGGGCCACGGCACGACGACGACGCCGGCGGTGGCCGGGAACGGCCGCTGCTCACCGGCGATCACCACGGTGGTGCAGCCCTGGTCGCCCCGGTCGGAGCCCAGCGGGCCAAGACCGCCGGTGTAGGTGATGCGGACCCGGCCGAGCGGCCAGGGGGGCGCCTCCGCCAGGCAGGCCCGCACCCCCGAGGCGATCGCCTCGACGTCAGGCTCGGGCAGGTCCATACGCCGGGCCGACAGGCGGAGCCGGTCCAGGTGGCGGGTGAGCGCGAAGGGGACGCCGTTCACGGACTTGACGGTCTCGAACACGCCGTCCCCGACCATCAGGCCGTGGTCGAACACCGAGACGGTCGCCTGGTCGGGCCGGACCAGCCGCCCGTCGACCCACACGGGTACGTTCATCGACTTCCTCCCGAAACTGCTGAATCCGATGTGGAGGCGAGCGCGATGAGCCGGGCGGCCTTCAACTCGGTCTCGTCCCACTCCCGGCGCGGGTCGCTGCCCCAGGTTATGCCCGCGCCGGTGCCGAAACGGATTTCGTCGGACGAGAACCAGAAGGTGCGGATCCCCACGGCCAGGGATGCCCGGCGCCGGTCGGCATCGACCCAGCCCACGGCTCCACAGTACGGCCCGCGAGGCTCGGGTTCGAGTTCATTGATGACACGCAGCGCGGAAGATTTCGGGGCTCCGGTTACCGAACCTGGAGGAAACGTCGCACCGAACAGCTCGGGCCAGCCGAACTCCGGGGCGAGCCGGGCCCGGACCGTGGAGACCAGGTGCACCAGGCCCGGATGCTCCTCGACCTCGCACAGCGCGGGCACGCTCACCGATCCGACCTCGGCGACCCGGCCCAGGTCGTTGCGGACCAGGTCGACGATCATCACGTTCTCCGCGTAGTCCTTCTCCAGCAGGTCCTCCACGGTGACCCCGGTGCCCTTGATCGGCCTGGACTCGATCACGTCGCCGTCCCTGGACAGGTAGAGCTCCGGGGAGGCCGACACCACGCTCAGCCCGGGCAGGCTCACCGTGGCGGCGTAGGGGGCGGGGTTGCCCTCGGCCAGGCGTACGGCCAGCGCCACCGGGTCCGGATCCGGTGGCAGCGGCGCGGTCAGCACCCGGCACAGGTTGGCCTGATACACCTCACCCCGCTCGATGTGGTCACGGATGCGGCGTACGCCGTCCTCGTAGGCGGTCCGGTTCAGCGAGCTCCGCCACGACGAGGGGTGCGGCCCGCGCCAGGGACTCCGTGGCACGGGCAGCGGCGCGGGCCGGACGTCGTCGAACCTGGCGCAGGTGACCTTGCCCTCGTAGTCGACCACCACGGCCCACCACCCCTGGCCGTCGAGCGCGGCCAGGTCGGTGGTGACGTCGCGGAGCCGGGTGGCCAGACGGCCCCCTATATGAGCAAATGGGTCATACACCCCGCTATTGTCCCGCCGCGCCGGCCGAAAGGCGCACCGATGGTGCGGCAAGGGCGGAAACCCCGCTATCCCAGCGGGCCGGTGACCCCCTCGGCCGCGGCGACGACGGCGTTGTCCGCGACGAGCCGGACCACCGACTCGATCTCCGGGGCGAGGAAGCGGTCCGGGCCGGGGCCGGGGACCACCTGGCGCAGGGCGGCGACCACGGCTCCGGTCGCGGGTGCCGGCCGGTGTGGCGCGCGCAGGTCGAGCGCCCGGGCCGCGGTGAGGATCTCCACCGCGAGCACCCGGGTGAGGCCGTCCACCGAGCGGCGCAGCTTACGCCCGGCCGACCAGCCCATGGAGACGTGGTCCTCCTGCATGGCCGAACTCGGGATGGAGTCCACGCTGGCGGGCACGGCCAGACGCTTGAGCTCGGAGACGATCGAGGCCTGGGTGTACTGGGCGATCATGTGGCCGGAGTCCACGCCGGGGTCGTCGGCGAGGAAGGCCGGCAGGCCGTGGCTGCGGGCCACGTCGAGCATGCGGTCGGTACGGCGCTCGGAGATGCTCGCCATGTCCGCGACCGCGATGGCCAGGAAGTCGAGCACGTAGCCCACCGGGGCGCCGTGGAAGTTGCCGTTGGACTCCACCCTGCCGTCGGCCAGGATCACCGGGTTGTCGATCACGGAGACGAGCTCGCGAGCGGCGACCGCGGCGGCGTGCGCGAGGGTGTCGCGGGCGGCTCCGGCGACCTGCGGGGCGCAGCGCAGCGAGTAGGCGTCCTGGACTCGGGTGCAGGTGCCGTCCCGGTGAGAGTCCATGATCCCTGAGTCCTTGAGCAGGGCCCGGAGGTTGGCGGCGCTGGCCGCCTGCCCCGGATGCGGGCGGAGTGCCTGCAGGTCGGCGGCGAAGACCCTGTCGGTGCCCAGCAGCGCCTCCACGCTCATGGCCGCGGCGACGTCGGCGGTCCTGAGGAGGCGGCCGAGGTCGTTCATGGCCAGGATCAGCATGCCGAGCATGCCGTCGGTGCCGTTGATGAGGGCCAGCCCCTCCTTGGCCGCCAGCTCGACGGGCTCGATGCCCGCGCGCTTGAGCGCCTCGGGGGCGTCCACCAGGTCACCCGAGGCGTCGCGGACGACGCCCTCCCCCATGATCGTGAGGGCCACGTGGGAGAGCGGCGCCAGGTCTCCTGAGCAGCCGAGACTGCCGTACTCGTGCACCACCGGGGTGATCTGGGCGTTGAGCAGGCTCATGAGCACCTCCGCGGTCCTCGGCCGGACGCCCGTGTGACCGGTGGCCAGGGTGCGCAGGCGGAGCAGCATCAGCGCCCGGACGGCCTCGGTCTCCACCTCGGGCCCGGATCCGGCGGCGTGCGAGCGGATCAGGGAGCGCTGCAGCCGGGCGCGGAGTGAGGGTTCGATGTGCCGGGTGGCCAGGGCGCCGAACCCGGTCGACACCCCGTAGGCGGGGGTGGGGCTCTCGGCGAGCTCGTCCACCCGGGTGCGGGCCGAGGCCATGACCGCCACGGCCTCGTCGGTGAGCCTTACCTCGGCGCCGTACCGGGCCACCCTGACGACCTCGTCGAAGCTCAGCGGCTCCGGCCCGATGTTCACTACCGCGTTGTTGCCCATGGTGCCACTCTCTCGGATCAGGTAACTGGCGTATGCGATGTTAGCTCCTTACCGGAAGCTCGTTACAAGGCGATCCACCCCCGGCCGCCCGGCTCGGCGGCTCCCGGGGTCCGAGGGCGGCGGGGCCGGTGACAGGGCCGGCGGACTCCCGGATCAGGGTGAGGGCGGACTCCCGGACCCGCGGCCGAAACAGCCTGCCGCCCAGGGCCGGGGCGCGCGCTCCGGTTTGGGGAGTCGGCGAGTATTCGCTAGAGTTCTGTCCGTGAGTCCGGGTCGGCCCGGAGACGCACGCGGAAGTGGCTCAGTGGTAGAGCATCACCTTGCCAAGGTGAGGGTCGCGGGTTCGAATCCCGTCTTCCGCTCGAAGGGGCTCCGGCCCCCACTCGGTGGAGTGGCCGAGAGGCGAGGCAACGGCCTGCAAAGCCGTGTACACGGGTTCAAATCCCGTCTCCACCTCTTGTCTTCGGCGCGGACGATTAGCTCAGCGGGAGAGCGCTTCCCTGACACGGAAGAGGTCACAGGTTCAATCCCTGTATCGTCCACCCTTCGCAGATCCCCAGGCCCACGGCCTGGGGATCTGTGGTTTTCTCCACGGGAACCGGCTGCTCCGCGAGCCGTCCGCGCGGATCGCCGACGGTCATGCCGGTGCACCCATGTCGGCGTCGCGAGGGTCGTTACCGTCACCGGACCGCAAAGAAACGGCAATTGTGCCGCTGTAAATCGTATGTCGCCCTTATCCGATTTCATACCGTCCGGGGTGTATGTTGGCACGGGCCAATCGGCAAAGCCACTCAGACCGGTTAAGGGCACGGTTAATCATGCGCAGGCCCGGCCTGCACGAGGCGATGGACCGCACCGTTTAATGTCCTAACATGAGCGATCGCCCACGTATCTCTCGTTCCTGGGTACCCGCCGCGGCGGGTTACGCGGCGTTGGTCATCGGGATCCTGGACATCATCCGGGCCGTGTTCCGGCCCTTCCGGGGAACACGGGTGGGCGAGATAGCGGGGTTCCTGCCGGGGACCGTCACCTCGCTCGCCCAGGCGGCCTCGCTCGTCATGGGGATCCTGCTCGTCATGATCGCGCACGCGCTCCGGCGCCGGAAGGTGCGGGCCTGGCGGGCCGTGGTGCTGCTGCTGCCGCTGAGCGCCCTCATCGAACTCGTGCACCTGCGCCGGCCCGTCAGCGCCGCGATCAGCATGCTGGTCTTCGCGGTGCTCGTGATCAACCGGCACGAGTTCCACGCCCTCTCCGACCCGCGCACCCGCTGGCGGGCGCTCTGGAACTTCCTGCTCCTGTGCGTCCTGGACGTCGCCATCGGGTGGGTGGTCGTCAACAGCCACCCGCGCAACATCGTGGGCGACCCCGACATCGGCGAGCGGCTCCAGCACGTGCTGCTGGGCCTCATCGGCCTGGAGGGCCCGGTCCAGTACTCCAGCGAGAGAACCGCCGACCTGGTTTACTTCTCCCTCGCCGGGCTCGGTCTGCTCACCGCTGTGACCACTCTCTACCTGGCGCTGCGGCCGGAGAAACCCGTCGCCGAGCTGAGCCCCGAGGAGGAGGGGACGGTGCGCGCGCTGCTCGACCGGCACGGCGCCCGTGACTCGCTGGGCTACTTCGCGCTGCGCCGGGACAAAAGCGTGATCTTCTCCCCCACCGGCAAGGCCGTGATCGCCTATCGGGTGGTCGCCGGGGTCATGCTGGCCAGCGGCGACCCGATCGGCGACATCGAGGCCTGGCCGGGTGCGATCAGGCGGTTCATGGAGGAGGCCAGGCGGCATGCCTGGGTGCCCGCCGTGGTCGGGTGCAGCGAGACCGGGGGCGAGGTCTGGACCAGGGAGGGGGACCTGTCCGCGCTGGAGATCGGCGACGAGGCCGTGGTCGAGGTGGCCGACTTCACCCTCCAGGGCAGGGCCATGCGCAACGTCCGGCAGATGGTGAACCGGATCGAACGCGCGGGCTACACCTGCCGGGTACGGCGGGTCGGGGACCTCTCCGAGACGGAGAAGGAGCGGATCCGGCACGCCGCCGACTCCTGGCGGGGCACGGAGGTCGAGCGGGGCTTCTCCATGGCGCTCGGCCGTTTCGGCGACCCCTCCGACGGCGACTGCGTCGTCGTCACCGCGCACAGGGCCGCCGAGGAGGGGACGGCCCCGCCCGGCGAGGACATCCGGGCGGTCCTGCACTTCGTCCCGTGGGGGGCCGACGGCATCTCGCTGGATCTGATGCGCCGTGACCGCGGCGCCGACCCCGGCCTCAACGAGCTGCTGATCGTCAAGGCGCTGCAGGCGGCCCCCGAGCTCGGGGTGCGCAGGGTCTCGCTCAACTTCGCCATGTTCCGCGCGGTGCTGGCCAGAGGCGAGCGGCTGGGGGCCGGTCCGGTTCTGCGGGCCTGGCACTCCATCCTCGTCTTCCTGTCCCGGTGGTTCCAGATCGAGTCGCTGTACCGGTTCAACGCCAAGTTCCACCCGCTCTGGCTACCCCGGTTCCTGGTCTACCCCGCCGCCCGCGACCTGCCTCGTATCGGCGTGGCCGCGCTCCAGGCGGAGGCGTTCATCAACGTCGGCCTCCCCCGGACCCCGTGGCGCCACAGGTCCCGTCCCCGGTCCGGCCCGGGCGTCGCCGAGGACCGGGCCCCGCTGGCACGGTGAGAGCCGCCCCGGCGCCGAGTGATCAGCGGGTTCGCCGGGTATGGAAGGCGCCCGGGGGCACGGTCACGGGTACGGCGCGCCGGATCCGCCCCGGCACGCGGCGGCTCGGCGGCAGGCGCCCCTGCCGGGCCCGCGTCTCCCGCGCGTCCGTGAACAAGGGGGACTCCATGCTTGAGAACATCGCCACGCCAGGCGATCTTGGTCGCCGGGTCGCGAAGCGGCGCAGGGCTCTCGGCCTGACCCGGCAGGAGCTGGCCGGACGGGCCGGGATCGACCCCGGCTACCTCGCCTACCTGGAGGAGAACGCCGCCTCGCCCACCGCGGGAACCGTGGAGCGGCTGGCCGCGGCGCTCGACACCAGTGGCGAGGAACTGCTCGGCGGCGCCGTGGGCCGGCTCGCGGAGCGCGATCACACCGCGGCGACCCCTCGGCTGGAGGGGCTGAGCGCCGACGAGTGCCTGCGCCTGATCTCCCCCGGCGGCGTGGGCCGGGTGGCCTACGACGGCCCCTCCGGACCGGTGATCCTGCCCGTCGACTACGTGGTGCACGGGGGTGCCGTGCTGCTCCGCACCGCGTTCGGCGGCTCGCCGGACCGGAACCCGCGCACCGGTGTCAAGGGTGCCGGGTTCGAGGCCGCCTTCGAGGTGGACCGGATCGACGAGGTCGACAGGCGGGGCTGGAGCGTGCTCGTCCAGGGCACCGCCCACCACATCTCCTCCGGGCCCGAGCAGGTGGCCGTGACCGCCGCGGACGTCGAGCCGTGGGCGGGCGGAGAGCGGGAGCTCCGCATCCGGATCGTCCCCGCCGAGATCAGCGGGCGGCGCATCCACCACACCACCCGGTAGCGGCCCCGGCCCTGACCGGTTCCGGTCGGTACACCAGGCGGCGAAACGGACACGCAACCGGTTTGTCCAGAGGGTTGTCCTGATTAGGCCACTCTCAGAAGTAAATCTTGTCAAAGCATGCGATTAGTGCGAATACTTACCGTTTGTTCTTATTTCTGGGAAAGGCATGCAATGAAGCAGGTCATCATTCACAAGCCCGGCACCATCACGCTCAGCGGAGCCGCCAGCCCGAAGCATGTCGGCTGACATCTGAGCCACGGAACCGGCGCCCAGCGATGGGCGCCGGCCCCACGCCCCACCCCGAGACAACCCAGAGGAGACCGGTGAGTCCGGGAACGTTCCCATCGGAGAAACCGCCCCTCGCCCCCCTGCTCCTGCCCCCGGTGGACGCCGACCGGCGGCTGCGCGGACCGTACACCGTCGCGGGCGCGATCGTCTCGGCCCTGGTACCCGTGGCCCGGCCGGAACTCGTGGCCCGCCATGACATCGAGCTGCGCGCCGTGGCGCCGGACGCGCGCGAGCTGATCCCCGTCAGGCGCCGCTCGGCGGCCGACGGGCTGCCCAGGGCGGAACGGATCCTGGTGCACGCGCCCCGCCGTACGCTGCGGCTGTCGAACGGGATCGCCGAGTTCCTCCGCGACCACCTGTCCGAAACCGGGCCTCGGACGCTCGTCGTCGAGAACGTCCACCTCGCCGACCCCACCGATCGGGAGCTGCTGACGGTGCTGCGGCGGCGGATCGCCCCGGAGTCGCTGACCGTCGTGACCGGCGGGCGGGCCGTACCCGAGAAGCCGCTCAGCCCCCAGGAGCACGACACGCTGGCCGACGAACTGGAGCGGGGGGGC
Organism: Streptosporangium sp. NPDC004631; assembly: GCF_053601935.1. Taxonomy (NCBI): domain Bacteria; kingdom Bacillati; phylum Actinomycetota; class Actinomycetes; order Streptosporangiales; family Streptosporangiaceae; genus Streptosporangium; species Streptosporangium sp. NPDC004631. Next base: position 104,894 of record NZ_JBSGCR010000015.1, on the reverse strand, counting down.
ACGGTCGGCGTGCGGCTCGGGGCGATCCCCTACCACCGCGAGCGGGGCACCGATCAGGACGGAGCGGTGCGGGCGTTCCGGCACGCGGTCGAGTGGTGCCTGGACGCGGGCTGTCACGAGGCGGTGGCCGAGCTGGGCCTGCGCGCGTTGCGACTGGCCTGCCCGGAGAACACCGAGCCGGAGATCCGGTGGCGGCTGCTGCACAGCACAGCGACCGCGCTCGGCGCGCTGCGCCGCGAGGACGAGGCCGAGGCCCTGTTCGACCTGGCCAGAAGGGAGAGCCTCTCCCCTGTCACCCACGCGGCCGCCGCCTACTCCACCGCGATGCTCAAGGTCCGTCACCACGACCCGGCCCGGCGCGACCTCGACGCCGCGCTGGCCTGGGTGAACCAGGCGATCGCCATCTCCACGCTCCTGCCCGATCCGCGCGAGCGGGCGTTCAAACTGGGGTTCGACCTCAACGGCCGGGCGCTGGTGGAGGTACGGCTGGGCCGCCCCGCCAAGGCGCTGGAGCTCGTCCAGCGGGCGCTGGACCTGGCGGACCGGGATCTGCGGCCGGGCGAGCACCCGATCCACCGGATGGTGCTGCTGGCCAACCGGGCGCAGCTCGCCGTCATGCTGGGCCGCCCCGAGGACGCCCTAAAGGACCTGGACGCGGTGATCGCGGCCGACCCCGGCTACCCCGACTACTACATCGACCGGGGGAACCTGCTCCACCGGCTGGGCAGACCGGAGGCGGCGATCGCCGACTACGAGACGGCGATGCGGGCCGGCCCGCCCTTTCCCGAGCCCTACTACAACCGGGCCGAGATCCGTTTCGCCACCGGCGACCACCGGGGCGCTCTCTCCGACCTGGACCACGCGCTGGAGCTGGATCCGGAGTTCGTCGACGGGCTGACCAACCGGGCCGGCCTGCTGGCCGCCCTCGGCGAGTACGGCCGGGCCAGGGCCGACGCGGAGGCCGGCCTGGCACTCGACCCGCTCAACCCGTACCTGCTGTGCGCGCTGGGCCAGGTCGAGATGGCCGAGGGCCGCCCGGAACGGGCGCGGAGCGCGTTCGACCGGGCCGTGGAGCTCTCCCCCTCACTGGCGGCGGCCTGGGCCGGCCGGGGCATGCTGGCGTTCGAGGCCGGCGACCCGGAGGGCGCGGTCGCCGATCTCACCCGCGCTCTGGAACCGGGGGCGGACCCGGTGCTGCTGTTCAACCGGGCGATGGCGCTGCGCGCCGCCGGACGGGAGGAGGAGGCGGTGGCCGACCTCACCCGGGCGCTGGGACTGGCCCCGGACGACGACGACATCCACAGGGCCCTGCACCGCCCCTGACCCCTCGTCGCCAAGGGAAAACGCCTTGTTACCAAGAGGCGAATGGCGAATCATTCACCAGCATGGATACCCTCAGGAGGTCGACACGGCAGTGGCTCGCCGGCTCGGTGATGGGCAATCGGGGGTTCCGGACCCTCTGGGTCAGCCTGATCGCCTCCGTCGCCGGAGATCAGATCTTCCCTGTCGCGGTGGTCGTCTCACTGCTCGACGCGGGTGGGGACGCCACGGTGGTGGGCGGGGTGCTCGCCGCCCGCTGGGCCGCCCTGGTCTCCTTCGGGCTGTTCGGCGGGGTGTGGGCCGACCGTCTGCCCCGGCGGCACGTCATGCTCGCCTCCCAGGGGTTCCTGTGCTGTGTGGTGACCGTCGGCCTGTCGGGGGTGACGTCGGCCTGGGTTCTCGGCGGGATGGTCTTTCTCGCCGGGGCCGCGGAGTCGTTCTTCCGCCCCGCCTTCCAGGCGTGTCTCGGCTCGGTCCTCGCTCCGGCGCAGCGACCGGCCGGTGCCGCCCTGAACGCCGTCTCCTGGCGGATCGGCGCGATCGCCGGGCCGGGCCTGGGCGCGTTCCTGGTGTCGTTCGCCTCGACCGGGACGGCGTTCCTGGCCGCCCTGGTGGCCTTCGCGCTCAGTCTGGGCGTCCTGCTGACCCTGCGCGAGCCCACTCTGGCCCGCGCCCCCCGGGCCTCGGCCTGGAAGGAGATCGCGGAGGGCGTGCACGAGGTCTGGCTGCGGCGCTGGATCGGCGCGGTCGTCGGGGTGACCGCCCTGCAGTCGATGCTCACGATCGCCCCCGTCCAGGTGCTGCTCCCCCTCCTGGCGCGGGAGAGTTTCGGCGGCGACTCCTTCTACGGAACCGGCCTCGCCCTGCTCTCGGTGGGCGGGCTGGCCGGGGGGATCGTCAGCATGGTCTGGAAGCCCCGGCGGGCGGGTCTGGCCGGGATCCTCGGACTGGCGGCGTACGGGCTGGTGCCGCCGGCTCTCGGACTGTCGCCGACCCCGTGGCCCGTCTACGTCTGCCTCGCCCTGGCCGGGTTCGGGCTGGAGGTCTTCTCAGTGCAGTGGGTGGTGTCACTCCAGCGGGAGGTGCCCGCCGAGCGGCTGGCCCGCGTCACCTCCCTGGACTGGATCGCCTCCTCGGCGCTGACCCCGCTCGGCCTGGCCATGACCGGCCCGGTCACCTCGGCTCTGGGAACGTCGCCGGTCCTGCTGCTGGCCACCCTCGCGGGCGTCACCCTGCCCTTAACGGCATTGCTCGCCCCGGGAATGACCCATTTCAAGAGCCAACCCCAACAAAAGAAGAATAATGCCGAAAAAAGATTGACGTCATTTCCCCAGCACCCCATATGATCATGAACCACACAGGACCCCTCCCGCCACTGAGGAAACACCAGTCCCACCGATCTGGATGGAGTGCGTAGTGACGGAAGACGAAAAGATTCAGCAGCCCACCGAGGTCAAGGCCGAGGTTAAGGTCAAGATCCGCATCCGCCGGCTCGGCAAGATCGAAACGACCGGCAACGTCGCCAGCAACGCCAGCGGCAACTGACGCCGCCTGCTCTCGGCCGGCCCGGCACCCTTCGGGGCCCCGGGCCGACCGTGGAGGAACCCGTGCACTTGCCAAGAGTGAAGAGAGAACACGCCGCCTACCGCCTGGCGGACGGCAGGATCCGGATCGGCGGCCAGATCTACGGCGTGGCCCAGGAGATCGAGGACCCCGACGGCCTGGTCTGGCGCGTGCTGGGTGCGATGGACGGCACCCGCACCCCCGAGGAGATCTCCCGGCACCTGACCGGGCTTCCCCCGGCCGCGGCGGCCGAACTGGTCGCCCAGCTGATGGATTCCGGTCATGTCGAGGACGTCGGCGCGACCGCGCCCGAAGAGCTGACCCCACGCGAACGAGAGCGCTACAGCCGCGGTCACGCCTTCTTCCGCTGGGCCGACCTCACCCCCAGGGAGCACGGCTGGGAGGCTCAGCTCCGGCTGAGACAGGCCAGGGTGCTCCTGCTCGGCCTGGGCGGGACCGGCGGGACCGCGGCGCAGGCCCTGGTGGCCTCCGGTGTCGGAACCCTGCACTGCGTGGACGTCGACCGGGTGGAACTGTCGAACCTCAACCGGCAGGTCCTGTACTCCGAACGGGACGTGGGCCGCCCCAAAACCCGGGCCGCCCTGGAGCGGCTGCGCGCCCTCAACTCCGATGTGCGGGTCACCGGCGAGGAGGCGCGCATCACCTGCCCGGAGGACCTGGTCCGGATCTCCGCGGGCTTCGACGTCGTGGCGCTCTGCGCCGACGAGCCCAAAGGGCCCGACGGAATCCGGGTGTGGACGAGCAGGGTGTGCGCGACGGCGGGGCTGCCCTGGGTCGGCGGAGGCTACAACGGCCCCCTCGTCACCGTGGGCGTCTTCCTGCCGGGCCGCGGTCTCTGCTACGAGTGTGTCATCCGGGCCGAGGATCGACGGCGGAGCCGGGAGGTCTCCCACCACCCCGACTCCCGGGGCTTCTCCATCGACCTCGGCGGCCCCGGCGTGACGGCCGCCTCGGCGGGAATCTCCGGCCATCTGGTCGCCAACGCCGTCGTCAGGATCGTCACCGGCGTCCCCGAGATCCTCGCCAACTTCATCCACGGGGTCAACCTGATCGCCCCCGACCACCTGGTTTTCGGCGAATACGGCGAAGGCGAGGGATGCGGACGGTGCCGGAGATGACCGCGGTACGGCTGCGCGAGCTCCGGATCCGGCGGGACGGCGCCGAGTGGATCGTGGGGAGAGCCGAGACCGGCCGGTTCATCTCGATCCCACCGTCCGGAATGCGGGTGATCGAGCTGCTGCGGGAGGGCGCCTCCCCCGCGGAGGCCGAGAACCGCATACGCGGGGAGAGCGGTGAGCGCGTCGACGTCCAGGACTTCGTGACGGCCATGGTCGAAATGGGGTTCGTGGCCGAGATCGACGAGAGGCCGGTGGCCGCCCCTCCCCCGGCGCCCGTCACCTTGCCCCGGCTGAGACCCGGGCATGTCGCCTGGCTGCTCAGTCCGCGGTTGCACGCCGCCGTCGCGGCGCTGATCCTGCTCGGGGCAGGGCTGGCGCTGGCCAGGCCCTCGCTGCTGCCCGGCCCCTCGGCGGTGGCGTGGAACGCCCTCGGCAGCGTGTCCCTGCTCACTCAGGCGATGATCGCGTGGTCGTGCGTCTGCCTGCACGAGCTCGCCCACCTGTGCACCGCCCGCGCGGCCGGGGTTCCCGGACGGATCCGGCTCAGCACCCGGCTGCAGTTCCTGACCGCCCAGACGGACGTGACGGGCGTCTGGGCGGCGGAGCGGCGGGATCGGCTGACCGTCTACCTGTCCGGAATGGCGCTGGACGCCGTGATCGCCAGCTGCGCGCTGGTCACGCTGGCGCTGACCCATCCGGGTGGCGGCCCACACCGCCTGGTCTCGGTCGTCCTGCTCAACCAGGTCGTCTCGCTCGGTTTCCAACTGATGATCTTCATGCGGACCGATCTCTACTTCGTGTTTCAGGATCTCTCCGGCTGCCGCAACCTGTACGCCGACGGGAGGGCCTACCTCGGCTACCTGCTTGGCCGCCCGCTCCGCCGTCCGGCGGTGAACCCGCTGGCCGAGCTGCCCCGGCGCGAGGCCGTGACGGTGCGGATCTACACCGTCGTCCTGCTCACCGGCACCGCGGCCTGCCTGACCGTGGCCGTGGTGGTCATGATCCCGGCCCTACTGACGCTGCTCGGTCCCGCGCTCGACACGTTGATCTCCGGCGGCGACCTGGTCGCGACGGCCGACGCCGTCGTCGTCGTGACGGTTGTCGGGGGCTTTCAGCTCCTGTGGGCGTGGACCCGGTGGCGGGAACGCCCGGTACGGCGTCGCCGGTGTGGGCGGAGTGGATCGGCCGGGGGTCCCCGGCCGGCCGGATAGGTAACGTTCGGCCAGTTCACAGGTGCCCTCGGTGTAACCGGCGCCGAGTTCGGCGGCGATGTCCACGCCGGTGTGCGTGCCGATCCAGGCGACCAGCAGCAGGCGGCGGAACATGATGAACGTCCAGATCTCGGCCTCGTCCTCGGCCGGCAGGCCGAGAACGGTCCGGTAGCCCCGCACCCAGGCCGCGATCATCTCGGGGACCTGGGGGTGGTGCTCGATGAAGCTGACCGCCGCGGCCAGGTCGTAGAGGTACCACCCGAAGCCGCAGTCGTCGAAGTCGATGACACCCGGCGGCTCGTCACCCACCACCAGCAGGTTGGCCAGGCGCAGATCGGCGTGGATCAGTCCGTAGCGCCCGGGCCCCCGGCCGAACCGGCGCAGCCGCTCCCGCAGTTCCTTGGCGAGCCGTTCCAGCACGGCCGCCGCCTCGGAGTCCACCCCCACCCCGTCCTGCCAGCGGCCCCAGCGCGACTCGGCGCCGAGGGCGGCGTCGTAGTCCCAGTGGAAGCGGGTGAAGGCGGCGGGGCGCCGCCAGTTCCGCGCGTGCCGGTGCATGCGCGCGGTGAGCGCGCCGAGCCGCTCGAAACCGGGCACCAGCCGATCCGGCGGCGGTTCGGCCCCCGGCAGGAACTCGAACATCACGCAGTCGCGGGGCTGCGCGCCGGGGACGGTCAGCACCCGCCGCCCGCCGGGGGCCGGGAGCACCCTGGGGGTCCGGACCCCCGCCTCCACCCTCAGCGCCTCCAGCCATGCCAGCTCGGAGAGGATCGCCGGGGTGGCGTGGTAGCCCAGGCGGTGCACCCGCAGGATGGAGCACGTCCCACCTGCCGGATCGTCGACCCGGTAGGTGGCGTTCTCCGAAACGTTGATCAGCGTGACCTCGGCGTCGGGCAGGCCGTGGATCCGCACCGCCGCACGGGCGGCGTCGTGCACGCGGGCCAGCACGTCACCGCCGGCGGACAGATCGTGGGCCTGCATGGATCCTCCGTGAGAACGCTCAGAACTTCCGATACGAGATCTTGCATCATCCTGCCTGGCCTGGATACAAACCAGATTGTCCACCTCTCAGGCTTTCCAAGGGTAAGGAGCCCGGTGAACCTCGAACTCGCGCTGCGCATGTGTGAGGCCGCGGTAAAGCAGGCCGGGCGCGAAGGGGCCCTCGTCTCGGTGGCCGTGGTTGACGAGGGCGCCCGCCTGGTCGCCTTTCAGCGGATGGACCACGCCGAGATCGCCGGTCCGGTCCTCGCCCCCGGCAAGGCGTACACCGCGGTGGCCCACCGGATGTCCACCGCCGACCTCGCCTCCCTGGTCGCGCCGGGCGGGGAGCTGTACGGCCTCGCCGGGGACCGCTACGTCTGCCTCGGCGGCGGCGTCCCCCTCCGGGAGTCCGGTGAGAACCACCGGGTGGTGGGCGCGATCGGGGTCAGCGGCGGCACCGTCGCCCAGAACGTGGCCTGTGCCGAGGCCGCCGCGTCGCTCTGGGAAGGGCTCTGGCAGAGGAGTTGACATCCATTCCGTCCTAAAGGACGGGGATTCCGGTCTGCCGCGCGTGCGGCTCCCGGCGGGTTACCGCTTCACCGCGCGGTGCCGGGATCACTCCCGGTCTTACCCGCGCTCCACAAGTGCGTAAGCCCCAGGTCGACACCGACTTCGCCCGTCGTCTGCGGCAACGGTTCGCCCGTCGCCTTGACCACGAACGAGGCGAAGTACCGCCCCGCCGCGGCATGGGAAGGCGCCGGGTGGAAACGCGGGGCCGTACCCGGTCAGGAGCGCAGATAGGCGAGGACGGCGAGGACCCGGCGGTGCTGGTCGCCGTCCTCCGCGTACAGGCCGAGCTTGGCGAAGATGCTCCGGATGTGCTTCTCCACCGCGCCGTCGCTGACCACGAGCCGGCGCCCGATGGCCGGATTGGACCTGCCCTCCGCCATCAGGCCGAGCACCTCGCGCTCCCTCGGGGTGAGCCGGGAGAGCGGGTCGTCGCGGCGCCGTACCATCAGCTGTGCCACCACCTGCGGGTCGAAGACGGTGCCGCCGGCCGCCACCGTCCGCAGACCTCCCAGGAAGTCGTCGACGTCCACCACCCGGTCCTTGAGCAGGTATCCCACCGCCCCCCTGGCGTCGGCGAGCAGGTCGTCCGCGTAGGACACCTCCACGTACTGGGACAGGATCAGCACCGGCGCCCCGGGGACCCGCCTGCGTGCCTCGACGGCCGCCCGCAGCCCCTCGTCGGTGAAACCGGGCGGCATCCGGACGTCCACCACGGACACGTCCGGCCTGTGCTCGGCGACGGCCGCCACGAGGCCGTCGCCGTCGCCCACGGCCGCGACCACCTCGCACCCGAACTCCTCCAGCAACCTGATCAGGCCCTCCCTGATCAAAACCGCGTCGTCGGCCACGACTACCCGCACGGAACCTCCGCCACGATCACCGTGGGCCCGCCCACCGGTGACTCCACAGCCAGTTCGCCGTCCACCGCCCTGAGACGGTCGGCGAGACCGGACAGACCATGTCCTTTGGCGACATGTGCGCCACCGACTCCATCATCCCCGACCGTCAGCATCAGTACACCGCCGGTCCTGCTCAGCGACACCGTGCAGACGGTGGCGTGGCTATGCTTGGCCGCGTTGGTCAGGGACTCGGCGACCACGAAGTAGACGGTGTTCTCCACCGCGGCGGGGAAGCGGCCCGTCGTCTGCACGTCCAGCTCGACCGGGATCGTGCAGCGGCCGGCCAGCGCGGCGAGCGCCGGGGCCAGGCCGCGGTCGGTCAGGATGGGCGGCGCGATGCCCCTGGAGAGCGCACGCAGTTCGTCCAGGGTCTCCCGGGTCGAGGCGATGGCCTGGCCGAGCATCTCCTCCACCGCCTGCGGATCGCTCCTGAGCCGGCGCTGGGCCCGCGACAGGTCCATGGCCAGGGAGACCAGGCGCTGCTGCGGGCCGTCGTGGATGTCGCGTTCCAGCCGCCGCAGCGCGTTCGCCTCGGCCGACACAGCGGCGGCCCGGCCCTGGGCCAGGTCGTCGATGCGCTCGTGCAGCTCGGCCACCCCGGTCAGCATGGCCCGGCCGAGCCCGGCCTGGACCAGTGCCGCGCCGCGGAGCATCAGCGGCAGGGTGAGCGCGAACAGCACACCGATGACCGTGTTGAACACCACCTCGACCAGCGGGCTGTCGCTCAGGCCCAGCAGTTCGGGAAGCCCCTGGTTACCGGGGATCTGGACGATGATCCACCTGTAGAGGGGGTAGGTGAGGCCGGTGACCGTCCCCGCCCACCAGGTCACCGCGACCACGAAGGTCACGATGGAGAGCGGGAAGGCCACGATGCCGTAGAGCAGGTCGAGCCACGACTGCCCGCTGGTCAGCGGGTTCACCATGCGGCGGAACCATCCCGCGTTCCGCGGCGCGGCGCGGTAACGCGGCCGGGGCACCGGGCGGCCGAGCACCTCGGGCAGCATCCGCCGTTCCACATCGGCCATGCCCCGCGCCACCAGCAGCGTCGCCGCCAGGATCGGCAGGCCCACCCACACGATCACCGTGCCGACCCCCGCGGCGAAGCCGGCCGTCATCAGGCAGAAGAAGACCACCGAGACGGGAAAACCGACGATCAGGTAGCGGCTGTCGACACCGACACGGCGCAGGAGGGTTCTCATGGGGCCAACGCTATGAGCACGGCCCCCGGGCATCGACCCCGCGCACCGGTGTGAGCGGGGTAGGGCGCTCCCTACCGGCGGCACCGTCGCCGCCCCCATTCAGTCCACTTGATCACGGTTTAGCGGTATTTAAGATGAATCGGCCATTCGGAGTTCGCTATTTTGCCCGCGCGATAAGGGCATCCGTGACCCGAGTGGGTCCGACCACCTCCACTTCTTCGGCAGTATTGAACCGTGAGCCTTGTAGATCGCCTGCCAGAAGAGATCGACGCCGACCCCGACGCCATCTTCGACGCGTTCGTCGGATGGAACTCCGAGCGGGGGCTCACCCTCTACCCCGCGCAGGAGGAGGCGCTGATCGAGGTCGTCTCCGGCAACAACCTGATCCTGTCCACCCCCACCGGGTCGGGCAAGAGCCTGGTCGCGGCCGGCGCGCACTTCACCGCGTTGACACGGGACGTGCGCACCTTCTACACCGCGCCGATCAAGGCGCTGGTGTCGGAGAAGTTCTTCGACCTGTGCGCGGTGTTCGGCACCGAGAACGTCGGCATGATGACCGGCGACGCGAGCGTGAACCCCGGCGCGCCGATCATCTGCTGCACCGCCGAGATCCTCGCCAACGTCGCGCTCCGCGACGGCGCCCAGGCCGACATCGGCCAGGTCGTGATGGACGAGTTCCACTTCTACGCCGAGCCCGACCGGGGCTGGGCCTGGCAGGTTCCGCTGCTGGAACTGCCAGGCGTGCAGTTCATCCTGATGTCGGCGACGCTGGGCGACGTCAGCAGGTTCGAGGAGGATCTCACCCGTCGCACCGGCCGGCCCACGGCGGTGGTCAAGAACACCGAGCGCCCGGTCCCGCTGGTCTACTCCTACCGGCTCACCCCCCTCCACGAGACGCTGGAGGAGATGCTCACCACCAACCAGTATCCGGTCTACGTCGTCCACTTCACCCAGGCCGCGGCCATGGAGCGGGCGCAGGCGCTGATGAGCATCAACATGTCCACCAAGGCCGAGAAGGAGTCCATCGCCACCCTGATCGGCAACTTCCGCTTCACCACACGTTTCGGCAAGGCCCTGTCACGCCTCGTACGGCACGGCATCGGCGTCCACCACGCCGGAATGCTCCCCAAATATCGCCGGCTGGTGGAACGGCTCGCCCAGGCGGGCCTGCTGAAGGTCATCTGCGGCACCGACACCCTCGGCGTCGGCGTCAACGTGCCGATCAGGACCGTGCTGTTCACCGCGCTGAGCAAGTACGACGGCAGCAAGGTGCGGCGGCTGCGCGCCCGCGAGTTCCACCAGATCGCCGGGCGGGCCGGACGGGCCGGCTTCGACACGATCGGCTACGTCGTCTGCCAGGCCCCCGAGCACGTCGTGGAGAACGAGAAGGCGCTGGCCAAGATCGGTGACGATCCCAAGCGGCGGCGCGGCTTCTCTCGCAAGAAGCCGCCGGAGGGCTTCGTCGGCTGGAGCGAGGAGACCTTCCAGAAGCTGCAGACCGCCGAGCCGGAGCCGCTGAACTCCCGGTTCAAGGTCAGCAACGCGATGCTGCTCGCGGTGATCAACCGCCCCGGCGACTGCTACGCCGCGATGAGACACCTGCTCACCGACAACCACGACGACCGCAGGTGGCAGCGGCGGCACATCCACCAGGCCATCGCGATCTACCGCTCGCTGCTGGCCGGCGGCGTGGTGGAGAAGCTGGCCGAACCCGACGAGCAGGGCCGGATGGCCCGGCTGACCGTGGACCTGCAGGAGGACTTCGCGCTGAACCAGGCGCTGTCCACCTTCGCGCTCGCGACCCTCGAACTGCTGGACATGGAGTCGCCGACCTACGCCCTGGACATGGTCTCGATCATCGAGTCCATCCTCGACGACCCCCGCCAGATCCTGTCGGCGCAGCTCAACAAGGCTCGCGGCGAGGCCGTGGCGCAGATGAAGGCCGACGGCATCGAGTACGAGGAGCGGATGGAGCTCCTCAACGACGTCACCTACCCGACGCCGCTGGCCGATCTGCTGCTGGGCGCCTACGAGACCTACCGCCGGGGCCACCCCTGGGTCGGTGACTACACGGTCAGCCCCAAATCCGTGGTCAGGGACATGTACGAGCGGGCCATGACCTTCGCCGACTACGTGCAGTTCTACGAGCTGACCCGGTCCGAGGGCACCGTGCTCCGCTACCTCGCCGACGCCTACCGCACCCTGTCGCGGACCATCCCCGAGCATCTCAAGACCGAGGACCTCATCGATCTCATCGAGTGGCTCGGCGAACTGGTCCGTCAGGTCGACTCCAGCCTCCTGGACGAATGGGAGCAGTTGCAGAACCCCACCGGCGAGCTGGAGGCGCCCTCGCTGGAGGAGACCACCAAACCGGTCACCGCCAACATCCGCGCCTTCAGGGTGCTGGTCCGCAACGCGATGTTCCGGCTGGTCGAGCTGGCAGCCCTGGAGAAGGAGGAGGAGCTCGCCGAGCTGGCACCGGACGTCGACTGGGGGGCCGCGCTCGACGCCTACTACGCCGACCACGAGGAGATCGGCACCGGCCCCGACGCCCGCGGCCCCGGCCTGCTCCGCATCGAGGAGGAGAAGGAGTTCTGGCGGGTCCGCCAGGTCATCGCCGATCCGGCGGGCGACGGCGACTGGGGCATCGACGCCCAGGTGGCCCTGGCGGCCTCCGACGAGGAGGGCCGCGCCGTGGTGCACGTCATCGGCCTGAACCGTCTTTGACCGAGGCGAGGCCGGCGCGGGCCTCGTAGTCGGCGACCAGGCCGGACGGGGCGGTCAGGCACCACCCCTCGGTCACCGCCTCGGCCAGCTCGGCGGGGTCGACGCGGTCCAGCCGGATCTCCACCCAGCCGAACCGGCCGCTGGTCCAGGAGGACCCGTAGACCTCCGGGTCCTCCCCCACCATGGCGGCCCGCTCCTCCACGGTGACCTTGACCTGGGCGGTCCGCTTGGCCTCCGAGAAGTAGCCGAAGCCCTTGCCCCGGACCCTGAGCCCGACCCACTCCTCACTGTATTGGGCCAGCTCCACCTCGGGCAGCGCCGACGCGATCCTCAAGAACTCCTCGGGGGTCACTCCACGTTTGGTCATGGAGCAGAGCTATCAGACCCGACCGACAGATCGGGCCCTTCCTCGCGAAGGTCAGCCGTAGTACTTCCGGGCGCCCTCGTGGAGGGGGACAGGGCCGGCCCGGGGGGCGCTCTCACGGGTGACGCTCCGGGCCGCGGGGTGGACCCTCTCCAACTCCGCCCGGTGCTCCAGCAGCAGCCGGGCGAGGCCGCCGGCCAGGGCGGGGTCCATGCCCTCGTTCACCACGAGCAGGTTCGGCACCGTGATCGTGGCGACGTCGGCCGGGGTCGAGTAGACGTCCCTGGGGATCGTGCCCGCGGCGTACGCCTGGCCGTACCGGTCGCGCAGGGGGGCCGGCGCATCGTCCAGCGGGATGAGGGTCACCTCACCCTTGAGGCTGGTCATCAGGTCGGTGACCCCCGGCGTGGGCAGGCCGCCGGACCAGACCAGGGCGTCGAGATCGCCGTCTTTGATCGCCTGCACGCTCTCGGGCAGGCCGAGCGACTGAAGCACGACGTCCTCTTCCGGGTCAAGGCCCGCGACCGTGAGCAGACGCAGCGCGATGACCTCGGTGCCGGAGTTGGGGGACCCCGTGGAGACCCGCTTGCCCTTGAGGTCGGCGAGCGTTTTCACGCCCGACTCGACGGTGGCGACCACCTGGGTGTAGTTGTCGTACAGGCGGGCGATGGCGCGGATCGGCTGCGGAGAGGTGAACGCCCCCGTGCCCGTGACCGCGTCGGCGGCGGAGTCGGCGAGGGTGAAGGCGATGTCGGAGTCGCCCCTGACGACTCGCTGGATGTTCTCCACCGAGGCGCCGGTCGCCTCGGCCGTGGCCTGATAGCCGGGGATGTGCCTGCCGATCTGGTCGGCGAGGGCCCCGCCGAGGACGTAGTAGACGCCCGTGGTGTTGCCGGTGGCGATCGACAGCCGCCTGCCCTCGGCGCCTCCGTCCCCGGCCCGGCCGGCGGAACGGTCACCGCCGCAGCCGCCGAGCAGCAACGCCCCGGCGGCCAGTAGCACGGCCACACGCCTGATGATCGTCATTGTTCCTCCCGAGCTCGGGTGACCAGGTGCAGTGCGACGGCCAGGGCCAGCAGACCCGCCCCGGCCAGCGCCGGAACGGGCGACAGGAACAGCAGCAGGACCGCCGCCACCCCGCACAGCACCCGCTCGGCCGGTCTCGCCCGGCCGAACAGCCAGCCACCGGTGGTGGCGGCCAGGGCCGCCACCGCGAGCGCCGAGACCCCTGTCGCGAAGAGAATCTCCCCTATCGGCCCCTGGGCCAGCAGCGCCGACCCCGTGGGGGTCAGCACGAAGGCGAACGGCACCAGGAAGGCCGGAAGCGTGTACTTCCAGGTGGCCATCATGGTCCGGTGGGCGTTGCCGCCGGTGATGGCCGAGGCCGCGAGGGCCGACAGCGCCGTGGGCGGGCTGACCTCCGACAGCACCGCGTAGTAGAAGATGAACATGTACGCCTCGGCCGGACCCGCCCCCAGGCCGGTCAGCGCCGGACCGATGACGACCGCCGCGATGACGAACGACGCGGTCACCGGCACGGCCAGGCCGAGCACCAGCACCGCCAGCGCGCACAGCAGCGCGGTGACGGCGAGAATGCCGCCCGAGGCCCCCACGATCAGCGAGCTCGCCTTGAGGCCCAGCCCGGTCAGCGTGACGACGGCGACGATCATCCCGGCGGCGGCACAGGTGACCGCGACGGGAAGCACCCCCGTGGTGCCCGCGGCGAGCGCCTCGGCCGCTCTCCGCGGGGTGAGCCGCCGGCCGGGGTCGAGGAAGGAGAGCGCGAGGGCCAGCAGCGTGGCGTACACCACCGCCCGGAACGGCGACTGCCCCAGCGCCATCAGGACGACGATCACGAACAGCGAGCTGAAGTGGTATCCGAACCGCCGCATCAGCGGCCACAGGCGCGGCGCGTCCGCCCCGGCCGGCCGCGTGCCGTACTTGCGGGCGTCGATCTCGATGGCCAGGAAGACTCCCAGGTAGTACAGGATCGTGGGAATCAGCGCGTAGACGAGCACGGTGAGGTAGCTCACCCGGAGGTATTCGGCGATGACGAACGCCGCCGCGCCCAACGTGGGCGGGGACAGGATCGCGCCGATGCCCGCGGCGGCGAGCACGCCTCCGCCCTGCTCACGGGGGTATCCCGCCCCGCGCAGGATCGGCCAGGCGACGCTGCCCACGCTCACCGTCGTCGCCACACCCGAGCCGCTGACCGTACCGAGCAGGAACCCGGCGAGGGCGACCGTACGGCCGGGGGCCGAGCGTGAGCGCCGGAAGGCCGCCAGGGAGACGTCCACGAAGAACCTGCCCGCGCCGGAACGGTCGAGGACCGTCCCGTAGACGGTGAAGAGGATGATGTAGGTGGCCGCCACGTCGAGCGGCACGCCGTACACACCGTCGGTGCCCATCACCAGCGAGGCCACGATCCTGTCGACGTCGTAGCCCCGGTGCCCGACGGCCCAGTCGAAGGGCAGGTAGCCGCCGTAGTAGGCGTAGGCGAGGAACCCGGCGCAGACCGCGGGCAGGATCCAGCCGACCGTGCGGCGGCAGGCCTCCAGCACCAGCAGCGAGATGGCCGCGCCCACCACCACGTCGAGGACCGTCGGGGCGAACGCCCGCCTGATGAAGTCGTCGAAGACGACCGTCGGGTAGAGGCAGAGCGCGAGCGACAGCACCGCCAGCGCCCAGTCGACCGCCCCCGGCCGATCGCCACTCCGCGGCCCCGGCTTGTAGCAGACGAAGGTGAGCGGCAGCACGACCGCGAGGAAGAGCATCCGGTAGGGCAGCACGGGACCGGGGCGGAACGCCCGGTAGAGCGCGTAGAGCGAGAGCCCGAGGGCGACGAGGGCGACGGCCCGCGCCACCCGGCCGGACAGCCGCCTGGCGGGCCGCTCGGCGTCGAACTCCGCGATCAGGTCATCCGGTGCCGTGGTCTCCGTCAAGCGTCGTCTCCCCGTGCGGGCCGCCGATTCCTGACAGGAGGGTAGCCGGAAAGGTGACATTATTCTGTCGGAATGACGCCACATTCCCGTCACCCTCGCGGCATCGGCCCCGCCGGAGGCGGCGGCCGTCCAAGAACCGGTGAGCCCTCCGGCCGTCAGCCGCCGGAGGTGTCGAGCTCGGCGTCGGCGCAGGGGACGACGACCTCGTAGGGGTCGTCCAGCCACCCCGCCGGCAGGTGGACGCGGTCACGCGGGTGCGTCTTGCCGCGCGGCGCGTCCACGCCGTCGGGCCAGGGCTGACCGGCCTCCAACTCGGCCAGGCCGTCCCGGAGGTCGGCGAGGGTGACGGAGACGGCCAGGCGGCGGCGGAGGTCGGCGCCGACGGTGAAGCCCTTGAGATACCAGCCGACGTGCTTGCGGAAGTCGGCCACGGCGTGCTGCTCGCTGCCGAAGCACTCGGCCAGCAGCGTGGCGTGCCGGTCCATCGTCGCGGCGACCTCGCCCAGCCTCGGCCGGATCGACTCGGCGCGGCCGTCGCACACGGCCGCCAGGTCCGCGAACAGCCAGGGGCGCCCCAGGCAGCCCCGGCCCACGACGACGCCGTCGCACCCGGTCTCGGCCATCATCCGCAGCGCGTCGGCGGCGCTCCAGATGTCGCCGTTGCCGAGCACGGGGATCTCGGTCACCGCCTCCTTGAGCCGCGCGACGGCCCCCCAGTCCGCGGCCCCGCCGTAGTGCTGGACGGCGGTGCGACCGTGCAGCGCGATCGCCGCGATCCCCTCCTCCACCGCGATCCGCCCGGCGTCCAGATAGGTGAGGTGGTCGTCGTCGATGCCCTTCCGCATCTTCATGGTCACCGGCAGCGTCCCGGCGTTGCGCACGGCCTCGCGCAGGATGGCCCGGAGCAGGTTCCGCTTGTACGGCAGGGCCGAGCCGCCGCCCCGCCGGGTCACCTTGGGCACCGGGCAGCCGAAGTTGAGGTCCACGTGATCGGCCAGGCCCTCCTCGGCGATCATGCGGACGGCCCTGCCGACGGTCACCGGGTCGACCCCGTAGAGCTGGATGCTGCGGGGCTTTTCACCCGGCTCGAACCGGATCATCTTGAGCGTCTTGGCGTTCCGCTCCACCAGCGCCCGCGTCGTGATCATCTCGCAGACGAACAGTCCCCCGCCCTGCTCGCGGCAGAGCGTCCGGAACGGCGCGTTGGTGATCCCGGCCATGGGTGCGAGCACCACCGGCGGCCAGACCTCAAGCGATCCCAGCTTCAACGACTCCACCTGGTGTTTTTACCGCACCGGGACCGTTAGGACGAATCATGCCGGACGGGACCTCCCCTCCGGCCCCGGCCACGGCGGCGGGATGTGACGGCCCCTTCGATGATCGCGGATCGTACTTCGTGGGGCACGGAATCACCCGCGGGCTCCGCCGGTCCGGCCGGTCACGGTTAGGCAAGCACCCGGAAAACCCGCTAGAGTTCACTCGTTGCCGCGGGGGACGCCCGGCGGAAACACGCGGAAGTGGCTCAGTGGTAGAGCATCACCTTGCCAAGGTGAGGGTCGCGGGTTCGAATCCCGTCTTCCGCTCGAAGGGTCTTCGGGCTCTCACTCCGGTGGAGTGGCCGAGAGGCGAGGCAACGGCCTGCAAAGCCGTGTACACGGGTTCGAATCCCGTCTCCACCTCTCGTGTTCCGCACGGACGATTAGCTCAGCGGGAGAGCGCTTCCCTGACACGGAAGAGGTCACAGGTTCAATCCCTGTATCGTCCACCAGTTTTCATGGCGAGTTTCGCGAGCCGCTCGCGCGTGCGCGCGTGAAGGGGTCCGGGACGGTTTCGCCGGATTCCCCGGCCCCTTACGCGCGCACGCGACAATCCCTCCCCAAAGGGCGGAGTCGTGTGACTTTCGCGATTTAGCCCGGCTGGTCTCCGGTGTAGCGGAAGATGTCTCCGCCGGAGTTGACGCCCCACACGGTGCCGTCGGAGGCCGCGCCGATGTCACTGAGGGCACCGGGGATCTGAACCCAGGGACTGGCGTCGTTGTTG